>DXGZ01000116.1 GCA_019113645.1 Candidatus Mediterraneibacter vanvlietii | reverse complement strand
AATCAGCGTATTGTATACGAATACAAGGCTTCTTGTTTTCGATTTTTCCCTCATATCTTCCATGACTCTCCAAAATCTGAAGAACTTCTTCTCTAAGTGTCTTCGCTTCATAACGTGGTGTCTTTACTAATACTACTAAATCCACGTCATACTGTTCTTCATCATTAACAGGTTTTATTACTGTTCCCAATTGAAAGGATCCCTGTGGGTATACCGTAACATCCCATTCTTCATTCGAATTTTTAATATGCTCACCTAATGCGTTATAAGCTGTTTCAGCTTTTTTCAACATTGTTTGGGTAATATTCAATCCGTCCGCTAAATTATTAAAAATCATATTCAATTTTTGTTCTTTTCTCATAGTGCTCCTTTTCAAACAACTCTTGCGATAACTTATTCATGAATAATATACTGATCATCTGTCTCGATCCCAGAAATTTATCTTCATTCAGACAAACCATATGTTTTGGTAATCTTTCTATCCATACTTCTGTTCCTCATGCTAATTCTTCTGAAAAATTTTTTATATTATAAAATCTCAAAAAGCGATAACGTAAATTTTACCTGCTGCAACAGCCTTTATCGTATCCTTAATTTCCGAAATTTTCTTTTAACCGCACATTTCTCATCGATATGTAGTGTATGATTTTTGAATATCAACTGGTGTATGAGAATTATATTCTTCTTCTATACCATCATAATATCCATAATAACTCAGAAGATTTATTACATCCTCAACTTCCACCTCTGATTTAGGACCAATAAATATTTCCTTGATAATATTTTGTTTAACTTTTTCGAAATTCATTTCTATATATGGTACCAATTTATTATTTGCCGTTCTATATTTAACCTTGGAAAAAAGAATATTATCTGAACTTGGTATATTATAGTGTCCTATCCCTGAGCATACTACTACTCTCCATTCATTCTCTTCTTTAAAACCCGGATTTTTTACAAATGGAAATTGCATTCTATAATTCTCGCTTAGCTCAAGGGCAACATGTCCTACACTCTTATATTCAAATTTTTTTATATTATCTGCAATTATCCCCTGCACATATTCCTCCGGGTTATCATAAAGCACTTTTCCAAAAGCAATATGAAATTCACTTATCTGATTTAGTTCTTCAAGAAGTTCCTTATCAAAGCCAATTGCTACTCCTTTTCCATCTTGTGCATATCCCCTCCATTGGCTCAATTTATCTTTACTTCCAGAAAAGCATACACAGAATGTTTTCGTTGAAGAATAACTATATGCCCCTTCCTCATACCATGTTCTCCATACTTTTAATGCTTCAACATCATCTCTCAGATATTCTTCTATCTCATTATTTACAATCTCCCTGCATCTTACACACTCTTGATAGTCATTTGATTTTGCAATATCTGAAAGCCATATACTTGAATTTTTAACAATATTAAAAAAAGTTTCTACACTACAATAATGATACACAACTTCATTCATATTTTTGTACACATCTCTTTTCCAAATTTATTTAGTAGACCTCTCATTTTTTAGTAATATACGCCTTCTCATAACAACCAAAAAATTATATTCAATACAATTTGAAATATGACAGGCAACCCCAAAGATTACCTGCCATATAAAATAAACGATATAATACTATTCGAACTCTATCGTCCCCGGCGGCTTACTCGTCAGATCATAGAACACTCTGTTAACGCCCTTCACCTCATTGATGATCCTGCTCATTACTTTCTGCAGCACCTCAAACGGGATCTCAGCCGCCTCAGCTGTCATGAAGTCAATCGTCTTCACTGCTCTGAGCGCCACGGCGTAATCATAAGTTCTCTCATCTCCCATAACACCTACGGAGCGCATATTCGTCAGCGCCGCGAAGTACTGGTTGATCTCTCTGTCCAGTCCGGCTTTTGCGATCTCTTCTCTGTAGATCGCGTCCGCATCCTGTACGATCCGCACCTTTTCAGCAGTCACTTCGCCGATGATACGGATTCCCAGTCCCGGTCCCGGGAATGGCTGGCGGTATACCAGATCTTCCGGTATGCCCAGTTCAAGACCAGCCTTGCGCACCTCGTCTTTGAAGAGGTCGCGGAGAGGCTCGATGATCTCTTTGAAATCTACGTAATCCGGCAGACCTCCCACGTTATGGTGAGACTTGATCACAGCGGACTCTCCGCCCAGACCGCTCTCAACCACATCCGGATAAATTGTTCCCTGTGCGAGGAAATCCACGGCGCCGATTTTCTTCGCCTCTTCCTCAAACACACGGATGAATTCCTCGCCGATGATCTTACGTTTCTGTTCCGGCTCTTCCACGCCTGCCAGCTTGTCATAATATCTCTGCTGCGCGTTGACACGGATAAAGTTCAGATCAAAATCTCCTTCCGGTCCGAAGACTGCTTCCACTTCGTCGCCTTCATTTTTACGGAGAAGTCCGTGATCCACGAACACGCATGTCAGCTGTTTTCCGATCGCTCTTGAGAGCAGACCTGCTGCCACGGAGGAATCCACACCGCCGGATAATGCCAGCAGCACTTTTCCATCCCCTACCTTCTCGCGGATCGCCTCGATGGAGCTCTCCACAAAGGAATCCATTCTCCAGTCGCCCACGCATCCGCACACATTTTTCACGAAGTTGTTGATCATCTTCGTTCCTTCTACTGTGTGAAGCACTTCCGGATGGAACTGAATCGCATAGAGTTTCTCTGCTTCGTTTTCTGCCGCAGCCACCGGACAGTCAGCTGTATGGGCTGTGATCTCGAATCCCGGAGCCACCTGCGCGATGTAATCGAAATGGCTCATCCAGCACACAGTCGGTGTGGAGACACCCTCAAATACTTTGGAAGCTGTCTTGTCAATCAGCACTTCCGTCTTTCCGTACTCTCTGACATCGGCCTTCTTCACCTCGCCGCCGAGCACATGCATCATAAGCTGTGCGCCGTAGCAGAGTCCCAGCACCGGAATGCCGAGCTTGAACAGCTCATCTGTATAAGTCGGTGACTCCGGCAGATAACAGCTGTTCGGTCCCCCTGTCAGGATGATTCCTTTCGGGTTCATTTCCTTAATTTTCTCAAGATCCGTCCTGTAAGAGTAAATCTCACAGTACACATTACACTCCCTGACACGTCTCGCCACGAGCTGGTTATACTGCCCGCCGAAGTCAAGGACGATTACTAATTCGTTCTTCAAGGTTATCCTCCTGTAAAATACGGCTCTTCGGCCGCTTTCTCTCTTTCATATTATAGAGGAGGACACCCGGTTTTACAAGCCTTTCCGCCGGACAAAAATCCTCCACACCAAATGTTTCTTCTCACAGCCTGGCACTGAGACAACAAATCCCCGGTCCGTTTCCTTTTTTCACTGACATCAAAGCAGTGCCAGAATGAAAACTCCCGGGGATATATCATTCCATATTTTACAGTTTTCCAGCCGTCCTTATGACCGAAACTGCTACATCTGAGCCGCGCATTTAAAACTGTATCTTCTATTATTAAGCCGCATACTTCGCGATCTTCTCCTGCAGTTCCGCACAGTCATCTGCATACATTTTCAACTCAATTACATTATTAAGTCCGAGATTCATTATTCCAAGAATCGATTTTGCGTCAACTACAGCCCGGCCTCTGCGCATGTCCATATCAAATTCATACTTGGAGACTGTGTTCACAAATTCAAGGATTTCATCAGGGCTCTTAAAAGTAACCTTCATTTCGTTCATTCTTAAATTCACCTCTTCTTTGAATCGTACTGTGAAAAATGCTTCAAGCTTTTCTCTCTGGTTATCGCTACGATATTACCATATTTCTCCATCTCAAAAAGGGGGAAATTTTTCAGAAAGGTGTACTTTTTTAATGGATTATCCCATCTGAAACATTCAATGCGACGCTTTTCTGTACTCTGTCGGCAGCATTCCCACCGCCTCCTTAAACACGCGGCTCATATATTTCGGATCCGCATATCCGGTGAGCTCCGCGATCTGATTCAGCTTCAAATGCGTGTTGACGAGCAGCCCTTTTATCCGCTCTATTCGCAGTCCCCTGACAGTCTCTGCAAATCCTTTTCCTGTTTCTTTTTTAAACTGAGTACTCAGATATTCTTCTGATACAAACAGTCTGTCCGCAGTCTCTTCCAGTGTAATTCCCTGATCGTAATATTTTCTCACCAGCTGTATCGCGCTTCTCACAAGCGGACTCAATTCCTCATCGCCGCTGTCCGCAAATGCGTCCTGCGAAATCTGTCCCAAAAATATCTCCATGGCAGATCTCACCTGCTCCCAGCTCACGGCTTCTGCAATCATCTGCATAGAATTCTGTATTTTCACTTCCGATTCTACGACATTTCTTGCCTTATACGCATCCAGCGCAGCCATGCTGAAGCGAATCAGACATTCCTTGATCTCTCCGGGTGCATGTTCTTCCCTGCGGAACAGATCATACAGTCTGTAAAAACAGCGTTTTATCTCTTCTCCGTCAGAAACCGCCACCACTTTACGCAGGCGCTCCTCCAGCTCGACCGGATAATGAAGGGGAACCGGCTCCAGTTTCTCAATATCCTCCGGCCTGATCAACCTTCCCCTGTCAAATCCCAGGTTCCATTCACACAGATTTCTCAGCGTTCTCACCCCGTCCAGCATTTCGTTCAAATGCGGCAGCGCTTTCCACATACACACAACAGCTCCACTGACGCTCCGGCTGAGAAGCGGAACTATATGCTCCGCTGCAAATTGATACTCTCTTTCATCTTCTGAGACCCGATAGACAACAGCTGCCAGCGTTCTCCAGATATCAATTTCCAGCACGCACACTGACATTCTCTGTGTTCTTCCCGCACTTTCCAGAATTGTACGCACATTCTCTCTGTACTGCGTATAACCGCTTCCGAGCCATACCGTCATCACAGCTCCCGGATCATCCAGTGTAAACCCGAACCTTTCCTTCATCATATACCGCAGCTGCCACTTTTTTCCGTTTCTCCCGTTCAGACACGCGGCAAATATATTTTCAACAGTAAATGTTTCTTCCATTGCCTGTTCCTGGGCGAGCTTTTCGGCGATCTGGGCAACCGCATGCCTGACCTGATTCTTTTTAACCGGCTTCAAAAGATACTGATCTACCCCCAGCGCTATCGCCTGACGCGCCTCTGAAAAATCCTGATTTCCAGTAAGGATAAGAACCTTTGCCCGGATCTGCTCGCTTCTCAGTTTCTTCAGCATGGTCAGCCCGTTCATCCCGGGCAGATGAACATCTGTAATTACCAGATCCGGACGCTCTTCTGCAATCAGCTTGTACCCGGCTCTGCCATCGGAGGCTGTTCCCACTATTTCGAGCTCCATCTCCATATCTGTCAGTATGTTTTTTACCTTTTCCAGATCATCCGGCTGCCCATCTACGATTACTGTCCTCATGACATTACCGCCTTTCACATTTCATGCCAGTTTTTATCTATCAATCCTGATCCAGTTCCCTCAGTGTCCGGCAAAGCACCTTAAAATCAATCGGTTTAGATACATGCGCGTTCATCCCTGCCGCTGACGTCGCCGCAAGATCTTCCGCAAACGCGTTGGCAGTCACCGCAATAATTGGAACGGATTTCGCGTCATTTCTCCTCATCTTCCGGATCAGACGCGCCGCCTCGCAGCCGTCCATCTCCGGCATCTGCATATCCATCAGGATAGCGTAGAATTCATTTTCCTCTGAATCATGAAAAGCATCCACTGCCTCTCTGCCGTTCCACGCCTTCACAATCTCCGCGCCATACATGGATAACAGTTCACATGCGATTTCCATGTTGATCTCATTATCTTCCGCCAGCAGAATCTTTTTCCCTTTAAGGAAATCCTCTTCCTGCTGTTCCGGCTTTTTACCGTCTTCCCGACTTCCTCTTCTCTGGTCCTCCTTGTTTTCTCCATTTCTAATCCCTTTAAACGGCAGCGTAACCGTAAATCTGCTTCCTCTGTCAAGCTCACTTTCCACAGAGATTTCTCCATTCATCTGGGAGATAATATTCTTGGTAATCGGCATTCCCAGTCCTGTTCCCGCTATGTTCCTCGCACCGAACCGGGTTTCTCTCTCATAAGGAATAAAGATCTTGTCCAGGAATTCCTCCGACATACCGGCACCTGTATCTTCCACAACAATCTGATATTTTGTATATTCTGACTGTTCAATCTCTCTGACTGTAAGAGCAATTCTATCGCCCGGCTTTGTGAATTTTACTGCGTTTGACAGCAGATTGTTGAGCACCTGCGTAAGCCTGAATGAATCCCCATATACCTCGGTCGTATGCATCTCGATGTCCACGCTGAATTTTTTCTCCTGCTGTTCTGCCTGGGATTGAAAAATGTCAACACAGTCCTGAATACATTTTTTCAAGTTAAAATGCTGAATTGTCATTGACAGTTTGCCGCTTCCCATTCTGGACATCTCGAGAATATCATTGATCAGACTCAGCAGCTGCTGACTCGAATAATTTATCTTGCGCATATATTCCCGTACTTTTTCCGGATCACCGATATGTTTCTGCGCCAGCTCCGACAGACCGATAATCGCATTCAGAGGAGTACGCATGTCATGCGACATATTGGAAAAAAATGAATTTTTAGACTCCTCGCTCTCTTTCGCTGTCTGAAGGGATTCTCTCAGGAGCTGAATCTGTTTTAACTGTGCTTTTTTCTCCTCATCAACTTCCCTGAAGCAGAGCACCGCTTCTTCAGGATTCAAAGATTCATCAAAAAGTACCCTGACGTTTACCCACCGGTATTCATCGCCAAATTTTCGTAAAAAGTCCCCTCCATAATCCCGCGTTCTTCCCGCTACAAGTTTCCGGATATTATCGATTGAAAAGCTGACCCGGAAGTCCTGAAATACATCTGCGCGCATGACTTCACCTGCGATTTTCAACAGCAGTTCATAATCTCCGTTTACCGGAATTCTTTCTCTTACATAATCGGATCCCTTGATCATTTCATATGTACTGCTCGCAAAATCGACACGATAAATTGCATAATATGAATTTCCGAGAACACGCACTGTTTCATTAGTCCTCCGGTAATTCATCGTCATTTTATTTTCTCTGAGAGTCAGTATAACCAGTGCGACAAGGAAAATCACCAGAATTCCCAGAAACCAGATCGACAGCGTCTGCACACCTTGCAGGAGTGAATTATACGGCATGGTAATAATAGAGATCCATCCGTTTCCGGCCACGTCATAATACGCAGCCCGTTTTTCTCCCGCCGGGTTATGCACATAAGCATTTGTCCGGGGAAAATCCCCGTCTTCTATTTTCCCAATCAGTATATCCATGTACTGCTGAAGCGCATCCCGGGATACTTCGCTCTCTGTCTCTTCATACAGAAGCTGTCCGGAAGAATCACACAGAAAATATGCGCTTCCTTCCGGAAGATTATCATAATCCTCCACATTTCTCCGGAACTGCGATGGATTAATGTCAAAGGACGCAACCGTTCCCTCTTTGCTCTTCTTGGCAATCGTTACGATCGTTTCCCCTGTAATCGCGTCCTTATATCCGTCTGTATATATAATCTCCCCATCAGCTTCCATGGCTTTCTGATACCATTCTGTCTGGTATATATCGTATTCTTCATCACCCTCCCACGGATTTGCGGCGATAATCTTCCCATCAATCACAACATACGGATCGATCACATTATCCCCCAGCGTGTGGCTGACCATCTGCAGATACATCTGGATTCTTCCTTCCGGATCACCGCTCGACTCCAGCTGGTTGTCAATATACTCTGTCGTGACCTGCATCAGCGTCTCATAAGCCGTCAGGTTACGTTCCCCTTCCGCCGAATAACTGTGCGCCATCTCATTTCCCATTCTCTGCGCATTATCCAGCAGGATCCCCCGTATTACCACAAGGCTCACAGCGGCTATGGCCGCGAACACAATCAGGCTGAGTATCTTTCTCTGCAGCCCGTACAGCGCTTCTTTTTCACGGCTTAACCTTTTCCCCCTGGTATTCTTTTCACTCTTCATCTCCATCAGCTCCCTCTGTCTCTGTAAAACAGAAAAAGCATAGTGAATCACTATGCCATTTCTGATTGTATTCACTTGTCTTGAGTATAAAAGACTTTCCGGTAAAAGTAAAGTTTTTATCCTTTTACGGCTCCTGCAGCTACACCTTTGATGATGTGTTTCTGGCATGCCAGGTAGAAAATGATAACCGGGATGACCGCCAGGATCAGCGCTGCCATGATCGCGCCCATATCCACACGTCCGTAGCTTCCCTTCATATACTGGATGGCGATGGAGATCGTCTTGAATTTGTTCAGATCCAGCACAAGATACGGAAGCAGGAAATCATTCCAGATCCACATGGTCTCCAGGATTCCTACGGAAATATAAGTCGGTTTCATGATCGGAAGCACTACGTTGAAGAAGGTGCGCAGCGGCGTACATCCGTCGATCATTGCCGCCTCTTCGATCTCAAGCGGGATGGATTTCACGAATCCGCAGAACATGAACACTGCCAGCCCGGCTCCGAATCCAAGATAAATAATGATAATTCCCCACGGTGTATTCAGACCGGTTCTGTCCGCAACCAGAGACAGTGTAAACATTACCATCTGGAAGGGAACAACCATTGAAAATACGCACAGCAGGTAAAGGGCTTTTGTAAATCTGGTCTTTACCCTTGTGATATACCATGCGCACATGGATGTGCACACGAGGATCACCAGCACGGAGCCCACTGTGATGAACACAGTCCAGCCAACTGAGCTGAGAAGGTCGTATTTGTCGATCGCTGTCAGGTAGTTTTCAATTCCGTTCCATGTCTTCTCTGTCGGAAGCGTAAACGGTTCCTTATTGATATAGACCTTCTTCTTAAATGAATTCATAAGCACGATCAAGATCGGCGCGATATAGATCAGACCGAGTACTGTAAATACGCCTGTACCGATCAGGCTCAGAGTCTTTTTCTTTTTCATTTACTGCTGCACCTCCTTTGAGCGTGTCGCGCGGAGCTGGATCATGCCGATCGCAACTACAATCACGAAGAAGATCACAGCCTTCGCCTGTCCGACGCCTTCCCATCCGGTACGTCCATAGAATGTATTGAAGATATTCAGCGCCATCATCTCAGACATCTTCGCCGGTTCTCCTGCTGTCAGCGACAGGTTCTGGTCAAAGAGCTTGAATCCGTTTGTGATGGACAGGAACATACAGATCGTAATGGACGGCATCATCATCGGGATCGTCACGCGGAACAGCCGCTGGATGCCGGAAGCGCCGTCGATCTGCGCCGCCTCCATCACATCGCCGGGAATAGACTGAAGTCCCGCGATATAGATGATCATCATATAACCGATCTGCTGCCAGCTCACCAGGATGATCAGGCCCCAGAAACCATACCATTCATTTAATCCCAACGCTGTACTATATTTCGCCAGGATTCCGTTGAAGATCAGCTGCCAGATATATCCGAGTACAATTCCTCCGATCAGGTTCGGCATGAAGAAGATCGTACGGAAAATATTCGTTCCTTTCATCTTCTGCGTCAGCGCCAGTGCCAGCGCGAACGCAACCACATTGATCACGATAAGGGATACCACTGCAAACAGCACCGTGTACCAGAATGAATGCCTGAATATCGTATCCTTAAATGCTTCTATATAGTTTGACAGACCCACAAACTTCGCGTCCGTAACTGTGGTAAACTCACAGAACGACAGCCAGATTCCCATGATAAACGGAACGATAAATCCCAGTATAAATGCACAGAATGTGGGGAGTACAAAAATCGGCATATAGCGCCGGATCGCTTTTTCCATAAAGTCGTCCTCCTTTTAAAAAGCGGCGTTCAGACCGTTCCTCTGCCCGCCGCTTTCTGTTCTTTATATCACTGTTTCTACTTCACTGTAAGAACTGTGCACCTTTATTTTGCTGCCGCTGCCTCTGTTGCCCATCCGTCTACGAATGCGGTTACAACTGCATCCCAGTTCGCATCTGTCTGGTCAGCTGCATAAGCCGTAAGAGCTGATCCCACGCCGTTCTTCCACTCTTCGGACGGCATTGTTGAGAATACCCATGTCACAGGTGTCTTGCCGTCTTCCATGTACTTGTTCGCTTCATTTACAAGTGTATTCTCAGACTCAAGGTTGGAGTTAAACGGAATCACGAATCCCATATCCTTGCACATAGCCTCTACGCCTGCGTCAGATGTTACACACCAGTTCATGAAATCAAGTGTTGCCTGAATGTCTTCCTCAGATGCTTTCACATTGACACACCAGTAGTTCTCTGTACCTGTGCACACGCCCTGATTCTCTTCGCCCTCAACACCGATATAGATCGGGAGGATTCCCAGGTTCTCGTCTCCGATATCTGCGATATTGTTATATTCCCATGTTCCGTTCTGGTAGAATACCGCTTCCTCTGTCACAAATTCTGCTGTCGCGTCGTCCGCTGTCTTTGTGGAGATCTCTGTCGGCTCACATGTTGCATTGTTGATGTAGAGATCCCAGATCTGGCGGTAGTTGTCCAGATATGTGCCTTTGATGGCGTCTGTATTATTAATGCCCTCGTCTTTATACTCATAGTAGATCGGAAGGTTTGCCAGATGCGTCTTGAATCTCCAGTCAGAAGATCCGTCCATTCCTGCTGATGTAAATGCGGAGAATCCGAGCTCATCCTTGCGCGCCGTGATATCTTCCACTACTTTCTTGAAGCTGTCGAAATCTGTGATGTCATCTGCAGTGTATCCGGCTTTCTCCAGGAGCGCCTTGTTGTAGATGATACCGTAGTTCTCGATTACGTATGCAATGCCTGCCATCTTGTCGCCGTCCATCAAAGCGAAGCTGTCGTCTGTCAGCTCACCTGCGATGTCAGATCCGGACAGATCGTAGCAGTAGTCTTTCCAGCTTGCCAGTCCAACCGGTCCGTTTACCTGGAACAGAGTCGGAGCATCTGTCTTGGCCATTTCTGACTTCAGTGTCTTCTCATACTCTCCGGAAGCTGCTGTCAGAACTGTCACCTCTACGCCGGTCTCCTCTGTGTATGTCTCCGCCAGCTCCTGCCAGTACTCATCTGCTTCTGGTTTGAAGTTCAGGTAATACACTTTTCCCTTTGCTTCATCCGATCCGCTGCCGCCTGATCCTGAGCTGCTTCCGCATCCTGCTGCCAGTCCTGTTATCATTGCAACAGTCAGAATTACCGATAATACTCTTTTCTTTTTCATTTTTTACCCTCGCCTTTCTGAAAACTTGTGTTTAGAAAACCTCTGTTTTCTTTGTTCTGAGGGTATTATAGCAATACCGGCCATTCGGCCGGTAACAATTACAAAACCATGATTATCAAAAAAAATACCTGCCCCGTCCGCCGGGTTACTGCTCTTCCAGGAACTGCGCAATGCTCTCGTCTTCCTCCGCAGTGAACTCCTCCGGGGTCATCTTCCCCAGCGCCAGATCCGGCAGGATCTCGCCCAGCGTCTCTTCCTGCAGGATCGAATTCCACTTCACCTGATAGTTCGGAACCAGCTGCGGTCCGTTCCTGTAAGCAGCGATATAGTCCCGCTCCGCAGGAATCATCTCCTCCGGATCCTTTGAGAACAGTTCCTCTCTCTGCTCCATGTTCAGCTGCGTGCGGAGCTTCAGAAGCGCCGCCGCCCCTTCCTTCACCTCATCGCTGTAGCCGGATACAATCGCCCAGCCGAATGTTTCAGGAGAAGATACCATCTTGTTCTCCGGGAACGGTGAGAATCTGACCTTGTCCTGCCATTCCTCGGGAATCTGGTCCATCATCCAGTATCCGTTGGGGATCATCGCCGCCTGGCCTGAGAAAAAGTTATCATAGGAAACATCAAAATCCGTATACAGAGCGTCCTCTGTCGTGTACTGGAACAGCTTCTGAAGCGTCTGCGCGATCCTCAGCCCGCTTTCATTCTGATAGGTGTCAGGATAGAATTCATTCATAAACGCTGCACCTTCCTCTGTGGAAGCCGCCTCCGCCGTGGCGATCAGCATAGGCGCCCACGCCGTGCCTTCCGTGTGAAGAGCCAGCGGGGTGATTCCGCAGGCAGAGAGCTGCTCGCAGCAGTCCCAGAATTCCTCCCATGTCTCCGGGAATTTCTCTATCCCCGCCTGGGCGAAGAGCTCTTCATTCCAGAACATGCCGGAACAGGAGAATGCCGCCGTGCTGATCGGCCCGAGATAGATGCTCCCGTCCTCCTCGCTGCACGACTCAAGCACTGCCGGCTCGATCATTGCCTTCCACTCCTCGTCCTCATTGATATACTCTGTCAGTTCCTCGATCCGCCCGTCCTGTATCATCATATAATAGAACGCCGGGAGCATCCGCAGATCAGTGATCACTGCCGGAAGCGTATCCGTCACATTCTGCCGCTTCAGATTCTGCCGGTACTCTTCCTCCGTCTCCATGATCCACTGCACATCCGCCTGCCATTTTCCGTCATATATCCGATTAAATTCAGTAATCAGTTCCTCTTCATTTTTGATTCCAGTAGAAGAATCTACAATGAGAATCATCGGAATGGTGACCTCTTCCTCCCCGCCGCTGGTCTGCTCAGCTGTCTCCGAGCATCCGGACACGAGCATTGCCAGAAGAAGCGCTGCTGCCGCTGTCCGGACCGCTCTGCTCCTTTTCGCTCTGCATTTCTCATTTCTCATCATCTTTCAGCCCTCCATCTCCGGGAATCTTTATCGTACAGGTCGTGCCATCCGCTTCGGCTTCGCAGTAAAACACCGCGCCGTCCCCGTATTTGAGCCTGAGTCTTGTCAGGATATTCACCACGCCGTAGCCGTGTTTCTTATCCGGGAAACAGTCTTTGAGCTCTGAAACCGGCAGCTGATTCATGTGATTAATCTTCTCCATCATAGACTGCTCAATCGGCGTCCCGTTGTTGGCAACACTCAGATACAGGGCACCCTCATCTTTCTTCACGACAATCCGGATGACGCCGCCTTCAAATATATCCTGAAAACCGTACTTCACCGCATTTTCCACCAGCGGCTGCAGGATCAGCTTCAGCACATAAGTCTGTGCGGCATCCACCTGGCAGTCAATCTCATAGGTAAACAGAGACTGGTTCCGGATCTGCTGGATCTCCATATAACTCTTCACATTCTCCAGCTCATCGTCCACTGACACGATATCACTGCCCTTGTTCAGCGACAGCCGCAGGTATTTCGAAAGCGCCTGGATCATCCGCATGGTTGTTTCCTCTTTATTGATCCGCGCCAGCATGTAGATCGTATCCAGCGTATTGTACAGGAAATGCGGATTGATCTGGCTGATCAGCATGTTGAGCTCCGTCCGCCTCAGCTCCCGCTCCTGGTCTTTGATCTCGTCCAGTAGCCGATGGATGTTGTCAAGCATCTTATTATAAGAATGCCCGATCTCGTCCAGCTCCGTGTTGGTGTGCAGGTCAATGGTCCGGTCGAAATTATTGCCGTCAAACTCTGTCATGGCTTCTTTGATCACCTGGATCGGCTTCGTAAATCTCCTGGAGAAATAAATACTCAGGATAACCGCAAGCACTGCCACCAGAAGATAGATCGCCGCAAACACAAGAAAGATCGGAATCAGTCCCTCATTGAGCACCCGGTCCGGCACAAAAGAAAACACGGTCATACCGCTGTTTCCGTCAAGATACGCCGAGAGGATACCGCCCTTTACTTTTTCTCCCGCAAGGATCATTCCCGATGCCTGTGTCTCCTGCCGGTCTGTAATCCGCTCCGCGATATCATCCGGCATCCGCTCCCCCTCTTCAAAATCTTCCGGCGACGATGACATGCAGATCTGTCCGTTCCTGTCGATCACACCTACCGCCGCCTCATCTGTCAGTTCCTGGTTCATCCCCGTGATTTCCCGCAGAAATCCATCTTCCATTTTGAAAAACAGCATCCCCGGCTCATGGGCATACTCCAGGCTTCTCACATATCTTCCGATAAAAAGAGCATAATCATCCGTCCCGAACAGTGTGTCCTTTGCCCAGAACCACTTCGTCC
>DXGZ01000115.1 GCA_019113645.1 Candidatus Mediterraneibacter vanvlietii | reverse complement strand
ATAATCACGCTTTTATCTATTCCTATTGAGCCGTACAAAAATATACCCCAAACGTAAAGGAATAACGCCATAAAAGCCTCAAACGGTGCTTGTATGCAGTGAACTTTTATATAGTATACAATAAACCTAAAATTATAAATAGAATGCATTCTTTCAACCATATATATTATATAGTTTTTTATATACGCTATCATCTTATCCTCTCTAAAAATGTAAGCACTTTATTTGTCGATTGCTTACTTTAAAATATGGCTCTGAGCTATATTCTATACCCATAAGCAATCTTCACATATTATTACTACATTCATATGCCTTCGTCATGCATAGCTATAACATATCAATTCCATTATAGCCCTATCCGCTTTAACAATTCCCACTGCCATTTAGCAGCATCCACATTTTCGTTAAAATTTTCCAGACTTCTCTTCACTCTCTCTTTATTATGGATTCCCATCCCCCATCTGCATTCTGCGGAGCCCAGCGGACTCCGATGCATTTCAGAGCGGACGCTGTGCGGAGCATAACGGACGCCCTGAAACGCCTATTATAGCCAGTTAGTTTCTGGGCTGGATCACTACGGTATAGTGCTTCGTTGCCCGTTTCAGTATCGCATTGGCTGATACCTCGTCATTGAGGATCATCGATGCCCAGCTGTTCAGCTCTCTCTGAGAGCATACAATCGTGCACCTTGACAATTCACTACGTTTTTCCATGACTTCAAAGAGAACTTTGATCTCACGTTCATCTGTTATGGTGTGAAGCAGGAAATCATCCAGTATCAGCAGATCCAGCTTCAAGTAGAAGCGTACCTTCTTCTGATATTTCGAATAGTCAGCCTGTTTCAGGGCGCCCATCGTTTCAAGGAATTTTTCACAGTAGTGATACATTGCCCTGTAATTCAGACAAGCCTGTATTCCAAGTGCTTTGGCCAGGTACGATTTCCCGCTGTCGGAAGGTCCGAGAATACAGACGTTGAGACCTTCATGGATAAAATCCAGTGATGACAGCGTAGCGTTGATATCGGAAGGCAGATAGATCCTTTCCTTAGAATCTTTACACTTATCCAATGATTGAGGTCCTACTGAAAGATGCGCACGCTTCAGTCTGTTCTGAAATCTCTGCGATGTTTTGTTCTGGTATTCCGGCCCGATCACCTGCTCAAGTAATGACACGGTATCCAACTCATCAAAGGATTTCGAGTGATACAGCGAATCAAGCGAAGCGGCCATACATCCAAGCTTCAGTTCATTGAGCTCATCTACAAGTTCGTTGATTCGATCAAGCTTCTTCATCGCACACCTCCCCGGCAAGTTTACTGCTCTTGGAGAGAAGCCGGTCAATGTCCCCGGCATGCGGGCTCATGACAAACGCCCTTTTGTTACGTTCTTCGTTGAGCTTTGTATTGAAGCCGGCACTTCCAATTTCTTCAGCAACGGCAGCAATTAAATTCTTAATAAAGGAATACGAGATATGATTCGTATCAATTGCCAGCTTACAGCAATCTTCCAGGGCAAGCTTGCTGTACTTCTTTGTGTAGTTGAGGATACCTATACACAGACGGTACGTCTGAACTTCATGCTCACGGCTTCTTAGGATGTGTTCTATGACTTTGACCGTATTCGGACCTACTGTCATGGCTTTCCTGGTAAAATAAGTAGCATTCCATTCTGACATCTGTTTGTAGCTTTCGGGCAGATGTGCAGGATCTGTCAGCCATTCACCCCTGCGGGAAGCCCTTCGCCAGCTGACGATGAGTTTGCCTTTCATGGAATAGATATTAACTGTTGTTGCAGAGGCAGCAATCAGAACACTCTTGTGCAGATATGCTTTATCCACACTGTAATAAGCATTATCGAAGCGCACATGAAAATCCGCAGATACTTTTGCAGTCCGTCTTTCCATGTATTCGTAGGGGACAGCCGGAAGAGGAAGCAGCTCACTGCGTTCTTCCAGCCATTGATCGTATCTGCTGTAATCCTTCTTTTTGAAGTTTTCATGGTTCAAAGCATCCAGTTTCTCCCAGAGATCTTTGTTGAACTGCTCCAGAGAAAAGTAGCGGTTTTCTTCTAAATCATGGAAAAAGCCTTTTTCAAGAATGCCTACAGCGTTTTCCACACTGCTTTTCCACTTCGGTTTACGGACTTTGGCTGGCAGTATCACGGTGTGGTTATGATCAGCCCATGCAGCATAATCCTTATTCAAATCCGGATCGATCCAGTCTTTATTGGCGGAAACTGCCTGTTTACAATTATCACAAACAACAATCGTAGGCACGCCGCCAAAATAGGCAAGAGCGTGGTTATTGACCTCAATCCATTGCGGTTCACAGGAAGATACCATCCCTTCTGCATAGATGTACTGCGAATAGGGCAGAACAGCTACAAATACAACAATGGTCGTAATCTCGCCAGTAAGTTTATCGATCAACTCAAAGGTTTTACCTGCAAAATCAACTTCCATCTTCTGACCGATTACAGCCTGGATATGCAGGGTTTCACAGTTCTCTCTGCACCAGCGACCATACAATTCACAGAACTGTCGATACTGGTATGGCTTTGCCGCTTTTGCTATACAGTCTTTCTGGTAGCGGCTCCACAAGTAAACGAGCGTCATGTTCTTCCGCTCATTCATCTGTTTAAAGATAGTTGGGAAATCGGGTTGTTCATAACTGTCATTCCGTCTGTTGGTACCTGGCTCATGGCCATATACCAGCTCATAGATTGCATAATTCGAGATCCCTTCCGGAAGCGGATACGACAGCTTCTCACACCTTTCAAAAGCGCGGATGAAGTCGTTGATTCCGGATTTGCTTGCACTGAATTCTTCAGCCAGTTCCTTGTAGCTCAGGCCCAGTGCGTACCGTTTGATAATGATGCTCTTGTAATCTAACATAAGGCATCCTCCTTAAATGATTCGTACCATTTTCCAATGGCCTTAATCATTATAAGGTACCCGCAGATTTCAATATCTACAGGTTAAGTCCGCTCGCTCCGCATCGCGTCCGTTTTGCTCCGCAAAACCGTCTGTTTGAGCCCGCTGATTGCACCGTCTGGCAACCTGTGAATACATTATGGAATACCGTAACATCTTTATTACCGGCGCTACAGGGAGCGGCAAAACATATATGGCATGCGCCTTTGGTATGGAGGCCTGCAAACATTATTACACCGTGAAGTATGTCCGGCTTCCAGACCTGTTACTTGATCTCCAGGCAGCCAGAGATTCCGGTACTTTTACCAGTGTACTAAAGAAATACACCAAGCCAGTCCTGCTGATCATTGATGAATGGCTCCTGCTCAAACTGACCGAGTCCGAAGCCAGAAATCTTTTCGAGCTGATCCATAAACGTAGGAAGAAGTCATCGACCATCTTCTGCTCCCAGTTCCGGGAAAGCGAGTGGTACCAGCAGATCTGCAGCGGTGAGAGTACTCTTGCAGATGCTATCATGGATCGTATTTCTTACGATTCATATAAAATCAACATTGAGAGCATCGATCCATCGAAAGACCTTTCCATGAGAGAGGTATATGGCTTGGATCCTGCTCAGGCCGAGTAACTATAAATAGTGGCTCCGTTAGTCCGGACAGGTGGCTCACGCCACGCCGGATTGGCGGCTCTGCCGCACCGTAATATTCAAAGTGTAAAAGTACATTTTCAAATTCGTTTTGTTCAAAAGAGTGCTTCTGCTTGTATCGTTTCCATTTAGGAGAATTCAGTGGATATTATGGGCATTATAATTTATCGACATCAAATTCAAAGTATTCCCTGTTATCCAGCGGCCGACTCTCAGGAGTCAGCCGCCGCCATTCCCTTTCTATTTTATCTATCCATCCCCATCATCTTCTCCATATCCTCTTCCACAGTCCCTATCCCGCTGATCCCAAAATTCTCCACCAGAATCTTTGCTACATTAGGACTTAAGAATGCCGGAAGTGTCGGTCCCAGATGAATATTCTTCACTCCAAGGTACAGAAGTGCCAGCAGCACAATGACAGCTTTCTGCTCATACCAGGCGATATTATAGACGATCGGCAGATCGTTGATATCGTCAAGTCCGAAGATTTCTTTGAGTTTGAGGGCGATCAGAACCAGAGAATAGGAGTCATTGCACTGGCCTGCGTCCAGGACGCGGGGGATTCCGTTGATATCGCCCAGCGGCAGTTTGTTGTATTTGTATTTTGCGCATCCGGCGGTCAGGATGACCGTATCGTGGGGAAGCGCTTTGGCGAATTCAGTGTAATAGCTGCGGCTGCGGGCGCGACCATCGCATCCTGCCATGACTACGAATTTTCTGATGTCTCCGTTTTTTACAGCATCGACAACTTTATCCGCCAGGGCGAATACCTGCTCATGGGCGAATCCGCCGATGATTTCACCGTTTTCTATTTCATTCGGCGGGGCACACTTTTTCGCATGTTCGATGATCTGTGAGAAATCTTTCTGCTCTCCTATTCCTCCCGGAATATGAATGCAGCCCGGATATCCTGCGGCGCCGGTAGTGTACAGCCTGTCTTTATAACTGCTTTTGGGCGGTACGATACAGTTGGTTGTCATAAGGATCGGACCGTTGAAGGATTCGAATTCTTCTTTCTGTTTCCACCATGCGTTTCCATAGTTTCCTGCGAAGTTCGGATATTTCTTAAAGGCAGGATAGTAGTGTGCGGGCAGCATTTCCGAGTGGGTATAGACATCCACGCCGGTTCCCTGTGTCTGCTCCAGCAGCATTTCCAGATCTTTCAGATCATGGCCGGAGATGAGGATGCCGGGATTCTTACGCGTCCCGATATTTACTTTCGTGATTTCCGGATTCCCATAGGTTTCCGTGTTGGCTTTGTCCAGCAGAGCCATACCGGCAACGCCGTATTTTCCTGTTTCCAGAGCCAGGGCTGTCAGATCTTCTGCAGTGAGATTGTCATCCAGAGTGGAAGCCAAAGCTTTCTGAAGAAACGAATCGATTTCGTTGTCATCCTGAAGCAGCGCATTGGCATGTTTGGTATAGGCGGAGAGACCTTTCAGTCCGTAGGTGATCAACTCACGCAGCGAACGGATGTCTTCATTCTCAGTAGAGAGCACTCCGACTGATCCGGCTTTTTCCTGCCAGCTGCCGGAACCGTTCCATGTGGCAGCTTCCGGCAGATTGGCTGCGTCATGCAGCTGGTTTAACAGCTGAGTCTTTGCTGATAGAGTGGCGTGAATTCTTTCTTCGATCGTTTCTCTGTCAAAATTTGCGTTCGTAATAGTTGTAAACAGATTTTCTGTAATTAAATGATTGATTTCGACAGAAATTTCTTTCTTTTCTCTGCGCAGAGCGGTAGTGACTGCGGAGATTCCTTTAGTGACATATACTAACAGATCCTGCATGGCAGCCACTTCCGGCGTCTTCCCGCATACGCCGGAGAGAGTACATCCGCTGCATCCTGCTGTTTCCTGACATTGATAACAAAACATTTTCTGTTCCATAATAACCTCCAGTTATAAAATAGTTGATTTTTTTCGAGACTGAGTATACTATAACTTAAGATGAAAATATGTTGTTATAACAACGAAAGTGAGAAATATAACAGCAAAAGAAAAATGTAATAACAAAAAGAAAAATATAATGGAAGAAAATGGAGAAAGATATGATTTTGTCGAATACGCAGTTGTTCCGCGGAATTGAAGAGCAGGAGATCCCGTCACTTTTTCAATGTTTGGGAGCTTCGAAGTCTGAGTATAAGAAGGGAGAAGTGATCCTCGCCGAGGGCACGGTCACGCAGAATGTCGGAATTATCTTATCCGGGCAGGCGATCATATCCCACAATGATGTGTGGGGAAATACAAGTATTCTGGGAAATGCCGCCCCGGGAGATGTGATAGCGGAAGTATATGCGAGTATTCCGGGGCAGCCTCTGCTGATTACGGTATCTGCGGCAGAGGATACAACAGTAATGTTTCTGAATGTAGGGCGTATCTTAACAGTCTGCACCAGTGCATGTCCGTTCCACACGAAGCTTGTGCATAATCTGCTGACCGTATGTGCCCGGAAAAGTCTGCAGCTTTCGCAGAAGATTCTTCACACAGGATCGAAAACCATCCGGGGCAGACTGATGTCCTATTTCTCAGAATGTGCCAGAACTGCCGGCAGCAGTCTGTTTACAGTGCCATATAACCGGCAGCAGCTGGCGGATTATCTGAACGTGGAACGGAGCGCCCTCTGCAACGAACTGTCCAAAATGCAGAAAGACGGTCTGATCCGATACCAGAGAAACCAGTTCCAATTGCTGGAGTAAACGTAATTTTTACAGAAATTTTCCAGTCACACTCTCGGGCGCCTGTCTGATCTCATCCGGCGTTCCGGAAGCAACGATCCTGCCGCCCGCCTCTCCGCCGCCCGGTCCCATATCGATGATATAGTCTGCGTTCCGTATGACGTCCAGGTCATGCTCAATGACGATAACGGTTGCGCCGTTTTGGATCAGCGTCTGGAATACACTGATCAGAGTCTGCACATCCAGCGGATGGAGGCCGATGGTTGGCTCGTCAAATATGAAGACAGAATCTGCCTGCGGTTTCCCCATCTCGCTTGCCAGCTTGAGCCGCTGAGCTTCCCCGCCGGAGAGGCTGGGAGTCTCTTCGCCCAGTGTCAGGTAGCCAAGTCCCAGATCCTTCAGGACCTGCAGTCTCTGACGGACGGAGCGGAGGTTTTCGCAGGCGTCCAATGCGGTATTGATATCCATTTCCATAAGTTCCGGCAGGGAATAGGTCTGTCCCTTTTTATTCGTGTATCTGATTTTCCCGGCTTCTTTGGAGTAGCGGGAGCCGCGGCACTCCGGGCAGGTGATCTTTACATCCGGCAGGAACTGGACGTCCAGGCTGATGATGCCGGTTCCGTCGCAGACCGGGCAGCGAAGGCTTCCGGTATTATAGGAAAATGCGCCGGCCTTATACCCGGCTTCTTTTGCATCTGCTGTTCTGGCAAATGTTTTCCTCAGCTCATCGTGTACATTTGCATAAGTGGCGACCGTGGAGCGGACATTGATTCCAATGGGCGTGGCGTCAATGAGTTTTACCTGACTGATGCCGTCCGCGTCAATGGAGAGCACGTGGGCGGGCAGTTCTTTCCCGTTGACAGATGCTTCCAGTCCGGGAATCAGGCTCTCCAGAATCAGCGTCGTCTTGCCGGAACCGGACACGCCGGTCA
Source organism: Candidatus Mediterraneibacter vanvlietii (assembly GCA_019113645.1). GTDB lineage: Bacteria > Bacillota > Clostridia > Lachnospirales > Lachnospiraceae > Mediterraneibacter > Mediterraneibacter vanvlietii. The sequence continues at coordinate 24,462 of DXGZ01000115.1, read as the reverse complement.
CTGCGGTCAGTTTTCCTTTGGGAATCTCCACATTCAGGGGCTTCACCGTATGGATAGCACCGGTGGAGAGCCGGATCTTCCCGGAAGAGAACATTTCATCTGCCGGTGTCTGCGGGCGGAGATGGGATCCTGCGGTTTGCGCCAGGAAGGGTCCGATTTTTGACGCCGGATTTGAAGCGATCGATTCAGTTGTCCCCTCTGCGATAACGCGTCCGCCGTCCGAACCTGCGCCGGGGCCCATCTCTATGATCCAGTCGGATTCGGAGAGGATCTGTGTGTCGTGATCCACCAGGATGACAGAGTTGCCGTCCGCGATCAGATCATGCATGACGCCTGTGAGTCCGACGATGTTGGAGGGATGAAGTCCGATGGAGGGTTCGTCCAGTACGTACAGGACTCCTGTGGTGCGGTTACGCACTGCGCGGGCGAGCTGCATCCGCTGGCGTTCTCCTGTGGACAGGGTGGAGGAGGCGCGGTCCAGCGCCAGATACCCGAGTCCCAGATCCAGGAGACGTTTCGCCACTGCCTGGAAGGAGGTGCAGATACTCTGTGCCATAGGGCGCATCTCTTCCGGCAGGGAAGCGGGAACATTTTCTACCCACCTGGTCAGGTCAGAGAGAGGCATCTTACAGGCTTCATCCAGGGAGATACCCAGCAGTTTCGGGGCTCTTGCCGCTTCGGAGAGCCGGGAACCGCCGCAGTCCGGGCAGATGTCCTCGCGCAGGAATTTCTCCACCCGCTTCATGCCCTTTTCATCTTTGACTTTGGAGAGGGCGTTTTCCACTGTGTAGACTGCATTGAAGTAGGTAAAATCAAGCTCGCCGGCCTGATTTGAATTTTTGGCTTTGTAGAGGATGTGCTTTTTTTCAGCCGGACCGTTATATACGATATCCTTTTCATGTGCAGTCAGGTCTTTAAACGGCACATTCGTGCGCACGCCCATCTCCCGGCAGACATCAACCATAAGTGACCACATCAGAGAATTCCAGGGCGCGACAGCTCCATCCTCAATGGTGAGGGAATCATCCGGGACAAGGGTGGAGCGGTCAACGGTCCGGACGATACCGGTTCCGTCGCAGGTGCGGCAGGCTCCCTGGCTGTTGAAAGCCAGTTCCTCTGCGGACGGGGCGTAGAAGTGTGCGCCGCACTCCGGACAGGTGAGTTCCAGTCCGGCGGCAACTTCCAGAGTGGGTGCGTGGTAGTGACCGTTGGGGCAGCGGTGGCTGGCGAGTCGCGAATACATGAGCCGAAGACTGTTCAGCAGCTCCGTGCCGGTGCCGAATGTGCTGCGGATGCCGGGGACGCCCGGGCGCTGGTGAAGCGCAAGAGCGGCAGGCACGTAGAGGACGTCGTCCACATCCGCTTTTGCGGCCTGGGTCATCCGCCGCCTCGTGTATGTGGAGAGGGCGTCCAGGTAGCGCCTCGACCCTTCGGCGTAAAGGACGCCCAGGGAGAGGGATGATTTGCCGGAGCCGGACACCCCGGCGATGCCTACGATTTTGTTCAGCGGTATATCGACGTCAATATTTTTCAGGTTGTGGACCCGCGCGCCGCGGATCAGCATTTTATCGATCATGAAAGGCTCCTTTCCATCCTTCTCATTCTTTTCATTTCCAGTGAAATCAGTACCACTGATACAACAAACGCCACACCGTCCGCCACAGGTCCTGCATACAGCACGCCGTTGATTCCGAAGAACAGCGGCAGGATCAGGATCAGCGGAATCAGGAAGAATACCTGTCTTGTCATGGAGAGCAGCAGTCCTTTCACCGGCTTTCCGATCGCGGAGAAGAAATTTGAAGAAATCAGCTGAACTCCGTTTACAATTACCATGAACAGGAATGTGCGCATAAAGTGAATGGCGAATTCATAGTACAGATCATCGCCCTGTCCGAACAGAGAGATAATCTGATACGGGAAAAACTGAAACAGGATAAATCCGATGGTGGAAATGACGAAACTGCACGCAATGGCGAGCTTATACGTCTTCCGCACGCGAGGATACTGCTTTGCGCCATAGTTGAATCCGACGATTGGCTGTGAGCCCTGCGATATTCCGATGAAGAAAGCCAGAAGGATGGCGTTTGTCTTCATGACAATGCCGCATGCCGCCAGCGGAATATCTTTTCCGTAGACTGTCATGGCCCCATAGTAGGTAAGGGAGTTGTTCATGACGATTTGAACCAGAGTGATGGCTACCTGATTCAGGCTGTTGCTCATGCCAAGGGAAGCTGTATTCAGGCAGTCTTTCACATGAAGCCGTATATGTTCCCTCTTCAGCCGGATGCTCTTGAATTTTCGGATATACAGGGCAGCCGCGATGAAGGAAAAGAACTGTCCGATAATGGTCGCCCATGCGGCTCCTGCCACACCCAGGTCAAATATAAATATGAAGATCGGATCCAGAATCGTGTTGAGAATCGCTCCGATCAACATACATGTCATGGAATACTTCGGGCTTCCGTCAGCGCGGATCAGGTTGCTCATACTTGTGGTAACGATCTGAAACGGCATCCCAATGGCAATAATCCGCGAGTAAGTCACTGCATAAGGAAGATTTTCTGCAGTGGCGCCGAATGCATTCAGCATGGGATACAGGAAGATTTCAATAATGACAGCGTAGACAATGCCGAATAAGACCATCATACAGATGCCGTTTCCGACAACGCGCGCGGCTTCGTTTTTCTCTCCCGCGCCCAGGCTTAACGAGAAACGGGATGCCGAGCCGATTCCGATCAGCAGGGAAAGTGCAAGGCAGATCGTAGTCAGCGGATAGGAGACATTGGTTGCTGCATTTCCCAGATAACCGACTCCCTGCCCGATGAAGACCTGGTCGACAATGTTGTAAAGAGAGCTTACAAGTGTGGCTATAATGCTCGGTATTGCAAATGACCTTAACAGACCGGGTATGCTTTTATACCCAAGTGGATTCTGCTGCGTCTGTGTCTGTTCCACGCGGATCAACTCCTTTCTTTCTGGTAAGTGATACAGCTCTCAGGCCAACGCGGTTCAGCATTTCCAGGAACTGCTTTTTCTCTGTGACGGAAAAACCGTCCAGCAGGTAATTTTCCGCATCATCAGTGATGCGCAGAATATGTTCGTATGTGTCATATGACTTCTGTGTCGGGTATAAGCAGTAGGTACGTTTGTCCTGTTCGCTTGTTTCCCGTGTGATAAATCCGGATTTAATCAGTGCGTTCAGTGCCCGCGTGATATTGCTCGGATTGAGATAAAAAGTTTTCATGAACTGCTCCTGGGTGATTCCCGGGTGATTGCAGATCACGGTGATATACATATGCTGGCTGCTGTTGATGCCAAAGGGCGCCAGCTGCTGATCCAGATACATCTTTGTAAAACGGTCCGAGACGGACAGCCATTTGATCAGTTTCATATGCAGTTACCTCCTTGTCGGATAATACTATATCACAATATATTTGCGTGCGCAAGCAATTAACTGCTCGCTTTACGCACTTTGCGGACTCTGATATAATATTTGAAGCAAGGGAAAAATTGAAATTGCGGAGGAAAATATGAACGAAGAATGTCTGATATGCCAGGCACCCCTGGAATATCTGAAGGAAGACAGGGAAATGGAATGTGTGATCTGTCATAAAAAGGAATTGTCCAAAACCAGATGCATAAACGGACATTATGTGTGCAGCGAATGCCATATGCAGGGGATTGACCGGCTTCTGGCAATGTGTATGGAAGAAACGTCGGCGAATCCGGTGGAGATCCTTGACAAAATGATGTCCATGCCGTTCTGTCATATGCACGGACCGGAACACCATGTTATGGTCGGAATGGCTATTCTGACAGCTTATAAAAATGCCGGAGGCAGTATTGAACTGGAACGGGCCCTGATCGAAATGAACAGCAGAGGGAAGTCTGTGCCCGGAGGAGCCTGCGGGTTCTGGGGCGCCTGCGGTGCGGGAATCAGCGCAGGTATGGCTGTTTCAATCATTACCGGATCAACACCTCTGAGTAATGAGAGTTTTGGACTGTCCCACAAGATGACGTCAGCGGCGCTGGGGGCAATCGGCGAGATCGGTGGTCCGCGGTGCTGTAAAAGGGACTCCTGGCTTTCCATTCTCAAAGCAGTTGAATTTATAAAGGGAAATCTGGGCATTGAGATGGAAGCCCCGAAGCGTATTATCTGTTCCTACAATAAGCAGAATAATCAGTGCATCGGGAAGAGATGCCCTTTCCGGGGCGGGAAAAAGAAGATCGCGTTTATCTGTGTGCATAATTCCTGCCGCAGCCAGATCGCGGAAGCGCTTGGCAAGAAATATTTATCAGAGTACTACGAGTGCTATTCTGCCGGAACAGAGACGAAACCGCAGATTAATCAGGATGCAGTCAGGCTGATGAAGCAGGAGTATGGAATCGACATGGAACAGGATCAGTACTCAAAATTACTGGCAGATATCCCGGAGGCAGACGTCTATGTGTCCATGGGATGCAATGTGGCCTGTCCGTCCATTCCCGGAAAACAGGTGGTTAACTGGGGACTGGAAGATCCCACAGGAAAAGATGATGAGGCATTTCTGAAAGTGATTCGGAAAATTGAAGAAAATATTCAGGAGGAGAAACGATTATGTCAGAAGCAGTTGTGACATTGAAAAAAGGCGAGGGCCGCACACTGAAACAGGGCGGACTGTGGATTTATGATAATGAAGTCGAGAGTATTATGGGAAGCTTTGAGGACGGTGATATTGTGATCGTCCGTGATTTCGATGGATATCCCATGGGGCGCGGCTTCATCAACCGGAATTCGAAACTGATCGTCCGCATGATGACAAGGGACAGGGATACACTCGTTGATGAGGTGTTTATCCGGATGCGGGTGAAGAATGCCTGGGAGTACAGAAAGAAAGTGATGGACGATATCTCAAGCTGCCGTGTGATCTTCGGGGAAGCAGACTTCCTGCCGGGGCTTGTTGTGGATAAATTCGCGGACGTGCTTGTGGTGGAGTCGCTGGCGCTTGGGATCGACCGCTTCAAGGGGATGATCGTTGAGATCCTGAAAGAACTGATGGAAGCGGACGGCATCCATATCCGCGGCGTATACGAGCGCAGCGATGCGAAAGTCCGGGAGCTGGAAGGAATGGAGCGCTATAAGGGCTTTATCGGAGAGCCCTTTGATACGAAGGTGGAGATCGTGGAGAATGGCGTCCACTACTATGTGGATGTGAAAGACGGGCAGAAGACCGGATTCTTCCTTGATCAGAAATACAACCGCCGGGCAGTGGCCGGGCTCTGCAAAGGCGCGCGGGTACTGGACTGCTTCACTCATACCGGTTCCTTTGCGCTCAACGCAGGACTGGCAGGAGCGGAGCATGTAACCGGCGTGGACGCTTCCGAGCTGGGAGTGGCGCAGGCGCGGGAGAACGCAGCCCTTAACGGTCTTCAGGATACGGTGGAATTTGTCTGCGCAGATGTATTCGATCTGCTCCCTGAGCTGGAGAAAAAGGGAGAAAAGTTCGATGTGGTGATTCTGGATCCGCCGGCATTTACAAAATCAAGAAGCTCTATCAAGAAAGCGGTGAAGGGATACCGGGAGATCAACCTGCGTGGAATGAAGCTGGTAAAGGACGGCGGTTATCTGGCGACCTGTTCCTGCTCGCATTTCATGGATTACGAGCTCTTCACCCAGACGATCGGACAGGCAGCGAAAAATGTGCATAAACGGCTCAGACAGGTAGAGTTCCGCACGCAGGCGCCGGATCATCCGATCCTGTGGGGAGCGGGGGATTCTTACTATCTGAAGTTCTATATCTTCCAGGTGGTGGATGAGAAGTAAAGGATAAGCTAAGCATTTTATTTATATTAAGTTATTAAATATTTATTGAATTTGTGAGGAACAATAGCTCCATAACAAAAGGAGGTCAACCCATGTGCACGTGTATCACATATGAAAACAGCAGCTTTTATTTCGGAAGGAACCTGGATCTGGACTGCTCCTTCGGGGAGCGGGTCATGATTACCCCACGGAACTTCCCGCTGACATTCCGCCATGCCGGAGCGCAGAAACGTCATTATGCCATGATTGGTATGGCGGCGCAGACAGAGAAGTTTCCGCTGTATGCGGATGCGGTGAACGAAAAGGGCCTGGCAATGGCAGGACTTAATTTCCCGGGGAATGCTTTCTATCCGGAAGCGCGGGGAAGCGGTCTGGAAGTGGCATCGTTTGAGATTATTGCCTGGATACTGGGGAAATGCGCGTCTGTCGAGGAAGCAGAGCAATACCTGGATGACCTGCGTATTGTAAGCACTGCATTTGCCGATCAGATGCCGCCGGCCCCGCTGCACTGGATGCTTGCGGATCGGGAAAAGTGTATTGTGCTGGAGGCAGTGCGTGAAGGGCTTAAGGTCTACGAGAATCCGGTCGGAGTGCTGACCAACAATCCGCCTTTTGACTATCACAGGATCAATCTGAGCAATTATCTGAATCTGACGGCGAGAAGTCCGGAAAACCGTTTCTCAGACCAGATTGATCTGAAGCCCTATGCACAGGGAATGGGAGCGGCAGGACTTCCGGGAGACGCGTCTTCTGCATCCCGGTTTGTACGGGCAGCATTCCTGAAGCTGAACTCTGCGGCTCCGAAGGAGGAGGCAGCGGATGTCTCCCAGTTTTTCCACATACTGGACAGTGTTGCCATGGTAAGAGGCGCGGTAGTGACAGAATCCGGCACTTATGACATTACAACATATTCTTCCTGTATGAATACGCAGACGGGAGTGTACTATTATAAGACATATGATGACAGCAGAATCCGAAAAGCAGATATGAGGGAAACAGATCTGGAGGGGGACAGGATATGGGCAAAGGAATTATAATCTATCAGTCAAAATATGGAGCAACCCGGAAATATGCCGAGTGGCTGAAAGAAGCAACAGGGTTTGATCTTGCTGAAACGAAGAAGGCGGACGCGGATATGCTGTCCGGCTGCGATACTGTGATTCTCTGCGGCGGGATATACGCATCGGGAATAGCCGGAATCTCATTTCTCAGAAAGAATAAAAATGCTCTGGCGGGAAAGAAAACAGCAGTGTTCTGTGTGGGGGCATCGCCTTATGATGAGAAGGCACTGGAGGAGATAAAAGCCCACAACCTCAAGGAAGATCTGAAAGATATTCCGCTGTTCTACGGCCGCGGCGCATGGGATGAAGAGGGAATGAAATTTGTGGACCGCACCATGTGCAGGATGCTTCAGAAATCAGTGGCTAAGAAAGATCCTTCTACATACGAGCCGTGGATGACAGCTCTGATGTGCGCGGTGGGTCAGAAATGTGACTGGACGGACCGGAAATACCTGGAAGAGCTGCTGCGCTATATTATGGAGGTCTGAATGAATCAGAAATTATATGAATATGATGAGGTAATCCATGCGATTCCCGAAAGGGGCGGTGCCTATGTAATCTTTCCGTGGAATGTCAGGGAAGAGTTTGGAAAGGGGCGGGTCAAAGTTCACGCTGAATTCGACGGGCAGCCCTATGACGGCAGTGTGGTGAACATGGGACTTAAGAATGAGGATGGATCTGTGTGTTATATTATCGGGATTACGAAGGCAATCCGCACGAAGATTAACAAAGGGGAAGGCGATTCGGTCCATGTTTTGATCAGGGAGAGGGCGTAGAAGAGGGAATAAAACCAGTTTGACTTATGCATTCTCACAATATATAATATCTTTTGAGAAATATTATCAATAGAAAAGAGATATTGATAAAGTTTCCCGACAACTGACATACAAAGGATGATAAGGATATGAGACTGAAAGAAGGAAAGAACAACCACACCTATGTAGTCGAGAAGATTGAGATTGAGCTGAATCTTGAACGCCGCCTGGAAGCTCTGGGATTGACGGAGGGGTCCAGCATTACGGTTCTCAATAATGACAAAAAAGGCGCCATGACTGTAAAGTTCCGCGGAACCCGGTTCGCGCTGGGCAGGCGTATCGCTGACAACATCTTCGTGAAGGAGGTAGCGGCATGAGCGGACAAGTGATTAACGTTGGTTTTATTGGAAACCCGAACTGTGGGAAGACGACTCTGTTTAACGCATACACGGGCGCCAACCTGAAGGTGGCGAACTGGCCGGGAGTTACAGTTGAGAAGAAAGAGGGCAGGACGACTTATAAAGGGCAGGAGTTCAAACTGATTGATTTGCCGGGAATATACAGTCTGACCTCATATACTATGGAAGAAAAGGTTTCCCGCGAGTGCATTATGAGCGATGAGGTGGATGTGATCGTTGATGTGGTGGACGCGTCCAGTCTTGAAAGAAACCTGTATCTCACTCTTCAGCTGATTGAGCTGGGAAAACCGGTTGTGCTGGCGCTGAACATGATGGACGTTGTGGAAGAGCGGGGCATGGAGATCGACCTGCACCGTCTTCCGGAGATGCTGGGAATTCCGGCAATTCCGGTTTCCGCAAGAAAGCGGACCGGACTTGAAATTCTGATGCATGCGGTGGCACACCACAATGAATATGCGAAACCGGGACCGTTTATCCATCATCACGCGGACAAAACCGGGCACAGGCATGACCACCACAGCGAATATGCCATGGTCTATGACGATGTGATCGAAGACAAGATCGATAATGTGATTGAGCAGTTCCGGGTCAAGTATCCGGATATGGGAAATATGCGGTGGCATGCGATCAAAATGCTGGAACAGGACGAAGAAGTCATGCGGGAGTACCCGATCGAGCTTGCGGGAATCGTTGACAGAAGCTATGAGAAAGATATTATCAATGAAAAGTATGATTTCATAGAAGAAGTCATTGAGGAAACGCTGGTGAATAAAAGCGAGAAGGCGGAGCGCACGGAGCACATTGACCGCTATATGACAAGCAAATGGCTCGGGCTGCCGATCTTTCTCGTTATCATGGCGCTTGTGTTCTTCCTGACGTTCACAATCGGCGACTGGCTGAAGGGCTACTTTGAAATGGGGCTGGATCTGCTCACCGGGGCAGTGGGTACGGGATTGGAATCAGCAGGGGTATCTCCGATGCTGGAATCCCTGCTTGTGGATGGAATTATTTCAGGTGTTGGCGGAATCCTGACATTCCTGCCGAACATTTTCATCCTTTTTCTTGCGCTTGCATTTCTCGAGGACAGCGGGTATATGTCGAGAGTAGCATTTGTCATGGATGATATTATGAGCCATCTGGGACTCTCGGGGCGCGCGTTTCTCCCCATGCTGCTCGGGTTCGGCTGTTCCGTTCCGGCGGTTATGGCTTCAAGGGCGCTGGAACACAGGAAGGACCGGCTGAAGACAATCCTTGTGACGCCGTTTATGTCCTGCAGCGCGAGACTTCCGATTTACGTGCTGTTTTCCTCCATGTTTTTCGGGGAGAACGCGATGATCGCATGTTATTCCATGTATCTTCTCGGAATCGTGATCGCGATTCTGACCGCGTTTATTATATCGAAAATCGATGGAAGCAAAGCGGAACATGCGCTTCTGATCGAGCTGCCGGAGTATAAGACGCCGAACGCGAGAACGATCGCCGTGTATGTATGGGAAAAAGTGAAGGATTATCTGACGAAAGCAGGTACCGTGATCTTCCTGGCTTCTATCATTATGTGGCTGCTTCTGAACTTTGGACCTTCTGGATTTGTGACAGATATTGCAGACAGCTTCGGTTCCATTATCGGAAAGGCGGCTGTGCCGTTCTTTGCACCGCTGGGACTTGGATACTGGCAGATCGTGGTTGCGCTGATTTCCGGCATTGCGGCAAAGGAAGTTGTTGTATCAAGCTGCAGCGTGCTGTTCGGCATACAGAATATTACAACAGACCACGGAATGGAGAGCTTTGTGGCAACACTGGGCGCCATGGGATTCGGCGCGGCAAACGCGTATTCGCTGATGGTATTCTGTCTTCTGTATGTGCCGTGTACAGCGACGATTGCGACGATCCACAGGGAAGTGGGAAGCGCAAAACTGACCGCAGGGATCATCCTCTTCCAGCTCGCGGTCGCATGGGTGGTCAGCTTCATTGCGTTCCATGTGGCAGGGCTGATTCTGTAGAAGACAGAGCACCGGTTTCTACATATTTATACAACTGAACTGATTTATATTGAACTGATTTGAGCAGGAGACCTTTGGGATCGCAGAGGGCTTCTGCTTTTTCTTTTCCTTCCAGGATTGCCATGAGGCTTTCAGGCGGCCTTTTTCCCAGCCCGGTTTCAATAAGCGTACCGATCAGAAGAGACGGCATCCGGTAGAGAAAATTGTCAGCCGTGATGGTGATTGTGAGCCCGGATGACTGGCTGATGAGGATATCGGTGATTGTTTTTTCAGTTCCCTTCTTCTGGCGGCCGCCGGAAAATCCACGGAAATCATGGGTGCCGATCAGGTATCCGGCTGCGTTTTCCATTCGTTTTACGTCCGGTCCGGGATGGATGTGCGCCGTATATCCGGCAGTGAAAATGTCATAAACAGGCGCTGTGCAGATGCGGTACTCATAAGTCCGCGAAACCGCGTTTAAGTCAGCCTGAAACCGTTCCGGAACCTGTTTGCAGTCTATGACAGCGATGTCTGTGGGCAGATACTGATTCAGTCCCCGGACGATTTCATCGGGTGAAAATGCATATGTGGTTTTAAAACTGGCTGTCTGGGCAAGTGCGTGCACGCCGGCTTCTGTTTTCGCTCCCGCGTGGAGGATGATTTCCTCATTCGTCATTCTGTTAAGAACAGCCGCGATCTTTCCGGATATGGTTCTGGACTGACCGCCCTTTTCCGGCTTCTGCCATCCGGGATATCTTGTCCCGTCATATTGGAGTGTGAGTTTATAATTCTGCATAAATATCCCCCTTTTTGTCTGAGTGCAGGAGAACTGCGCTCAGTCAGGTGTGAACTGTAATACAGCCTCATTGTACTTGACGGGGCAGCGAATGTACAGGCTTGTTTTCCAAAGGATGGACTGTTACAATAAGAAGGAACATTTTTGAGAGAGATCGAGGAAAATTTGCACCGCCGGTCCGGCGGAGGAATGGAGATGTATATGACAGAGGAAAGAAGAGTATCTGATTCAAGTGTTGAGATTGTGCACCTCATCAGACCGAATCATATGAATGCCGCGGGAAGGCTTTTCGGAGGGCGGCTGATGGAGTGGCTGGACGAAGTGGCAGGGATGGTGGCAATGCGCCATACCCGGTCTAATGTAATCACTGCATCGGTTGACAATCTCCGTTTTATCCACGGCGCTTATAACGGAGAGATGGTGGTTATTGTCGGAAAAGTGACTTATGTGGGTAACACTTCTCTTGAAGTGCGGGTGGATACTTATGTGGAACATCTGGAAAACGGGATGCGACATCCCATTAACAGAGCTTACTTTACCATGGTTGCCCTTGATGAAAATGATAAGCCAAAGCGAGTTCCGCGGCTGATTCTGGAGAAAGAAGCGGAAAAAGCGGAGTGGGAGGCAGCCGAGAAGAGGCGCGAGATGCGCATGCTGCGGAGAAAAGAGGGGTTTTAGGAGCAGATTGCGTGAAACGCTGCGAAGAAAAACAGGAAGAATTTCAGCAGAGAAAGCCGGAAGCTGACAGAGCGGGGACTGAATCCCGCATTCAGACAGCTCCCGACTTTTTTATTTTGTGTGTTTATTGAAGAGTGAACTGGTCATCCGCATGGTGCGGTCGATCTGTGCCTGCTCTTCCCTGCTTTTTCCGTCCTTCAGAATCTCAAGGATCAGAGAGACTTCGTCCGGACTGAAGCGGATTCCCTGTTTGTTTGCGCTCGTGATCAGTGCGAGCATGACAGGCGCCAGATCCCGGCCGGATTTGCCGGAGGTCTTCTGAGCAGCCATTTTAATCAGTTCCAGCTTCGCCGGATCTATGTTCTTCATTGCCGGATGGTCCATCCATTCGTTCATCAGTATCATCTCCTTTCGCTGGACTGTCAGTTGACTGTGAAAACAGATCACTGTACGTGTGAAACATCTCCTGCTGGTCAGGGGACAGCATTCCGGTCAGCAGATCCATCGGATCAAACGGCGTGTCCGCAGGACTGGCGGCATTGCCTTCCATGTCAGCGGAAGCATTTCGCATCATTTCCATAACAGACATCATTTCCCGGACTCTTATGAACATATCCAGCATTTCGCATTCATGCGTTCCCAGATAGGGGCGGAAACTGTCAAGTATTTCAATGATGGAGGGGGTGCTGCCTTCCCGGGACTGCGCTTTTAGTCCGCCGTGTTTTCTGCTGAACAAGGAAAAGGTCTCCCGTAATTCAGAGATCTTGGTGAAAGCTGCCAGCATCTGCCTTCCGGATGCCGGGATATACGGGATGAGCAGTTTGATTATCTGGAGTTCCGGCGATGAGACCATCTCATCAAACGGTGTCATTGGCCTTGGCAGATCTTTATCCATATTTATTGCACTCCCGCATAGACGCAAATAATCTTTTATCTGATTTATATGCGGCGGAGAATAGAATTATGAATTCCGGAAAAACTGTTTTCAGGAATCTGACTGTATTGTGATGGCAAGTGGAGAATGGATTCATAAAATAATATGGAACACAGAGAGAAAGGAAGGAATAAACAGTGTCAAGAAAACTGATTATTGACGGAAACGCGGTCTATGAAATCGATGAGGAGTGTATGCTTAGAAATCGTCTGGATAATGTAGAAGCAGGGCAGAAACCGAAAATGGAAAGGCGCGGGGAAAAAACGAAAGAGACAAAGACAGAAAGAAAGGATAAAAGCTGAGAGAAAAGAGCGTTTAAGAGAACGGCAGAACTGAGATAACAAGAGAGACGCCGCCTCCCTGGAAGGGAGGACGGCGTCCTTTTACGAGTTGACAGGCAGGAAAGTCAAAGTCAGATCAGCATCCGCATCCATTGTTTCCGAAACCGCCGCAGCAGCACAGAAGAAGGATGATCCACAGGCAGCTGTCATTGCCATTGCCAAATCCGCTGCCGCATCCGTTGTTGCCGCATCCGCCGCAGCAGCACAGAAGAAGGATAATCCACAGGCAGGAAGACATACCGTTTCCGTTGTCGCATCCGCATCCACAGTTTGTAGCAGTTAAATCACTCATGTTAAATCCTCCAGTTAGGTTATTATTTACAGTTTTATATTATGCAGGCGCGGGAAATGTGTGCCTCAGGGACAAAACGGAGATAAGAAGAATATTCTGATTAAAAAGGGAATTCTTATGAAATGGGTAAAACAGGCAGTAGGATACTGGTGCGATGATACGGAGAAGAATCATTATACGGGCGGCGGGATATGCGCGGCTCTTCTTGATACGGGGATTTCCGCTCACCCGGATCTGAGGGAGAGGATCGTGGATTTCAGAGATTTTACGGATTCCGGAGAAACATATATATCCGGAACGTGCAGGGATGACAGCGGACACGGCACCCATGTGGCGGGAATCCTGGCGGGCGACGGGAAATTATCCGCCGGGATGTATGCCGGCCTGGCGCCGCGGGCAAGGCTTGTAGCAGGAAAGGTTTTGGACCGGGAAGGGAATGGAAATGTGGAAAATGTGCTGAAAGGGATCGAATGGATTCTCGAGGTCATGGACCGGTATGATATCCGCATTGTAAATATTTCCGTGGGAACCCAGCCGGATCTTGCGTCCGGGCAGAAGCAGGCGCTTCTGGATGCAGTAGAAGATTTATGGGACAACGGTCTGGTTGTAGTGGTTTCCGCAGGAAATTACGGACCGCAGGAAGGAACGGTGGCGGTTCCCGGGAACAGCAGGAAGGTGATTACAGTGGGCGTGCCGGATGCGGAACCTCCAGTCGTGGCGAGAAGAAAACGGCAGCTGAATTATTCCGGGAGAGGTCCCACCGGAGAGTGCATTGTGAAACCGGACGTGTTCGCGCCGGGGACGGGGATCATCAGCTGCAATGCCGCATATGGACGTTCGGGAGAGCACCCTTATATAATGAAGACAGGGACTTCAATGGCAACGCCTGTGGTGTCGGGCGCGGTCGCGTGTCTTCTCTCGAAGTACCCGGACATGAGCAATGTGGAAGTGAAGCTGAAACTGAGAGAGTCGTGCACAAAAAGTCCCGGAACCGAAGCGGGGTGGGGGCTTCTGAATGTGGAAAGGCTGCTGAGCGCATTTTAGCAACAGTTCAGCCGCGTCATTCAGAAAACCGCACTTTTGAAAGGCTTTTGAAAGATGTAAAGAAAAAATACTTGACACTCATTCGCGCATCGTGTATCATAGCAAAGGTGACTGATATGAACAAGATATTAGAGCAGGCTTTATTATATGATTTTTACGGGGAACTTCTCACGCCCCATCAGAAAGAGATCTACGAACAGTTCGTACTTGAGGATCTTTCGCTCAGCGAGATTGCCGCAGATGCAGGGATCAGCCGCCAGGGCGTGCACGATCTGATCCGCCGGTGCCAGAAGGCGCTGGAGGGATATGAGGCGAAGCTTCACCTTGTGGAGAAATTCCTTTCTGTGAAGGAGAAGGTCGGCGAGATCGACCGGATCCTGGAGAAGTGGGAAGAAGAGAAGGAGAACCCGGACGAGGTCGTACGGCAGATCAGACAGATTTCAGCTACGATCATTGAAGAAATGTAGAGGTAGTGCGAATGGCATTTGACAGCTTAACCGAGAAACTTCAGAATGTATTTAGGAACCTGCGCAGCAAGGGACGCCTTACGGAAGATGATGTAAAGGCAGCGCTCAAGGAGGTCAAGATGGCTCTCCTGGAGGCGGACGTCAACTTCAAAGTTGTAAAGGGCTTTATCAAGGATGTCCAGGAGCGCGCGGTCGGCCAGGACGTGATGAATGGCCTGAATCCCGGTCAGATGGTGATCAAGATCGTAAACGAAGAACTTGTGAAGCTGATGGGATCGGAGACCACTGAGATTAAACTTCAGCCCGGAAGCGCCATGACCGTGATTATGATGGCAGGTCTTCAGGGTGCCGGTAAGACAACTACAACTGCGAAACTTGCCGGGAAATATAAACTCAAAGGAAAGAAGCCGCTGCTTGTGGCATGTGATGTATACCGCCCTGCGGCGATCAAACAGCTGCAGATCAATGGTGAGAAGCAGGGCGTGGAAGTATTCTCCATGGGAGATAAGAACCGGCCGGCAGATATTGCGAAGGCGGCGGTTCAGCACGCGGCGAAAAACGGAAATAACATCGTGATCCTCGATACGGCAGGACGTCTGCACATTGACGAGGATATGATGGCAGAGCTTCAGGAGATCAAGGAGACGGTGGAAGTTCACCAGACCATCCTCGTTGTGGATGCAATGACAGGACAGGATGCGGTGAATGTTGCCGGAACCTTTAACGATAAGATTGGAATTGACGGCGTCATCGTGACAAAACTTGACGGTGACACAAGAGGCGGCGCCGCGCTGTCGATCAAGGCAGTGACAGGCAGGCCGATCCTGTATGTCGGTATGGGAGAGAAGCTCTCCGATCTGGAACAGTTCTATCCGGACCGAATGGCTTCCCGTATTCTCGGCATGGGCGATGTGCTGACTCTGATTGAGAAGGCAGGCGCAGAGCTCGATGAAGACAAAGCCAAAGAGATGGCTGACAAGATGAAGAAAGCCCAGTTTGACTTTGACGACTATCTCTCCAGTATGGAGCAGATGCGCAAAATGGGCGGGCTTTCCAGCATCATGAGCATGATGCCGGGGCTTGGAGCCATGGGCGGCAAAGGTAAGATGCCGGATCTTGATTCCGAGGAGAATGAAAAGAAGATGGCAAGGATGGAGGCAATGATCCTTTCCATGACCCCGGAGGAGAGAAGGAATCCGGATCTCTTAAATCCGTCGAGAAAGCACCGCATTGCCAAAGGCGCGGGCGTGGACATCGCGGAAGTGAACCGCATGGTGAAACAGTTTAATGAGTCGAGGAAGATGATGAAGCGCCTTCCGGGGCTCATGGGCGGCAAAGGTGGCAAAAGGGGCAGGTTCAGACTTCCCTTTTAACACATAGATTTTCTCCGGCTTGCCGGCGGAAGACAAACATGTCGGAGGCGGCCGGCTGCGTATGCGGCGGGGCTGACGGCAGATAACCAGCAAAAAAGAAAAATAAAAAACAGAGGTGAAAGAAATGGCAGTAAAAATCAGATTAAGAAGAATGGGACAGAAGAAAGCTCCTTTTTATAGAATCGTAGTAGCTGACTCCAGGTCCCCGAGAGACGGAAGATTCATTGAGGAGATCGGAACATATGATCCGAATCAGGACCCGAGCGTATTCAAAGTAGACGAGGAAGCAGCTAAGAGATGGCTCAACAACGGTGCACAGCCGACAGAGGTTGTAGGAAAGATCTTTAAAGCAGCAGGTATTGAGAAATAAGTTCTTTTCGCGGAGGTGCGCGTAAATGAAAGAGTTAGTTGAAGTGATTGCAAAAGCGCTTGTGGATCATCCGGAAGAAGTGACTGTAAATGAGAAGAAAGAAGGAAGAACCACAGTTCTTGAGCTTCATGTCGCTGACAGCGATATGGGCAAAGTAATCGGCAAACAGGGACGTATCGCGAAAGCGATCCGCTCTGTTGTCAAGGCAGCGGCGGCAAAAGAAGACAAGAGAGTCGTTGTCGATATTGTATAGCGGCTCGGAGTATGCCGTAAACCGGCGTACGCTCGCACGGTCGTGTGAAAGCGCGCGGGATGAAATGATGAAGAGTAAAGGGGACGGCCTTCGGATGGAAGAGTCTGCCCCTTTCTTTTTCACATTGGCCGGACGCCGTAAGATGATGTCCGGCAGAAAGGAAACAGATGGAACAGTTTTTGCAGGTGGGGGTGATCTCCTCCACACATGGGATACGGGGCGAAGTGAAAGTGTTTCCGACAACGGATGACGCTGCCCGGTTTAAGAAATTGAAAAAAGTGCTGCTGGATACGGGGAAGGAGCGGCTTGAACTGGAAGTACAGTCGGTGAAATTCTTCAAGCAGTTCGTGATCGTGAAGTTCAGAGGCATTGACAATATAAATGATATCGAGATGTATAAGGGGAAAAGCCTTCTTGTACCGAGAGAAGATGCTGTCCGCCTTGAGAAGGATGAGTATTACATCGCGGACCTGTTGGGGATGGACGTCTTCACGGAGGACGGACATTTCGGCGTGCTGAAGGACGTGATGGAAACCGGAGCAAATGAGGTTTACATTATTGATTCTGACGCCCACGGGGAAGTGCTCGTTCCGGCGATCCGCCAGTGCATTCTCGACGTGGATGTGGAAGAGAGGAAGATGATGATCCGTCTGATGGACGGGCTGATCTGAGAACAGGCACATGCGGCAAAGTAATTCAGACTTATACAGGAGAAACACGGAATGAATTTTCATATACTGACCTTATTTCCGGATATGGTGATGAACGGGCTGAACACGAGTATTATCGGACGTGCAGTCAATGCAGGGCTTCTCTCGATCGAAGCGGTGAATATCCGGGATTATGCGTTTAACAAACACCAGAGCGTGGATGATTACCCTTACGGCGGAGGAGCGGGGATGCTCATGCAGGCGGAGCCGGTATATCTGGCTTACGAGGCAGTGGCTGAGAAGATCGCGCGGCGCGGCGGAGAGAATCCGGATTCCTGCACAGAAAACGCGGAGAACGGCAGGAAGAAACCCCGCGTTGTCTATCTCTCGCCGCAGGGAGATGTGTTCAGTCAGAAGATGGCAGAGGAATTCGCTGCTGAGGAGGATCTGATTCTTCTTTGCGGACATTATGAGGGGATTGATGAGAGGGTCCTTGAAGAGATCGTGACAGATTACGTATCGATCGGTGATTATGTGCTTACGGGAGGAGAACTCCCGGCCATGGTTATGGTAGATGCGATCTCCAGGCTTGTGCCCGGAGTGCTCCACAATGATGTGTCCGCGGAGTTTGAGTCTTTCCAGGACAACCTGCTGGAATATCCGCAGTATTCCAGGCCGGAGGAGTGGCATGGAAAAAAAGTGCCGCCAGTGCTCCTGTCAGGGCATCATGCCAACATTGAAAAATGGCGCAGGGAACAGTCCATTATAAGGACATACGAGAGGCGTCCGGATCTTCTGGAAAAGAGCGAGCTCACCGATAAGGAGCGCAGGTGGCTGGAAGAGACGATAAAAAAAGATGATAACAGGGCTTGAAAATGCTGTAGAAATATGGTAAACTACGATAGTTGTGAAAAGAAGAGCGATGGTCCTCTGGCACATATATGTGTTAAGAACGTCAAATATGAAGGAGGTCACACAAAATGAACGAGATCATTAAGAAGATCGAAGCTGAGCAGTTAAAAGAGAATGTACCGGCATTTAATGTTGGCGATACAGTAAGAGTACACGCTAAGATTAAAGAGGGTAACCGTGAAAGAATCCAGGTTTTTGAGGGAACTGTCCTGAAGAAACAGGGAGGCGGCGCAAGAGCTACTTTCACAGTAAGAAAGACATCAAACGGAATCGGTGTTGAGAAAACATGGCCGATCCACTCTCCGCATGTAGAGAATGTTGAGGTTGTCCGCAGAGGTAAAGTAAGAAGGGCAAAACTGAACTACTTAAGAAAACGTGTGGGAAAAGCTGCAAAGGTAAAAGAATTAGTAAAATAGTAACGATGAGAGGGACAATTACAAATCTGTATATTGTCCCTTTTTTAAATATATGTGATGCGGAGGAAATATGAAGGGGTTAGATTTCCGAAAGAAACGCAGAAAAAAGGGGAGCAGGCCTGCCGGACATAAACAGCGGGGATCCGGACGCCGCCTGCGGTTTGAAAATAAAAAAGACAAACTGCATTTTGCTCAGGAACAGATCAGCAGGATCAGCGCGAAATCGCTGGTGCTCTGGGCTGTGGAAATCCTGATTGTGTGCATGACCGCGGTGCTGATCGTGGCTGCTTTCGGACAGCGTGTCAGCACGGCAGGGGATTCCATGGCGCCGGTGCTGAAAAACGGGGATGTCGTTCTCGTGAACCGGCTCGTATATAAGATGAAAAGCCCATCCCGAGGGGATATTGTCGCTTATCGGCAGGACGAGAACGGACATTTTGCAGTGAAGAGGATTGCAGGACTGCCCGGAGAGACGGTTCAGATCGTGGATGGACAGCTCCTGATTAACGGGGAAGTTCCGGAGAGCGGAATTTATGTGTCTGACATTGCGTTTGCGGGGCAGGCATCAGAACCGGTCGAACTGGGAGAAGACGAATACTTCGTCATTGGAGACAATCATACGGCCAGTGATGACAGCAGACTGCCGAATATCGGGAGCATTAGCAGAGATGATATTTACGGAAAAGTCTGGTTCATAGTAAAACCAGCTGAAGATTTTGGATTTGTTTAAGGAGGGGGAGTATGCATTTTCAGTGGTATCCGGGACATATGACAAAAGCCCGGAGGATGATGCAGGAGAATATAAAACTGATCGACCTGATCATAGAACTTGTTGATGCCCGTGTACCTTTGAGCAGCAGGAATCCGGATATTGACGAACTTGGGAAGAATAAAGCCCGCCTGATTCTGCTGAACAAAGCGGACCTGGCGGAGGAACGGCTGAATGACGAGTGGGTGGAGTATTTTAAGGAAAAAGGTTACTCCGCCGTGAAGGTGAATTCGAAAAAAGGCGGAGGGATCAAGTCCATCCAGTCTGTGATCCAGGAAGCGTGTAAAGAGAAGACAGAGCGGGACCGCAAGAGAGGGATTCTCAACAGACCGGTCCGCGCGATGGTAGTTGGAATACCGAATGTGGGAAAATCCACTTTTATCAATGCACTGGCGGGAAAAGCCTGCGCGAAGACAGGAAACAAACCCGGAGTCACAAAAGGGAAACAGTGGATCAGACTGAATAAGAATGTGGAGCTCCTCGATACGCCGGGGATTCTCTGGCCGAAGTTTGAGGATCAGCAGGTGGGACTTAAGCTGGCGTTCATCGGCTCGATCAAAGATGAGATCCTTCAGACAGAGGAACTGGCGGCAGAGCTGGTCAGATTTTTAAAGAGCGAATATCCGGGAGTGCTGGAAGAGAAGTATGATATCCCGGAGGCGGATGACGTTTACGAATGCATCCGGAATATTGCAGAGAGCCGGCACTGCCTTGTGCGCGGCAGCGAACTGGATACGGAGAAAGCAGCGGCAATCCTTCTGGATGATTTCCGCGGCGGCAGGCTGGGGCGCATTACACTTGAGAAACCAGAAGGAAGGTAAAGACAGATGAAAGGCATAGTTAAAGAACTTTTTGGCTGGATTGTATTTATAGTTGTTGTTGTGGCTGCCTCCTATCTGATCGTGACATTTGTAGGACAGCGGACCGAAGTGAGCGGCTCGTCCATGGAGACAACACTCTCCAGCGGAGATCAGCTTATTGTTGATAAGATCTCCTACCGGTTCCGGGATCCGAAACGGTATGACATTGTGGTATTCCCTTATCGATATGAGGAAAATACGTATTATATAAAACGAATCATCGGACTTCCCGGGGAGACGGTTCAGATTGTGGACGGTATGGTATACATAAACGGCAGTCCGCTGAACGAGCATTACGGGAATGAAGTGATTGAAGATCCTGGATCAGCCGCCGAGCCAATTACACTCGGCGACGATGAATATTTTGTGCTTGGGGACAACAGGAACAACAGTCAGGACAGCCGCGCGTCAAACGTCGGCCTGATCCACAGAGATGAACTGCTGGGGCGCGCCTGGGTGAGGATCTGGCCGCTTGACCAGTTTGGGGTGATAAAACATGAGTAAGAGCATTGCCCGGATAAAAGAGGAATTTGAGCAGGCAGCGGAGCAGGAATGGTCCGGCCTGTATGAGGCATATAAAACGGACACGCGGACAGGGGTGCAGAACCTGATCGCGCGTTACCGGAAGAAAGAGGAGGCACTTCGGCTGGAGCGGGAGCGCCTTCTTTCTATGCGAGCATATGAAGAAAAATACAGTGATTACGGACTGATCTGCGGAATCGATGAGGCGGGAAGAGGCCCGCTTGCGGGTCCGGTTGTGGCAGGCGCCGTGATCCTTCCGAAAGACTGCGAGATCCTTTATCTGAATGATTCGAAAAAACTGAGCGCTTCCAGAAGAGAAGAGCTTTACGATGAGATTATGGAGAAAGCCATCGCCACGGGCATCGGCATGGCGGGTCCTGCGCGGATCGATGAGATCAACATCCTGCAGGCGACTTACGAGGCCATGCGGCAGGCTGTGGCGAATCTTGGAAAAGAGCCGGGGATTCTTCTGAACGATGCGGTTACGATTCCGGAGATGACGGTTCCCCAGGTGCCGATCATCAAAGGGGATGCGAAAAGCGTATCCATTGCCGCTGCCAGTATACTGGCAAAGGTGACAAGGGACAGGCTGATGGCGGAGTATGATAAGATTCTGCCGGAATATGGATTCGCAAAGCATAAGGGTTACGGCTCGAAGGAACATATTGACGCGATCCGGCGCCTGGGACCGAGCCCGATCCACAGGAAAACGTTTATAAAAAACTTCTTATAAGAAGCGGATGAGAAGCGGCAGAAATCAGTACAACAGGAATGGTGTTATGGCAGGACAGAGCAGTGGAGAGATGAGGCGGCAGGGCAGAGAAGAAAACAGAGAAGAAAAGCAGCTGCAGACCGGAGAGGGAAACCGGCAGCAGTCCGGCAGGAGAAACCGCCGGCAGACCGGGACGGATTACGAGCGGGCAGCAGGCGGTTACCTGGAGAGCATCGGGTATGAGATTCTGGAATATAATTATAGATGCAAAACAGGAGAGATAGATATTGTTGCAAAAGACGGGGAATATATTGTATTCTGTGAAGTGAAGTACCGTTCTGACAGAAGGAAGGGAGGAGCTCTTGCGGCGGTGGATGCCAGAAAGCAGCAGATCATTTTCCGGTGCGCGATGTTTTACCTGACCGAGCGGCACCTGGGAGATGTGCCCTGCCGTTTTGATGTCATCGGAATAGAAAACTCGAAAATCACACATATTACAAATGCATTTACGGGGTGATAAATCAGATGAGTCTTGGGATAAAATATAAAGATAACAGACATGTACTGGAGGAAAATACGGATTCTGTTCCCTATCTGGAATATCCGATGCTGAAAGATACGGGGATCGTCCGGCACGGGTTTTCCACCCGGCTTGGGGGAGTCAGCGAAGGATATTACGCTTCCATGAACCTCAGCTTTGACCGGGGAGACAAAAAGGAAGCAGTGGCGGAGAATTTCAGGAGAATAGGGGAAGCGCTCGGTGTCCGCTGCGAGGATATGGTCCTCTCCAGGCAGACGCATACAACGAATGTGCGGATCGTGACAGATGCTGACAGAGGAAAGGGAATCACAAGAGAGCGGGATTACACAGATGTGGACGGTCTTGTGACAAATG
Source organism: Candidatus Mediterraneibacter vanvlietii (assembly GCA_019113645.1). GTDB lineage: Bacteria > Bacillota > Clostridia > Lachnospirales > Lachnospiraceae > Mediterraneibacter > Mediterraneibacter vanvlietii. The sequence continues at coordinate 2,161 of DXGZ01000115.1, read as the reverse complement.
TGCCGGGGATCTGCCTTGTGACCTCATATGCTGACTGCGTGCCGCTGTTTTTTGTAGATCCGGTGAAAAAGGTGATCGGTCTGAGCCATTCCGGATGGAGAGGAACCGTGGGGAAGATCGGCAGAAAAACAGTGGAACTCATGCACGAGCGTTTCGGATCCGATCCGGCGGATATACTGGCTGCTGTCGGTCCGTCGGTGTGCATGGACTGCTATGAAGTGAGCAGCGATGTGATCGAGAAGTTTAAAGAAGCTTTCCCTGAAAATTGCTGGGAACAGCTGTTTTATGAAAAGCCGGACGGAAAGTATCAGCTCGATCTCTGGAAGGCAAACGAACTGATCTTCCTGGAGTCGGGAATACTGCCGGAACATATCGCAGTGACAAATGTATGTACCCACTGCAACAGCGATATTCTCTATTCTCACAGAGCAGCGGGAGATAAACGAGGCAATCTGTGCGCGTTTCTTGCACTGAAAATATAAAATACTCAGAAAGGTGGAGTGCTATGTTTTGGAATATGATGCAGATGGCGGGGAAAATGATTCCCGCAGTCGGGACAGGAGCGACGGATGTAACGGACGAAGCGGGCGCTGAGGTGCTGGATGCCGCTGCGAGCGCGACTGCGGACGCAGCGCAGGAAGTGAACCGTTTTTTCCAGTTCATTGAAGATAATATTCCTGCCATGATTTCATTTGGAATCAGGGTGGTGCTTGCCCTGGTTGTATTCTTCGTGGGAGGCAAAGTGATCAAGTGGATCAGAAAAATGGTCAGCCGCTCATTTGAGAGAACAAATGTGGATGCAGGGGTGGCCCAGTTCGTGGACTCCATGCTCAAGTTCGGACTGTATGCCCTGCTTATCTTTTTGATCGCAACCAATCTGGGCGTTGAATCATCTTCAATCGCTGCATTGATTGCATCAGCTGGTGTCGCAATCGGTCTGGCAGTACAGGGCAGCCTGTCCAATTTTGCCGGAGGCGTTCTGATTCTGCTTTTAAAACCCTTTGCAGTGGGAGATTACATTATTGTGACTCAGGAAGGAATACAGGGAACAGTAAAAGAGATCCAGATCTTCTACACAAAGCTGGCAACAGTTGATAATCAGCGGGTGGTTGTACCGAACAGCATACTGACAAACAACAGTCTGACCAACGTGACAGCCCGCCCGGAACGTCAGCTCGATCTCAAGGTGGGGATATCTTATGATTCTGACCTGAAAAAAGCAAAAGAACTGATCGAAGAGAAGCTGCAGGCAGATCCTTGTATCCGAAAGGATGAAGATATCAAGGTATTTGTAGATTCACTTGCTGACAGCGCGGTGATGATCGGACTGCGTGCATGGGTAAATACAGATGAGTACTGGAAAACCAGATGGAAGCTGCTCGAGGAGATCAAACTGACTTTCGATGAGGAAGGAATCGAGATTCCGTATAATCAGCTCACCGTTCATGTCAAACCTGAGCAGACGGAGGAAAATCCGTAATATGCGAAGAACAGGAGAACAGCGGTGTGAGCACGGGGAAGCGTGAAAAGTGTCAGTGTGGTTTTATGACAGGGCGTGCAGAAATGAACAGTTGCGAACTGATACTAAAAAGCGAAAAAAACAGTTGAAATTCTTTTAGAAAAGAGATATAATAGACAAGGTTCGTCAGTGACGGACCAAATGCCGGAATAGCTCAGTCGGTAGAGCACTTCACTCGTAATGAAGGGGTCGTCAGTTCAAGTCTGATTTCCGGCTTAAGTAAAAAGAAGCGCAATCCCAGGGATTTCAAGGGGTTGCGCTTTTTCTTCGTATCGGTACTGATAATACCGAGCGGTTTTTATATAACGTAAAAGACCTCGTATTACTACGAGGTCTTCACATAATAGACTAATGTCTTCTTTGATGCCCCAAGGGCGATATTAGGAAAAGAACTTCTCTTTTCTGTTAGTCTATTATAATTCATATTATGCGCGTAGTCAATGAAAATATTCAGGATTACGGTAATGCTTTCCTTAAAAAATATATAATTCTTTCATTTTTTCATTGATTTTTTCTGAAATCCATGTATAATATAGTTTGTGCCGAAAAGCACAGGCTGGAATAGCTCAGTCGGTAGAGCACTTCACTCGTAATGAAGGGGTCGAGAGTTCAAGTCTCTTTTCCAGCTTTTAAGAAAGAAAG
>DXGZ01000114.1 GCA_019113645.1 Candidatus Mediterraneibacter vanvlietii | reverse complement strand
GGTATCTAATCTTAGACAAGGATTTTAACGAGTTATACAGCAATATGGTCGCTGAGGAAAGGGAAGACGCACTATCTTATGCAAAAGGAGAATATAGCAATCAAGGGAGCAAACGGCAATATGTCCTTGTTGTCAGGGATAATGAACTGTGCGTTTTGCAATACTTTATAGGCTCACAATTTACTGTTTCGTGGCTGCCTGATTTTTTCCCATCCCCTGATACCCTTATGCTGGCTTTGATTGTTGTTAATTCCTTACTGGTCATTACTTTTTTAACGGCAAGGTTCGCAAAGATATTTCGCAATCAACTTCATCCACTTATGGAAGCTACAAAAGAAATTTCTGAGCAAAATCTCGATTTTGAAGTGGGACATTCAAACATCAAAGAATTTGAGGATGTCCTATGCTCTTTTTCTTCCATGAAAGACAATTTGAAATCATCTTTGGAAAAGCAATGGAACGCGGAAAAATTGCAGAGGGAACAGATTGCCGCACTTGCACATGATTTGAAAACGCCCCTGACAGTTATTCAGGGAAATGCCGACCTTATCAGCGAAACAGAGCTGGATGCGGAACAGCGTTTATATGCGGAATATATTGGCTGCAGTTCGGAACAGATGCAGCTATACATTCGAACGCTGATTGATATTTCTCGGGCAACGATTGGCTATCAGCTCCATAGGGAGAATATTGACCTGCCTGCTTATGTGGAACAGTTACGGGAGCAGATCAACGTACTGTGCCAGACGAAAAAGATTGAATTACAGATGGAAATAGAAAACTTGCCTGCTGCCCTGTCTGCGGATAAGCTACTGCTGGAACGCGCGATTATGAATGTGGTAAATAATGCGCTGGATTATTCACCGCAGGACAGCTCCATTTCTATCTCAATGATTGGCAATAAAGGAAGTCTGGAAATTTCAGTAACAGATGCAGGTCCCGGCTTTTCGCAGGAAGATTTGTTGCACGCCGAGGAACAGTTTTACATGGCAGACCACAGCCGCAGTTCTGATCTACACTTTGGGATGGGACTATTTATCACAAAGTCTATTATCCGGCAGCATGGGGGACAGCTTATCTTGAGCAATTCTGAAAAGACGGGCGGCGCACGGGTTACAATCTCAATATCATATTGACCTTATGGGCGGCTTTCGAGCCGTCTATTTTTTCATGTCTTTATGGAATTCAAATGCGTTGGAAATATATTACTCGACTTAGGAATGAAGCTGGCTGCGTCCTGTAAAAAGTCCATTGCCTATATCGTATGACAGCCAGCCTCTTCCTGTCACCATTTTTCATGTTGGCAACTAATTATTTATATGTCGTTTGATAGCTGCAAAGCTTTCCGTACTAATCACATGTTCAATCCGGCAGGCATCATCTGCTGCTGTCTTGGCATCGACACCAAGCTTCTCCAGCCACGAGGACAACAGTGTGTGTCTTTCATATATACAGTCTGCGATTGCTTTCCCCTTTTCGGTAAGTTTGATATAACCTTCTGGGGATACAACAATATGTCCGCTTCCGCGTAATTTTTTCATAGCAACGCTGACACTCGACTTTTTAAAGTTGAGCTCAGTTGCTATGTCTATAGAGCGTACAACAGGAAGCCGTTCACTTAAGATAAGGATTGTCTCCAGATAATTTTCAGAAGATTCGTTTCCATGCACTATTATCACCTCACAGTATAATCATTTTCTGTTATTATAGCATATGTGTCTTTTCGGAAGAACAAACTTTTCGGAAAAACCACATAGGAATATAAATTGCAGAAGAAAGAGAGTAAGACCGGAAGTTTCTAAATCTGTCCGGTCTTATTCCCATTATAGGTTATGACAGTTTCCATCCGGCAGCTTCTTTTCTCGCATTCAGGAAATCCCGATACAGTCCGGGCTTTTCCGAGAGCTGGGCATGAGTTCCCCGCTGTACGATGGCGCCGTCATCCAGCACGAGGATCTGATCCGCTTTCTGCACGGTTTTTAAGCGATGAGCGATCATGATGATCGTCTTATCCCGCATCAGTTCTTCCATTGCTTTCTGCAGCTTATCTTCATTTTCCGGATCCACATTTGCGGTTGCCTCATCAAAGATGATGATGGGAGAGTCTTTCAGGATGGCGCGGGCGATAGAGATTCTCTGCTTTTCGCCGCCGGAGAGGGTAGCCCCGCCTTCGCCTATTACCGTGTTGTATCCGTCGGGAAGCGCTTCAATAAATTCATGGCAGCAGGCCTTTCTGGCCGCTTCAACTACCTGTTCATGGGTTGCGTAGGGACGGCCGAATTTAATATTATTTTCAATCGTATCCGCAAAGAGATAGACCTTCTGGAACACCATGCTGATCTGTTCCATCAAGGATTCCAGAGTATATTCCCTGACATCTGCATCCCCGATTCGTATGGAACCATGATCCACGTCCCAGAAGCGTGCGATCAGATTGCAGAGGGTGGTCTTTCCGGACCCGCTGGGGCCTACGATCGCAGTTGTTGTCCTATCGGGAATGGTCACGGAGACATTCTTCAGGATCGGCTTGCTGTCGTAGGAAAAATCTACGTGTTCCATAGAAATATCGTGCCTTTGGGGATGGATTTCCTTTCCTTTGTCATCCATTTCCCGGATTCCGTTGATCTGATCTGCGTGGTCGATGGAACTGCCGACAACGCGCAGTCCTGCGGCTGCACTCCCTGCGGACTGGATCTGTGAGAAGATCAGAAAAGATATGATCACAGTCGTAAGCGCATTGGCAAGTGACATAGAGCCATTCAGGCAGAAAAGAACAGCGGCTCCGATGATCAGTACCGAGAACAGATGCAGGCTCATTTCCTGGGCAATGTTGTAGGGAGTAAACAAACGCTCGATGTTCAGGTTGCTTTCCCGGTTGTATTCCAGGGCATCCCGCACCCGCTTATCCCCTTTCCCGGTCAGGTTGAAGGATTTGATCACACTCATTCCCTGGATCTGTTCCAGCACTGCATCTACCAGTCTTGCTTCAGATTCCTGCCGGTGGGGAGTTACCTGTGCGGATCTGCGTTCCATGGCGGAGGTGACACACAGATACAGGATTGTTCCGGCCAGAGCAAGGAGCCCGATCCGCCAGTCAAAGAAAAATACACACAGGATGAAGACCAATGCGTTAATAAACCCGCTCAGCATACTGACCAGTACCACCGGTCCCATGGTCTCCACTACATCCAGTACTGTTGTTGTGATACCGGTTATCTCGCCCAGGCTTTTATCGTTAAAATATCCCATGGGAATGCGCTTCAGTTTGTCTCCGATCCGGATCCGCCGGTCCGCCACCATGAAATATCCGGCGTGGGTCTGCTGAAGCTGAGTAAAACGGTTGATGGCGGCACGGCCTGCGATACTGACCAGGAGGAGTGCCAGAGCGGTCCATGCGGCCTGATAAGAATGGTCTCCTCCGGTAAGAGCCAGCACTACATAATAGATTGCTCCCACCTGAAACATATGGAATACTGCATAGAAAAATCCCCAGAAAATGGATTTGCTGATGTTTTTCTGTTCTTTTCCGGCAAAATGCCAGATCTTTTTTAATACTTCGATCATGCTGCGTCACCGTCCTTTGCGCCAATGTGTGCCTGCCACATTTCCTGATAAAGTTTACTGCTTTCAAGAAGCTCCCTGTGCGTACCCTTTGCCGCTATACGGCCGTCCTCTATGACAAAGATCTGATCCGCATCCGTAATGGTTGACAGCCGGTGTGCGATCACGATCACGGTTTTGCCTTTTACCAGACGGGCAACAGCACGCTGGATCACCGCCTCATTCTCCGGGTCAATGTATGCGGTGGCTTCGTCAAGGATGACAACAGGAGCATTCTTTAGCATGGCTCGTGCGATGGCGATCCGCTGACGTTCCCCTCCGGAGAGATGGGCGCCTCCTCCGCCGACCACTGTATCGTATCCATTTTCCAGACGGCGGATAAATTCGTCGCAGCCGGCCACTTTTGCGACGGCTTCCACTTCCCTGTCTGTCGCTCCGGGCCGGCCCATGCGGATGTTTTCCCGTACGGTCTCATCAAAGAGATAGTTATCCTGTGAGACGAAAGCCGTCTGCTCATAGAGCTGCCGGAGAGGGATATCTTTCAGATCGTGTCCGCCAAGCAGGATCCGTCCCTGTTCCACATCCCAGAAGCCGGCTATGAGCTTTGCAATAGTAGACTTCCCGCTACCGGAAGGTCCGACGAAGGCAGTCATGGTACCTTCCGGGATGGTCAGGGATATGTCGTGGAGGATCTCCTTGTCCTGGTGATAACCAAAAGAGACGTGTTCTGCCCGGATTTCTGTGGAATCCACATGTACCGGAGTCATTCCGTGATGCTGTTCTTTCCCATTCAGTATGGAATCGATCTGATCTACGGTTGTTCCCACTTTCGCCAGACTGTCAACAAAATCCATGGCTGCCAGAAGAGGGCCTGCGATCCCGAGGGAAAGGATGATCGTGGTGAGAAAGATATCCATTCCAAGCGTTCCGGTCTGATACATGATCCATCCTGCAGGAAGAATGGTGATCATGGTAGTCGGAGCGACGGCTTTGGAAACAGATACGGGGAGCTGACAGCTCTTCATCCAGTTATAAAAATATGCTGCATTAGCCAGTACCCGGTCAGAAAATCTGGCATAAGAATTTTTCCCCTGATTGAATGCCTTGATCACTTCAATCCCATTGATATACTCTACAATGGTTGAATTCATAGCCTGCGTTACCTTGACAGAACCTTCATACTGTTTTCCATAATTTTTCATGACAGCCATCATAAATGCCATGCCTACGGGAATGGAAACGAGGGATAAGAGAGCCATCCGCCAGTCCAGGATGAATAGGTAGATAAAGATGCATACAGGTCCGAAGATATTGGACGTCATTTCTGGCAGAAGATGTGCCAGAGGGCGTTCCATGCTTTCGACCTGATCTACGATGATCTGCTTCATCTCACCGCTTGAAGTGTCCATGACGGTTCCCAGCGGCATCCTGGGGAGCTTTGCCAGGATCTGTTCCCGGATCCTCTTCAATGTGGAAAATGTCGCTTTGTGTGACATGGAAAGTGCAAGGGCATACAGGCAGGAGCGCAGGAGATAACCTGCGAATGCCATAATGCACCAGAATACATAAAAAACAGACTCTCTGTTGCCGTTCATAAGACCGATGATGATCCTGGCGGCTGCAAAATAAGGCAGCATTCCGCACAGGACGCCGACAGAAGCGGAGATGACCGCACGGATCAGGCCGCCGTGGTTCTCACTGCTCAGTTCCCAGAGACGGAGCATAGGGCTTTTTTGCTGCATTGTAATTCCTCCTTGTGATTAGAAATATATTACTTGAATTAGATAGAACTAACCAAGCGGTTTATAATAAGGCCATCACCTGCGGTACCGGACAGGAAACAGCCTGATTATCACTGTAACGGTTATTCCGAGATCTCCGGATTGAAAACAGTGGAGAATCCCTGCATATGGTATCGGTTGAGCAGCCGGATATACTTCCTTGCGTCATCGCGGCTCATATTGTGGCGTACCACCTCAAACATTCCATTGAAATATGCTGTGACAATGATATGGATGAAGTCTTCAGTGACAACACCGGATTTTACACTTTCGCAATTGATCACTTCCATATATTTGTATGTATATTCAACTTCAATATCCACCAGCTCGTCAACAAAACCGGAAAAACGGGTTCCGTCTGAGCAGTCCAGAAGCAGACGGAACTCATCAAAATGGTCATAGATATATTCCAGCATCTCCATCTGATGACGGGATGTGTATTCTCCCATTTCCGCTTCCTGTGTGCTGTCGTCCAGTGAATGGAAATTCTCCTGGATTTCCACAAACATATCTTTCAACTGGTCTGCAGCGGGTCCTACAATAGCATCGAACAACCCTGCTTTGTCCTTGAACCGGGTATAGATCGAGCCCGTACTTGTTCCGGCCGCCTGCGCGATAACGCGAAGGGAGGCGTCTTTATATCCCTTCTCCAGAAATTCTTTTTTTGCACAGGCGAGCACAGATTCGTAGACGCCTTCAATTTGTTTTGCCATAACAGTCTCCATTCCGCCTTTTCATCCGACGGCACAAAAGATTATTTGATTTCATAACAGTGTTTCATAACGCTGTTATAATTATATTCAACTGGAGAAGATCTGTCAATAGGGAAACAGAGAGGGATCACCTACTTCGCCACCTGTGACGGGGAATTTTTTACCGGAAGAGATGTCTTTGTGATCGGCAGAGGATTTGCCCTCCTCAATATAAGAAATCAAATGAAAGGAACAATCTTGTTTACGTGGCTGTTTCCGATAGTACTGCAGGTTGGGAGAATATTACTCCCAGCCTATTTTTTTATATGTGATGAGTACAAAATAAATTGAAAAAGTTTGTTTTTTTTGAAGCGTCGAATGTTATATATTATAGAGAATTTGCGATAGAATAATAACTTCCGGTGGAGAGAATAGATCTGTGTTTAAGGATAAAGAGCTTAGAGAGGCG
>DXGZ01000113.1 GCA_019113645.1 Candidatus Mediterraneibacter vanvlietii | reverse complement strand
TTCAAGTAGTACCGCTTTATAAGCGGACCAGTAACAATGCTTGCGATACCCGCCCTTTTGGGCGAGCATGTAACCGGCCCTTATGAGGGCCAACTCAAACCACCACTTGAAGTGGTGGTTGTGACTTAGATGGTCAGATCCCGCGGCGATATAATGAAATCAGCAAAAAACAAAAGCCGGAATCATCAAGGCGGCAGAACAGGGAAGAAGCCGGTCAGAGTGTGCCGGCAGGAAAGGAGAATCTTATGAAATTTGGACTGATTACATCGATTTTCGAGGGAATGGATTTTAAAGAGGTAGTGGATTTCGCTGCGGAAAACGGTCTGGAGTGCCTTGAAGTGGCATGCTGGCCCACATCGGGAGGCGCGAAGAGACGTTATGCGGGAGTCAGCCACATCGATGTTGAGAATCTGACAATGGAGAAAGCGGAGGAGATCAAGGCATACCTGAAAGTCAAAGGAGTGGAGATCTCGTCCCTTGCGTATTATCCGAATACACTGGATCCGGATGAGGAGAAGAGAAGCGCATACATCACTCATCTCTATAAACTGATTGACGCGTCGGCTCTTCTGGATGTGAACATGGTGACAACCTTTATTGGCAGAATTCCGGACAAGAGCGTATCTTACAATCTGGAAGAAGTGAAGAAGGTATGGCCTCCGATTCTGGAATATGCGCTGAATAAGGGAGTGAAAGTGGCGATAGAGAACTGCCCGATGCTCTTTACGGAGGATGAATGGCCGGGAGGTCAGAACCTGATGACAACACCGGCAAACTGGAGAAAGATATTCGAGATCCTTCCATATGAAAACTTCGGAATCAACTACGATCCGTCCCATTTCGTATGGCAGCAGATCGACTACATTAAACCGATTTATGAATTTAAGGACAGAATCTTCCATGTACATTACAAAGATATCAAAGTATATCCGGATAAACTGGCGGATGTGGGAGTGATGGCGACTCCGCTTGAGTACATGTCTCCGAAGCTTCCGGGACTTGGCGATGTAGACTGGGGCAGATATGTATCCGCTCTGACAGATATCGGCTATGACGGATACACCTGTATCGAAGTAGAGGACAAGGCTTTTGAAGGAAGCCTGGAGGATGCGAAGAAAGCGGTTCAGCTCAGCATCAGATACCTGAGAAACTTTGTGATATAAACTGCAGCGGTTCAGTTACAGACTGTGCTGGAAAACTATATAGAAAGCAGTTCAGTTATGGAATGTAATAGAAAGTTATATAGAAAGGATACGGATATGAAGATTAAATTAGGAATCATCGGATACGGCGGCATGGGAAAATGGCATGCGGAAAATGCGCCGAGAGCCGGAGTTGAGATCGCGGCAGTGTGCGATATCGATGAAGTAAAGCAGAAAGAAGCAGTGGATGCAGGCTTTAAAATGTATACAACAGCGGATGACCTGTTAAAAGATCCGGAGGTCAACACAGTCATCCTGACCGTGCCCAATTACCTGCATAAAGAAATGTGCATCAAAGCTGCAAAAGCGGGCAAAAACGTCATTACAGAGAAGCCGGCGGCAATGAATGTACAGGAACTTGATGAGATGGAGGCTGCCTGCAAAGCAGCAGGTGTTTTCTTTACATCCCACCAGAACAGACGGTGGGACCGGGATATGCTGATTGTGAAAAAAGCATATGACGAAGGACTTCTTGGAAATGTTTTTACAATCGAGTCAAAGCTCCACTCAGGGAACGGCTATATGCATGAGTGGCATATTTATAAAAAGTACGGCGGCGGAATGATCTATGACTGGGGTGTGCATCTGATTGACCAGATCCTTTTTATGATGCCAGGCGCAAAGATTAAATCGATTTACGCGGATATTAAGAATGTACTTCATGAGGAAGTGGACGACTACTTCAAGATTATTCTGAAGATGGACAACGGAGTGACTGCTCACATCGAACTTTCCACCTATATTCTGAAATATCAGCCAAGATGGCTGGCAGCAGGCGATAAGGGAACCATGGTTGTCAATACTTTCGGATGCGACGGAGCGATCTACCGTACGGGAAAGATGCTGGAGAAACTTCCGCCGCAGATCACGGAGACCGAGGCGGGACCGACCAGACAGTTTGCGCCTGTTCCGCCGGGAGGAATCATTGAAGAGCCTCTTCCGGATGTTCAGACGGACTGGGTAGACTTCTACAGAAATGTGGATGACGTGTTAAACGGACGTGCCGAGTCGAAGATCAGGATTCCGGAGGTGCGCAGGGTGCTCTCCGTAATGGAGGCAGCATGGAAGTCGGCGGAAACGGGAAAAGCAGTGCTGTTTGAATAATCATAAATCATTAAAATGAGCCGGTATGTCAGAACCGCAAAAAGCGGGTGGCATACCGGCTTGTTCTATGGTATGCTGTTTTTATCATCGCGGAAGGCGTTTCGCCGGATCAATCCGCAGGATGTTTCACGATTCAAAAAAGTTCTATGCCCGCTGTCATTGGGAAAATGACGAAAGTCAGGGCGGATTTCGCATGAGGGTTATGGATGAAATGAGGTGTTGCCGTTGATACTTGGACTTAAAAGATAACATTGCACTATGGAAATAAACTGTATTATACTTAAGGAGAAAAGATGGAAAAAACAAAACTGCAATGGCATCCCGGATTTAGTGCCGCCCTCAAGATGACTCTTGAGAGCGAAAAGGAGTGCCTTGAGATTCACGAAGAGTTTCAGTTGAGTAAAAAACCGCTTCAAATTGATATTCTTATAGTGAAAAAATTAAAAGAGACTACAATAAAGAAATCAATTGCAAAGTTGTTCAGAGACCATAATATTATCGAATATAAAGCGCCCGATGATTATCTGAGCATTAATGATTTTTATAAAGTTTATGGATATGCATGTATTTATCAATCTGATACTGATCGGGTAAAAGAAGTTGATCCGGAGACGTTAACTCTTACATTTGTGTGCAGCCATTATCCGAGGGAAATGTTAAAACATCTGAAGCAGGTTCGAGGAATTCATGTGGAAAAACATGGACCGGGAATTTATTATTTGAAAGGTGATCCGATTCCGATGCAGCTGCTGATCGTAAAAGAACTGTCAAAAGCTGAAAACTACTGGCTTCAGATTCTGAGAACGGATTTAAAGGCAGGTCCTGAGATAAGGGAATTAATGACGAACTATGAGAAAAATAAGAAATCAAAAGATTGTGTGGCAGTAATGAATTTGATTGCACGTGCGAATTGGAAGCAAATGGAGGTGGAAAAGAAAATGTGTGATGCATTAAAAGAATTATTTGCTGATGAACTGAAAGAGGCAGATGAACGAGGGAGAGAACAACTGCTTGCAGAACAAGTGGAAAAAAAGCTCCAAAAGAAAAAATCAATTTCGGAAATTGCGGATGAACTGGAGACAGATGAGCAGACGATCCGGATGATTATCGGAAAAATAGGATAGAGTTCAAGCACTTTAAATGTTTCAGGACTGAGAGTATCAAGCTCCCGGTCCTTTTTATTTTTACAGGAAACTGATGTTTTTATGATCAGATTGCTCCATTATCCACAGGTCAAAATTACATAATAAAATTCGAACCTTTTTCTTTCCCTATTCTTTTTTACATCAAATTATGATCTGATTCCGGAAGCCTGCGGTAAGGCACAAAAACCAGGTAAAAAGTAAGATATATACAAGAAATGAAACACAGAAAACTGCAAAGAAAAGGAGAGAAAAATCATGGCAAAAATCAAAGTTGGAGTTGTAGGATGTGGAGGAATCGCGAATCAGAAACATTTCCCGGCGCTGAAGAACAACGGGGATTTGAACGAGATTGTTGCATTCTGCGACATTATTGTGGAGAGAGCTGAGAAAGCATGTGCGGAGTTCGGAGCGGAAGGCGCGAAAGTATATCAGGATTATCACGATCTTCTCGCGGATCCGAACGTGGAAGTGGTGCATATCTGTACGCCGAACGTATCTCACAGTGAGATCGCGATTGCCGCGTTTGAGGCGAAGAAACATGTTTACTGTGAGAAACCCATGTCCCACAGCCCCATTGAGGCGCTGAAGATGGTTGAGGCATGGAAGAAATCAGGCATGCAGTTTACCGTAGGATATCAGAACCGTTTCCGCCCGGAGGTTCAGAACCTTCATGCGGCATGCGAGGCGGGAGATCTGGGAGATATCTATTACGGAAAAGCTCACGCGGTCCGCAGAAGAGGCGTTCCGACATGGGGCGTATTTATGGACAAGGCACAGCAGGGCGGCGGTCCATTGATCGACATCGGAACACATGCTCTTGACATCACTCTGTGGTGCATGAACAACTATGATATTGACAGTGTAACAGGCTCTGTTTTCTATAAACTGGGCGGCCTGCAGCAGGCAACGGAAGGAAACCTGTTCGGGCCGTGGAATCCGGATACCTATGAAGTGGAAGATTCTGCCATGGGATTTATCAAGATGAAAAACGGCGCGACCATCAACCTGGAGGCAAGCTGGGCCCTCAATATCCTGGAGTCACGGGAGGCGTCCACAACCCTGTGCGGAACAGCGGCAGGCGCGGAGATCCACTCTGGAATGAGCTACAGCAAGAATGAACTGATTTACAACCGAGGAAGAAACGGGCAGCTTATGGAAGAGACGATCTCTCCGGTAGGCGGCGTCGCTTACTTCGGAGGAGGCGGCGGAGAGGAAGGAACCATCGACTGCCGTCAGTGGCTTGAAGCTGTGAAGAACGGAACACAGCCGCTTGTAAAACCGGAGGAAGCGCTTGTTGTTACACAGATTCTCGACGCGATCTATCAGTCTGCAAGAGAAAATAAAGAAGTGAAATTTTAATGCGTTTTCCGGAGGGGACGGACTGAACTGACAGGACTCTGAAAAGGAAAACGACAAGGAGGAATTACCATGGCATTTGCAATGAGAATGAAGCTGAATCCTGAGATCATCAAGAAGGATTCATTCAAAAATTTATATATCAATGGCGAAAAGAACGGGTTTGAATTCAATGTGCAGCTGGCATATTACAGAGGACATTATCTGTCGGATATCGATCTTCTGGAAGTCTATCTGGACGGCGAGAAGATGCCGCAGGAAGCTGTCACATTCGAGATCAACGGGAAAGAACTCCCGGTGTATAAACTTACTTATGCTGTAACCGAGTTCTGGAGCCAGGTGGAGCAGGCGAAGATCCGCGTTATTAAAAAAGGCGGCGTGGAAAAAGGAGAGCATGAGCTGGAACTGAAGCTGATGATGAGAGTGCCTTACATGCAGATCGGACCGGATCACAACTTCATGCCCCTTGACAGCGGGGAAAAAGCAACCGTAAACGCAGCGGAGTAATTGGGAGGAAACAGAGATGAGTAATGTAAAACTTGGCGCAACGCTGTTCTGCTACGGAACAGAGTATGCGAGATATGAATATGATTTTGAAGAGTGTGTGAAACAGGCTGCGCTGGCAGGCGCGAGCGGATATGAGATTGTAGCGACTCAGATGATCCCGTCATACCCGAACGTAAGCGATGAATTCCTTGGAAAAGTTCACGCATTAAAAGAGAAATACGGCATCGGACCGGTAAGCTACGCGGCGAATAATGACAAGGGCATGAGAAATGACCGCAACCTGACAGATGACGAGATGCTGGCGGACGCCATCATTGATCTGAAAGCCGCCAATAAACTGGGATGTAAAGTGATGAGAGTTCAGTATATGATGTCGCCGGAGGCATTTGAGAGACTGGCTCCGTATGCGGAACTGTTCGATGTGCGCTGCGGAATCGAGATTCACAATCCGGAGACGCCGGGATCCCCGTGCATGCAGAAATACCTGGAAGTGATTAAGAGAACAGGCTCAAAATACCTGGGATTCGTACCGGATTTCGGTTTCCTTGCCATTCATCCGAACAGGCCCCACTGGATCAAGGCGCTTGAGGCGGGAGTGAAAGAAGAGCATCTGGAACTGGCCGCACAGCTGCGCCGCGAGGGAGTCAGCCAGGAAGAGGCAACGAAGAAAGTGATGGAAGCAGGCGCTTCACCGGCGATCATGCCGGCGCTGGCGGGAATGTTCGGCTTCGTGCAGTTCCATGATGAGAAAGATCTTCCGGAACTGCTTCAGGAGTTAAAGGACATCCTTCCGTACAGCTTTGAGTGCCACGGCAAATTCCACTATCTTGACGAGGACTGCCACGAGGCAAGTATTCCGTATGAGGAGATTCTTCCGCTTCTGGTTGAGGAAGGATTTGACGGATACCTGATCTGCGAGTATGAGGATGAGCTCTACTGCGGAGGAACAGAATTCACAAAACGGCAGATGATTCTGGAGAAGAAAGTGCTCGGAATTCAATAAATTGAAATAATAATCAGGAAATGACAACAGATAGAATGAGAGGAGGATATGCTATGAGCAGCAATACCTCAGTCTCCGCAGGGAGACTCAGCAAAAAAACATTATTCGCCTATGGATGCGGCGATTTCGCAAGTAACCTGACTAATACATTTATGGGAAGCTACCTGTCTATTTTCTATACGGACGTTGTAGGGCTGGCTCCGGCAGTGGTATCTGCCATCCTGATTATTGCCCGTATATGGGATGCTATCAATGACCCCATGTTCGGCGCGATCGCGGAGCGGACCAATACGAAGAAAGGAAGATTTCGTCCATATATCTTCTATTTCACTCCGTTCCTGGCTCTGGCAGCTGTCCTGACATTTACAACCCTTGGAGGAAAAGGAGGTGCTGTTTACGCAGCGATTACATATATTGCATACGGCATGCTGTATACAGTAGTCAACCTGTCCTATGGTTCTCTTTCAACCGTTATGACAACGAACCCGGAAGATATCTCACAGCTGACCAGCTGGAGAATGATGGGAACCAATTTGAGTTCAGTTATTCTGTCAGCGCTCTCGCCGATTATTATGGGAGCGATTTCAGGAAGCGATACGTTTACGGATCAGAGCTATTTTATTACAATACTCATTTACGCCATTTTCTCAATTCCGCTGTTCTACTTTGTGTATGCGAACTGTAAGGAAGTGGTAAAACCGGTCAATGAAGGACAGAAAGTGCCCCTTTCCATGAGCCTGAAAACGGTTGTGACAAATAAACCGCTGATGCTTGTATTTGCGATGATGATCTTCGCGATGTTCGCGTTCTTCGGACGCATGGGCGTTGTAATTTACTACATTATCTATGTAATGCAGAAACCGCAGTATATCAGCATCTTTATGTCGCTGCCGTCCATTATGACAATTATTGGTATTTTCCTGACGAAAAACTACATTGTCAGATGGGGAAAGAAGAAAGTGACGGCAATCGGTTATGTCGGCGCGGGAATCTGTCTGATCCTGATCTATTTCGTAGATCCGTTAAATATGCCGCTGATGCTGATTCTTCATGCGCTGTACGGATTCTTCTGCTTCAGCTTCCCGATTCCGATGTCCATGATACCGGAGGCCATTAACTATCAGGAGGACCGTGTGGGAATCCGTACGGATGGTCTGGCATATGCGGCAACCTCTCTTTCAACAAAAGTCGGCAATGCGTTCGGTCCGGCGGTCGCTCTTCTGATTATGGGCGCGTTCGGATATGTGCAGAATGCACAGCAGACGGCAGAAGCAATGCAGGGAATCAACCTTGCCGCGAATCTGATGTTCGGCATCTGCTATCTGCTGGCTCTGATTCCGCTGTTCTTCTATCCGCTGAACGCTGAAAAGAACGCTGAGATTCAGGCAAGTCTGGATCGGAAAAGAGATGCTCACCAGGCAGAACTGGCGTCAGAAAATAAGTAATGTTATAGTTCGTAATGGTTCGCTTCCGGAGCTGTTCCGGAGGCTGAACCATTACGAACTGATTATTGAGAAAACAGGAAAGGTATTACAGATGTATATTTTAGGATTATCATTCGGAAGAAAAAACGGGAATACAGATATTCTTGTAAAAGAAACGCTCTACGGAGCAAGAGAGGCAGCTCCCGACGCAGAAATCAAATTTATCAATACAAATCGCCTCAAAATCGGCCGCTGCATTGGATGCGGTGCCTGTTCCACAAGTCTTGAAAAGGGCGGAGATAACAATTGCGTCATCAAAGATGATTTCCAGATGCTGGAAGACGAGGTTCGGAAGGCAGACTGTCTGGTTGTAGGCGCTCCTGTATATGTCCTCCAGCCGGTTGGTCAGTATAAAGACTTCGTGGATCGGTTTTCCTGCCGCCATGATGTCTCGGCGATCAACTGGGTTCTTGATAAAAGGAGAAGAGGGGAGGCGCCGGGGGATCCCGACGCATTCCCTCAGGAAAGATTGAAGAGACGTACTGTGTCTTACATTTCCGTAGGCGGAGCTTCCACACAGAACTGGGTGTCCATGGGAACTGCTACGATGCATCTCTTCGGATTCCCGCCAATGATGAAAGTGGTGGGGAACTATGACGCCCACAACATGGGAACTAAAGGAAATCCTTATCTGGACGAGAACCTGATCAACAATATGCATGAGATGGGAAAACGCACGGTGGAAGCTTATTCCATGGACGATGAGGACATCAAATGGTTTGACGCCCAGGGACAGGGAACCTGTCCGGTCTGCCACCAGAACCTGCTCATGGTAAACGGAACGACTACGGTGGAGTGTCCGATATGCGGAATCGAAGGAAAGATATCCATCGACGGAGAGAAACTGAATGTGACGTTCTCTGAAGAGCAGCAGGCTCGCGCAAGAGGAACCTTCGCGGGACTTCGCGAACATACGGTGGAGATCCAGGGATTCGGCGCGATCTGCGGACCGAAGATTCAGGCGAATAAGGAACTGTTGGAGAAGCAGATGGATCGGATAAAGAATTTTGATAAATATATATAAATGATTTTGGGGGCAAAAGCCCCCAACTATGATGCCTACGGATTGTTCCATGCTGTGCACTCCCACAATCCTGCCCAATATTCGCATATCGTGGGATATACATCCCACTTTTATGCTCATATCGGGGCGGGTCCCAAGGTCCTTCACCCACCTATGAGCAAGCTCATGTGAGTTTAGACCTTTTGACCCTGGCATCATATAAATTATGAATAAAGGGGAAATTGTTACTAAAAATTTTCGGAAAATTTCAGTAAATAACACAGTTGCTTCTATAAATGCGGCTGTGTTATTCTTTTTTTGACAAAGGCGGCATCTCTTCCGTCGGACGTTTGGATGTTTCTGTAAATTATGCCGGCTGTAATGCGGCATATCTCTCATTTTCGGATCCCGTATTCCGGGACACTACCCGATGATGAAAAACACTGAAGAAAAAGCTGCGGAGTGGATTTTTAAGATCAGCTCGGATCAGGAAAAGGCAAGATGAGAAAAGAATGATGGAACGCGAATACGGCTTTGATGCATGTGAAGAATGTGATAAAATACTGTTGTAGAACTGTTTGAAAAGAATCAGGAGAGAAGTGAATCATATATGTACATCGCGGATTTACACATCCATTCCCGTTATTCCCGCGCCACGAGCAGGGACTGCACGCCGGAACATCTGGATCTGTGGGCGCGCAGGAAGGGAATTCATATTGTGGGAACGGGAGATTTTACCCATCCGGCATGGAGGGAAGAACTTTCGGAGAAATTAGAGCCCGCGGAAGACGGGCTCTATACATTGAAAAAGGAGTATCGGATTGATGACGGAATCGTGCCGGGAGAGTGTACGCCCCGGTTTGTGATCACCGGTGAGATCAGCTCGATTTATAAGAAAAACGATAAGGTCCGGAAAGTGCACAGTCTCATTTTGCTCCCGGGGCTTGAGGATGCGCAGAGGATATCGACAAAACTGGAACAGATTGGAAATATCCATTCTGACGGGCGGCCGATTCTCGGACTGGACTGTCACGATCTTCTGGAAATCATACTGGAGCTGTGCCCGAAGGCAGTCTATGTGCCGGCGCATATCTGGACGCCCCACTTTTCTCTGTTTGGTGCGTTCTCCGGGTTTGATACGGTGGAAGAGTGTTTTGAGGATCTGACGCCGTATATTCATGCCATGGAGACAGGATTATCATCGGATCCTCCCATGAACTGGCGGGTGTCGGCGCTTGACAGATATCAGCTGATTTCGAATTCGGACGCGCATTCTCCGGCAAAACTGGGACGTGAGGCGAACCTTTTTGATATTCCGCTGTCCTATGCGGGGATTGCGGATGCCATTCAAAAAGGAGAAGGACTGCACGGGACAATTGAATTTTTCCCGGAGGAAGGGAAATATCACATGGACGGTCACAGGAAATGCAATCTCTGTCTTACCCCTTCGCAGACGCTGTCATATAATGGAAAATGTCCGGTCTGCGGAAGGAAGATTACGATCGGCGTATCCCACAGAGTGGAAGAGCTTGCAGACAGGCCGGAAGGGTTTATAAGGGAGAATGCCAGGGCGTTTGAGAGTCTGGTTCCCCTTCCGGAGGTAGTTGCGGCTTCCACCGGACATTCTGCGGCAAGTGTGAAAACGCAGAGAGAATATCAGCGGATGCTTGAGAATCTGGGGCCGGAATTTGAAATTCTGAGAAATCTTCCTATAGAAGATATCCGCAGAATATCCGGCAGCCGGATCGCGGAGGGAATCGCAAGGCTGCGGCAGGGAAAGGTTGAGAGAATACCGGGATTCGACGGAGAATACGGCGTGATCCGTCTGTTTAGTGCCGAGGAGATCAACAACACGGAAGGACAGATGGATTTCTTCTTCCTGCTGGGAGTTGCGGACAGCACGGATAAACAGGAGAAAGATCGCCGGGGAGTACTGCAGAAGAAGCAGCAGGATGACGAACGGCAGGGAATGCTTCAGAAGAAGCAGCTGGATGATGAGCAGCGGGGAATGTCACAGGAGAAGACGCCGGAAACAGGGGAAAAAACAGAGGAATGCGGCGGCTCGGGGAATCAGACGGCAGCGGGCGGTGATACCGCGGCAGGCGGTACTTTATACGGGCTTAACACGGAACAGGAGAATGCGGTCCGCTGCATCTTTCCTCATATTGCGGTGATTGCCGGTCCGGGAACCGGCAAGACAAAAACCCTGGTTTCGCGCATCAGTTATCTTCTCGATTACCGGAAAGTGAAAGCCTCTGAGATTACGGCTGTTACATTCACAAACCAGGCAGCAGAGGAGATGCGGCGGAGGATCGGCAAGAAAGCGGGAAAGAACCCGGGCGGCCGGCAGAGCAGCAGGACAGCGCAGATCGGGACATTCCACTCAATCTGTCTGAACTTCCTGAAAGAGCAGGGCGATGAGTTCATGCTGATGGGAGAAGCGGAACAGAGAAGTCTGGCGGAGCGCACTGTGATTGAGACCGGAATCCGTCTGAGTGCGGGGAAATTCCTCGAAGAAGTATCACGCAGAAAATCCGGAAAGCCTGACAGGATTGCCGGCGAAACCGGACAGGAAGCAGAAGACGGCAGGGTGCAGGAGGAAGAGGATTTCCGGCGGGCATATGCATATTATGAGGCGGAGAAAACAGAGAGAGGACTTCTTGATTTTGACGATCTTCTTCTCTGTACGGCAGAGAAGATCAGAAACGGAGAAGTAAAAGAAGGCTGGGAGAAGCGTTTTCGATATCTTCTTGTAGATGAATTTCAGGATATCAATCCGGCTCAGCTTGAGCTTGTCAGACTGTGGGCGGAAGCAGGACAGGAGATGTTCGTGATCGGAGATCCGGATCAGTCGATTTACGGATTCCGGGGTGCGGATGCGGAATGTTTTGAGAATCTTAAGAAACTATACAGTGATCTGGAAGTGATATCCCTGAAAGAAAATTACCGGTCATCCCCGCAGATTCTATGTGCGGCTGAGGCAGTGATCTCGCAGGCTGAAGTCAGGACTTCACGGGCTGAAGCAGGGCCTTCGCAGGCTGATCATACTGCGGGCGAGCAGGGAAATGCCGCTGCTCCGCAGGAGAAGACCGCAGCTGCGCGGACGGCGCTTCATCCGAACTGTCCGAACGGTGTGCCTGTACGGCTTGCAAAGGCTTCGAGTCCTATGGGAGAAGCGATTTTTATTGCAAAAGAGATCAATCGTATGGCGGGAGGCATTGGGATGCTGGAAGCCCACAGTGAAGCCTGGGAGCATGATGGCAGGAAGATCCGGGGATTTGACGAGATCGCCGTGCTCTGCCGGACGCACAGGCAGGCGGAAATGGTGGAAAAGTGCCTGAAACAGGAGAGCATTCCCTGCGTTGTGGCGGGAAGAGAAGAGTTTTTGAGCGACAGTTCCGTACAGGACAGCATCTGGTTTTTCCGTTTTCTTGAGCATCCTGCCGGGGATGTTATGGAGTTGAAGGAGTGCGCGGAGAATCTCTGGCACATTCAGTGGAATGAGATTGTGGAAGATGCGGTGAAAGGGGCAGTGAAGCGGTTCCTTCCCCTGTATCGGAAGAAAAAGCTGGGAGAGTTCCTGGAGGAGTGGATGGATTTCCTCTGCCTGAAGGACGACCCTTCGATGAAGAAACTTCAGGAGATGACAGTGTTCTATCAGACCATGCCGGAATTTCTGAATGCGCTGGAACTGGGGGTTGAGAGCGATCTGAAGCGCTGCGGCGGGAAAGGATATACATCCGGAGCCGTGACGGTCATGACTCTTCACGGATCAAAAGGGCTGGAATTCCCTGCAGTGTTTATCTACGGTGTGGAGCAGGGCTCGATTCCTCTGGAGTCAGAGAAGCACCTGGCTGATATTGCTGAAGAGCGGAGACTGTTCTATGTGGGGCTGACCCGTGCGGAGGAAGAACTTATCCTGACAGCCTCCGGAGAAACGTCAGAGTTTCTAAAGAATGTTCCGGATGATATGTTCGTGCCGGAGAGTGAAGAGCGCCGGCGGAAGCGGGATGAATATCAGCAGATGAGCCTGTTCGACTTTCCGGTTTAGTCTGGGACAGGAACGGTCCGGCTCGCGGAACTGCTGCAGCAGGGCATTGACAAGTGAACGCGCACATACTAAGATGTTTGAGACAAAGTGTAGCAGGTGAACGACACTGGGATGCCGGGGACAGATGCGCGGCATCTTATAAAGGAGAAAAAGGAATGTTAAAGTTAGGAGAAAAACAGGTGCTCACCGTGGTGAAATCAGTTGATTTCGGAGTGTACCTTGGAAGTAATGAGGAGAGGGTGCTTCTTCCGAAGAAGCAGGTCCCGGCGGGGATTGAAGCGGGAGATCCGATCGAGGTGTTTCTTTATAAGGATTCTTCGGACCGCATGATAGCTACTACCCATGAGCCGAAAATCACACTGGGCGGCCTTGCCGTGCTGGATGTGGTTGATGTGGGAAGGATCGGCGCGTTTCTTGACTGGGGGCTGGAGAAAGATCTGCTGCTTCCGTTTAAAGAGCAGACCGTGAAGGTGGAGAAAGGGGATCGCTGTCTTGTCAGCCTTTACATTGACAAGAGCGGCAGACTCTGTGCAACGATGAAAGTCTATCAGCTGCTTCAGACAGATTCGCCGTATCAGAAAGATGATATGGTGAAAGGTACGGTCTATGAAGTCAACCGGGAGATCGGTGTGTTCGTGGCTGTGGACAACAAGTATTCCGCGCTGATCCCGAGACGTGAAGTATACGGAAGAATGTATCCGGGACAGCAGATCGAAGCCCGTGTTACGGCTGTAAAACAGGATGGCAAGCTTGACTTAAGCGTCCGCGGCAAAATACCGGAGCAGATGGATGCGGATTCCAATGCAATACTGGCGCGCATGGAGAAGAGCGGCGGCGTGCTCCCGTTTACAGACAAGGCTGATCCGGAGCGGATCAAAGCAGAGTTTGGCATGAGCAAAGCTGCGTTCAAACGCGCGGTAGGCAAACTTCTGAAAGAGAAAAAAATCAAAATTGATCAGAACCAGGGGAAAATCTTATTGCAATCCGGAAGAAATAAGTTATAATAGCAATAGGAGCGGGGTAAAATCAGAATAACCGCTTCCTGTATGAAATAATTACAGATAAAGGAATGCAAATAAGGAAGGAGAATGTAAAATGAAAGTTCAGAATATCACAGATATAGATGCTTTTTTCAAAGCTGTTGACGAGTGTAAAGGAAAGGTAGAGCTGGTGACAGGCGAAGGCGACAGACTGAATCTGAAGTCAAAGCTTTCCCAGTATGTTTCCATGGCAAATATCTTCTCAAACGGTGAGATCCCGGAACTTGAGATCATCGCATATGAGAAAGAAGATACCGACAGACTGATTAAGTTCATGCTGGACGGAGAATAAGATTTTTGGAACAGTCATAAAAAGAGACAGAGAGACTGGTGAGGGCAGTTCCCACAGGGAACCGCCCTTTTTCTTCTTTTATAAAGAGGTGAATCATGAGTTTTGTACATTTACACGTCCATACGGAGTACAGTCTTCTGGACGGATCGAACAAAATAAAAGAATATGTCTCAAGAGTAAAGGAACTGGGGATGAACAGCGCTGCGATCACGGATCACGGTGTGATGTACGGCGTGATTGATTTCTACAGGGAAGCGCGCCGGCAGGGGATCAATCCGATCCTCGGATGCGAGGTGTACGTGGCGCCCAATTCACGGTTTGACCGTGAGGTGACGGGCGGGGATGACAGGTATTATCATCTGGTTCTTCTCGCGGAGAATAATACAGGATACGCAAATCTGATGAAAATCGTATCAAAAGGTTTCGTGGAAGGGTATTATTACCGGCCCCGTGTTGACAAGGAACTGCTCCGGCAGTACCATGAGGGAATTATCTGCCTGAGCGCCTGCCTGGCCGGAGAGGTTCAGCGTTATATCGTAAAGGGTCTGTACGATGAGGCGAAGAAAACCGCGCTGGAATACCAGGATATTTTCGGGGAAGGAAACTATTTCCTTGAGCTTCAGGATCACGGGCTGCCGGATCAGACTCTTGTGAACCAGCAGCTTCTGAAAATGTCTCAGGAGACAGGAATCGAACTTGTGGCGACCAATGA
The DNA here is from genome assembly GCA_019113645.1 of Candidatus Mediterraneibacter vanvlietii. Taxonomy (GTDB): domain Bacteria; phylum Bacillota; class Clostridia; order Lachnospirales; family Lachnospiraceae; genus Mediterraneibacter; species Mediterraneibacter vanvlietii. The sequence goes on along the minus strand of DXGZ01000113.1, from coordinate 45,016 downwards.
TGTTCATTATACGTATGCGGAGGACGCCAAAGCCCACGATATCCTGCTGTGCATTCAGACAGGAAAGAAACTTGCGGATGAGAACAGGATGCGTTATGAAGGCGGTCAGTATTTTGTCAAATCTCCGGAAGAGATGGAGCGGCTGTTCCCCTACGCGCTGCAGGCGCTGGACAACACGCAGAAGATTGCGGACCGGTGCCATGTGGAGATAGAGTTCGGAGTGACGAAGCTGCCGAAATATGATGTCCCGGACGGCATGACTTCGTGGGAATATCTGAACAAACTATGTTATGAAGGGCTGGAGGAGCGATACGGGGAACCATCGCAGGAGCTGAAGGACAGGCTGGCATACGAGCTGAATACCATCCAGAACATGGGGTATGTGGATTACTTCCTTATAGTATGGGATTTTATCAAATATGCAAAAGACCACGGAATCGCGGTGGGCCCGGGACGAGGATCTGCGGCGGGAAGTATTGTGTCCTATTGTCTGGGGATTACAACCATTGACCCGATCAGATATCAGCTTCTCTTTGAGCGTTTCCTGAATCCGGAACGAGTATCCATGCCTGATATCGACGTGGATTTCTGTTTTGAGCGGCGGCAGGAAGTGATCGATTATGTGGTGCGCAAGTACGGCAAGGACCGGGTGGTTCAGATCGTTACCTTCGGTACACTGGCAGCCCGCGGAGTCATCCGTGATGTGGGCAGGGTTATGGATCTGCCATACGCGTTTGTAGATTCTATTGCGAAAATGATTCCCCAGGAGCTGAACATTACCATTGACAAAGCCCTGAAGGAGAATCCGGAGTTCAGAAAGCTTTACGAGACAGACGAGCAGGTAAAGCAGCTGATCGATATGGCAAAACGTCTCGAGGGACTTCCGCGCCACAGTTCCATGCATGCGGCGGGAGTGGTGATCAGTCAGAAGTCAGTGGATGAATATGTGCCGCTCTCCCGCGCGGCGGACGGTACGATCACCACACAGTTTACCATGACCACGCTGGAAGAGCTGGGACTTCTGAAAATGGATTTCCTGGGATTGAGAACATTGACCGTGATTCAGAATGCCGTGCAGATGGCGAGGAAGAAGCAGCCGGATCTGAATATAGAGAAGATTGATTATAATGATCAGAAAGTGCTTGATTATATCGGAACAGGGAAAACGGACGGTGTGTTCCAGCTGGAAAGCGCGGGGATGAAAAGCTTCATGAAGGAGCTGAAGCCTCACAGCCTGGAGGATGTCATCGCCGGTATCTCGCTGTACCGTCCGGGACCGATGGATTTCATTCCCCAGTATATCCGGGGAAAAAACGACGCTTCATCGATTACCTATGACTGCCCTCAGCTCAAACCGATCCTTGAGCCGACTTACGGGTGTATCGTATACCAGGAACAGGTTATGCAGATCGTGCGTGATCTTGCCGGATATACGCTTGGGAGAAGCGACCTTCTGCGGCGCGCCATGTCAAAGAAGAAGGGCGACGTCATGCAGAAGGAGCGCCAGATCTTCGTCTATGGAGATGAGAGCACGAACGTGCCCGGATGTATAAAAAACGGGATCGATGAGAAGACTGCAAATAAAATCTACGATGAGATGATTGATTTCGCCAAATACGCGTTCAATAAATCCCATGCCGCGGCATATGCGGTGGTCGCCTACCAGACTGCGTGGCTGAAGTATTACTATCCGGTTGAATTTATGGCAGCGCTTATGACTTCTGTGATTGAAAACCCGTCGAAAGTGGCGGAATATATCTATGCATGCCGTCAGATGAACATTCAGATCCTTCCGCCGGATATTAACAAGGGCGAGGCTGATTTCTCAGTAGACGGCGGCAATATCCGTTACGGGCTTGCTGCGATCAAGAGCATCGGAAGGCCGGTCGTCAGGGCGATGATCGAGGAGCGGGAGGCTTTCGGACCATACAAGAATCTGGAAGATTTTATCACCAGGCTTTCGTCAAAAGAAGCGTTTAACAAGCGCACCATTGAAAATCTGATCAAGGCAGGCGCCCTTGATGCGCTGGGCGGAACGAGAAAGCAGTTCATGAGCATTTATCTGCAGATTGTGGAGCATGTGAATCAGGAGAAGAAATACTCCATGTCCGGACAGATGAGCCTGTTCGATCTGGTCAGCGAAGAGCAGAAGAGTGAATTCCAGATCAGGATGCCGGACGTGGGAGAGTACGCAAAAGAGAACCTGCTTGCATTTGAGAAAGAAGTGCTTGGCATCTATGTCAGCGGACATCCTCTGGAAGAATATGAAGAGCAGTGGAAGAAAACGATATCAGCCACAACGCTCGATTTTCAGCCGGACGAGGAGAGCGGGCGCACGAAGGTGCGGGACGGAGCCAAAGAGATTATCGGCGGCATGATTACGGATAAGACTGTCAAGCATACGAAGACGAACCAGATGATGGCGTTTGTCACAGTGGAAGACCTTCTGGGAACAGTGGAAGTAGTCGTGTTCCCGCGCGACTATGAGCGGAACCGGGACTATCTGGAAGTGGACAGCAAGGTATTCATCCGCGGCAGGGTATCCGAGGAGGATGAGAAGGCGAGCAAGCTGATCTGTGAGAAAGTGATCCCGTTTGACAGGACGAAGCGGGAACTCTGGATACAGTTTCCGGATAAGGCGTCCTATCTTGAATCAGAGGAGATTGTTTACGGATACCTTGCAGACTCTGAAGGAGACGACGAGGTTGTGATTTACTGTACGAAGGAGCGGGCGATAAAAAGGCTCCCGAGAAACAGAAATATTACTGTGAATCAGCAGATTTTGGGAAGACTGATGAATCATTTCGGGGAAAGTCATGTTAAAGTGGTGGAAAAAGCTATTGAAAACCACTTCTAAATACGGTAAAATAATTCCGGAATTGTTTTAAATTTAACTATTAGTGGATTTGACAGTTATCTTACTTTTGGGAAAGGTGGAGAAAACATGGCAGAGAATAATGCAATCGACAAAGAAAGATATTTAGACGAGATTGAAGACAGCATCCGTACGATCGGAGTGCTCACCAGCGGCGGCGACGCACCGGGTATGAACGCGGCGATCCGTGCGGTAGTACGTACAGCACTCAGCAGAGGTCTGAAAGTGCGCGGAATCCGCAGAGGATATCACGGTCTTCTGAAAGAGGAGATTATTGACCTGTCAGCCCGCGACGTATCTGATACAATCCAGCGGGGCGGTACGATTCTTCAGACCGCACGCTGCAAATCGATGAGAACAGTGGAAGGACAGCAGAAGGCTGCCGCTATCTGTAAAAAATACGGCATCGACGGTCTTGTAGTAATCGGAGGAGACGGTTCATTCGCAGGCGCGCAGAAACTGGCAAATCTTGGTGTGAATACAGTAGGAATTCCGGGAACAATCGATCTGGATATTGCCTGTACAGATTATACAATCGGATTCGACACAGCGGTTAATACTGCGATGGAAGCGATCGACAAAGTGCGTGATACTTCCACATCACACGAACGCTGCAGCATCATCGAGGTTATGGGACGTGACGCGGGATACCTTGCTCTCTGGTGCGGTATCGCGAACGGCGCTGAGCGTATCCTGATGCCGGAGGAGCATGATTTCGATGAAGACGCAATCATCAAGGATATCATGGAGTGCAAAAAGCGCGGAAAGAAGAATTATATCATTATTAACGCAGAGGGAATCGGTGATTCCATTAACATGGCGAAGAGAATCGAGGAAGCAACCGGCATGGAGACCCGGGCTACTATTCTCGGACACATGCAGCGCGGCGGAAGCCCGACATGTAAGGATCGTGTATACGCGTCCGTAATGGGATCGATGGCAGTAGATCTTCTCTGCCAGGGCAAAACAAACCGTGTGGTAGGATATAAAGATGGAAAATTCGTTGACTTCGATATTGAGGAAGCGCTTGCAATGAAGAAATCCATTCCGCAGTATCAGTACGATGTAGCTAAGACACTTGCGCTTTAATTGACAGACGCAAAATCAGATGAAGAGCTGTAATGCGGTTTTGTGAGAGACCGTTTTACCCGGGATCCCGCACAGGCGGCCTTGTACGAGGCGCTGTGCGGGAAAACAGCTTCTGAGCGGATTTCAGAAAACAATCAGGGAGAGCAGAACGTGAGTATGGAGAACAGGAAGACCGCGCCTGTCGGTGTGTTTGACTCCGGAGTGGGCGGGCTGACGGTTGCAAGGGAAATATCCCGTCAGCTTCCGAATGAAAATATTGTATATTTTGGAGATACGGCGCGCGTGCCGTATGGTAGTAAATCACAGAACACAATTATCCGCTTTTCGGAACAGATTATCAGATTCCTGAAAACAAAGGGTGTCAAGGCGATTGTCATCGCGTGCAATACTGCAAGCGCTCTGGCGCTCGACGCTGTACGGGATGAGTTTGACATACCGGTTATGGGAGTTGTTATTCCGGGAGCCAGAGCAGCGGTGGAGGCGACAAAAAACAGGAAAGTCGGAGTCGTCGGAACGGATGCGACCGTGCAGAGCGGAATGTATACCAAGATCATCCACGAGATGGCGCCGGATGTGAAAGTGATTGAAAAGGCGTGCCCCCTGTTTGTACCGCTTGTAGAAGAGGGGTTCAAAGAACATGTTGTCACGCAGGAGATTATAGAATATTACCTGGAATCAATGAGGAAAACCGACATTGACGCCATGATTCTCGGCTGTACGCATTATCCGCTCCTCCGCTCGAAGATCCGGGAGTATATGGGGGAGAAGATCCAGATCGTCAATCCCGCATATGAAACGGCCATGGACCTGAAGGCAATGCTGAGAAAGATGGATATGGAAAATGACGGCAGTTCCCCGCAGCACAGCAGGTATTCGTTCTATGTAAGCGATGCCGCGGAGAAGTTCCGGAGATTTGCCAATACAGTGATGCCTTTTGATGTGCCTACAACCAATGTGGTAAACATAGAAGAGTATTAGACTGTCTCATTCATTAACAGAAAGCAGAGTATGGAAATGACGAAAGATGTATTAGTGAGTATTTCAGGAAAGCATATCGACATTATGAATGATCCTGTCGAAGGATATGAGACCGGCGACGATGCGATTGAAGTTGTCATGCCGGCGAATTATTACTGCCGCAACGGCAAACACTATATTCTCTATGATGAAGTGCTTGAGGGAATGGCGGGAACTATAAAGAACAAGATCAAAATCACAGGTACAGACAGTGTTGAGATCATAAAAACCGGTGTGTCAAGTTCGCACATGGTTTTTGAAAAGAATAAAAAGAACCTGACTTATTACCGCACGCCGTACGGGCAGATGCTGGTCGGTGTCAATACAAAGAAAATGGAGATCGATGTAAAAGACGATAAGATCGATGTGCAGGTAGACTACGAGCTGGACGTCAACCACGAGCCGCTCGCAGACTGTAAGATTAAAATGAATATCATGCCGAAAAATCAGGTGTCTGTTTGTGTATAAGCACCCGTTTCCGAACGATATGTCATAACGCAGAACCGCTCCGCTTTACTTCAAAGATTTGGGCGGATGTAACAAAAAAGCCAGATGAAACCAAAGCCGGCGGTTTCATCTGGCTTTCTTTAACATCCGGCACAAATGCTTTTCAGAACGCTCCCGCTTAATGTTCTGCTTATGTGGCATATCGTCCGAAAACTCGGCTAAACAAAACGGAAAGCACATGCAGGGGAGCATCCGAATGGAGTTATGGTTCCGGCAGAGTGAGGAAACCCGGATGCACCTGCCGAAGAAAACGAGAGGTCTGATTTGGAAAAAGCGAGTTCCCGGTTCGTATCATATAAGCAAAACTTTAAGTGAGAGCGTTCCGAGAATCGTTGGTTCTGCCTGTTAGAAAAATCAGATCCAAGTGCCTTTGCACGCGGATCTGATTTTGAGTTACAGGCATTCCAACAGTCGAGGTAGAGCGGAACGGTTTTGCGTTATGATACGAACCGGGAACGAAAAGTTTTATAGTAAGAAAATTCGGCTTTCTTCCAACATCATTTTTTAAAACGGGAGAAAAATCCTTTTTTCTTCTGCGGCTGCTCGATTGATCCGCCGCGGACACTCTTGATTCCGGTTATGTAAAGACCGCTGACTACGGCTTTTACTTCCTTTTTTACAGGGAGAACATCGAATACTTTTCCTTCGCACATGAGTGTCATGATCCTCGGTCCGACTTTTGCTTTTACTACCGGTACCTTTGTGCGTCTTAAGTATTTCGGTGTGCTTTCAATTACTGATGCGGGAAGACCGGATTCCTTCAGTTTCATTTTCTTTTTATCAATGATAAGCATGCTGACCGTCTGTGCTACGGCATCCATCTGCTCCTGCTGCTCAGCCTGCCTTTTCTCTGCCTTTTTCCCAAAGAAATAAAGCGCGATACATGCGGCGATCAGTATTACAATAATGACTATCATTACAATGCTGAATGTACTCATGATAGACCCTCCTGAATTATTATTTTTTGCAGCAGTTCAGCCTTCCGAACAGAGCGGACTGAGCTGCCGCACTTTTCTGACAGCACCGGACCCGGGCGAATATCAAAACCGCCGACATCTGCGCTGACATCAGTTTTTGCGCATGTAGTATTGTAACATTGTTTTGGGGCAAGTGCAAGATAATAAGCAGATTTTGGCGTACAGTTTCGTGGATTTTACGGTTTACTTTTTGTATGGGGAACGGGTATACTGTGTATAGTGGTGTTTTATGTCCGGATCCGGCCTGAGGTATTTGAAGTCTGGCCGGAAACCGGACTTTGTGATTGAACAAAGGAGTAAACAGTTTATGGCAGAAACAATTTGGAATGGAGTGGTGACAGTCTATAATTTTATTATGGACAATATTGGCATCATAAATATCCTCTTTGCACTGATTATTGTGTTCTTTCAGAGGATATCTCCGCAGACGGTATGGACATGGCTTCTTCTGCTGTATTTTATACCGATCCTGGGATTTATTCTGTATCTGGTGATTGGGCAGGACTTTCACAAGAGCAGGATGTTCAAGGCGAAAGAGATAGAAGGGGAACTGAAATACGCTGTCAGAAGACAGGAAGAGACAATCTATCATAAGCGTCTGCGGCTTGCGAATCCGGAGATGGCGCGGTTCAAGGACCTGATCCTCTACAATCTGGAAGCAGGGGAGGCGGTTCTGACTGATAACAATGATATCAGAATCTATACGGACGGAAAAGCGAAATTCCGGGCGCTGATAGAGGAAATGAAGGCGGCGAAACGATACATTCATCTTCAGTATTATATTATCCGGAATGACGAGCTCTGGCAGGAGATAGAAAAAGTACTTATAGAAAAAGCCAGAGAGGGTGTGCAGGTGCGCGTCCTTTTCGACAGTATGGGATGCAGGACGATGAAGAACCGGGACTGGGAACGCCTGGAAAATGAAGGAATTCAGGTGGCTGAATTTTTCCCTGCGCTTCTCGGTAAACTTCAGCTTCGCGTGAATTACCGAAACCACAGGAAGATCGTTGTCATCGACGGGCGGATCGGATTCGTCGGCGGATTCAACGTGGGAAGAGAGTACCTGGGACGTGACAAGAAGTTCGGCTACTGGCGTGATACACATCTGTGTATTGAAGGCGCGGCGGTTACTTCTCTGGCCGTGCGTTTTGTGCTGGACTGGAATTATGCGGCAAAGGAAAATCTGTTTCTTGAGGACAACCTGTTTGAGATACCGCAGTATGTGAGAAACGGACGGGATCCGGTGCAGATCATATCAAGCGGACCAGATTCGCAGATCAAGACGATCCACGATAATTACCTGCGGCTGATCCACAGCGCAAAGGACCATGTCTATATACAGACGCCGTATTTTATCCCGGATGAATCGATCCTGGACGCGCTGAAGATCGCAAGCAGGTCGGGAATCGATGTGCGCATCATGGTGCCGTGCAAACCGGATCATCCGTTTGTATACTGGGCAACCTATTCTTACATCGGCGATATGGTGGCTGCAGGGGCGAAATGTTATGTGTACAACAATGGTTTCCTGCATGCAAAGACGCTGTCTGTCGACGGCATGGTGGCGTGTGTCGGAACCGCGAACATGGATATCCGGAGTTTCGGACTGAACTTTGAGGTCAACGCAGTGATTTACAGCGAACGCACCGTCCAGAGGCTGGAGCGCGCGTTTGAAAATGATATGACACAGTGCACACATGTGACCAGAAAAGTGTATGATGAGAGAAGTCTGGTAATCAAGGGAAAAGAGCAGTTCTCAAGACTTTTGTCGCCGCTTCTGTAAAAACGCATCCGCAGCCGGCGGTATAATAAGCAGATGATATAATGAAAGAATAATGAAAGAAAGGGAGAAAAACAGATGAAAAAGAAATTTGCAGCCGCAGTGATCGCCGCGGCAATGGCAGGAAGTCTCGTGGGATGCAGCGGCGAGCTTTCAAATGAATATGTAACAGTAAAACAGTACAAGGGCCTGGAGGTTCCGCTGGTTGAGACGACGGAAGTGACGGACGACATGGTAGAGCAGACGATTCAGAGCAACTTAAGCGCAGCAGCAGAGCGCACCGAGGTCACAGACCGCGCGGCACAGACAGGCGATGTCGTAAATATTGACTATACGGGCTACCTGGATGGAGAGGCTTTTGAAGGCGGATCCGCGGAAGGATCTGATCTGGAGCTGGGATCCGGCAGCTTTATCGGGGCAACCGAAGACTATGCGGGTTTTGAAGACCAGATCGTCGGGCATCAGAAAGGAGAAGAATTTGATATCACCGTTCAGTTCCCGGATCCTTACACGAACCCTGATATGGCAGGCAAAGTAGCTGATTTCCATATTGTTTTAAACGGAATCTACACAGAGACGGTTCCGGAGCTGACAGATGAATGGGTACAGTCGAACAGTACAGATTCTGAGAGCGTAGATGAATACCGTGAGGAGATCCGAGGAACACTGGAGGACAACTATGAGGCTTCCGTGGAATCAGAGCTCGGCGCTTCCGTACAGAGCGCGCTTCTTGAGAACCTGGAGATCAAGTCTTACCCGGAGGATACTGTCTCTGAGCAGGTGACTCAGATGACGAATTATTATACGCAGATTGCAGGACTTTACGGAATGGAACTCAGCGAGTTTGTGGAATCATACCTGCAGACAACAGAGGAGGACTTCAACGCTCAGTTAGAGGAAGGCGCGCAGCAGTCAGCGGCATTTGACGAAGCGGCAAAACTCATTGCGGAGAAAGAAAATCTGGAGCCGTCCGAAGAGGAGTACCAGGAAGCAATGGCAGAGTACGCTGAGGAGGCGGGCGCCGGAGACGATGTGGATGCCTATATTGAGCAGGTAGGAGAAGATACGCTGAAGATGGCGATTCTCAGAGATGCAGTGACAGAATACCTGGTGGATGAGTGTATTCAGGTAGAACCTTCTGATGATTACGAATAAGTATATCCGTGATGATTGCGAATAAGTATATCTGACTGTTTACAATTACCCGGATAAGAGAGTAAAATTAGAACAGATATAAACAGGTTCCCGCAGGATTTCGTCTGCTTTCGTGAGAAACAATAGCGAAAACCGACACACCCGGCGGGAACCCGCAGTTGGAAATAAGGAGGGACAGGCTATGAAGCTGGAAAATGGAAAACTCTGTGTGGAAATTAACGAGTTGGGCGCAGAGGCTGTTCGCATTTATGACATGGAAAATGACACAGAAGTGCTCTGGGAAGCAGACGCGAAATACTGGAAGCGGCATGCACCTGTACTTTTCCCAAATGTAGGAAAAACATATCGCAATACGGTGAAAATCAACGGAACTCAGTATCCGACATCTCAGCATGGATTTGCGAGAGACAATGAATTCAGATGTATTGAATCGGGAAAGACAAAGGCTTCATTCCTGTTTGCTTCAAATGACGAGACAAAAGAGGTATATCCTTTTGATTTTGAACTGCTTATCACATACACGCTGGAAGATAAGAATCTGAAAGTGGAATGGGAAGTGCGCAATACCGGCGATGAGGACATGTATTTCACAATCGGCGGACATCCGGCATTCCGGTTCGCAGAGCCTGATGAAGTGAAGAGTGACTATCTCCTCAGATTCCCGGGAAAAGAATCACTGGAATATGTGCTTATCGATCCGGCAGAAGCGGCAGTAGATCCGGACAAAGTATATACTCTTGAGCTTCAGAATGAGTGCTGTCAGGTGACAGAGGAAATGTTCGAGAAAGACGCTCTGATCTTTGATAACGGACAGATCACGGAAGTGTGGCTCTGCCGCAAAGACGGGACTCCGTATGCAGGAATGAAATGCGAAGGCTTTCCGAATTTCGGCATCTGGTCCGTAAAGGACGCGCCCTTCGTGTGCCTGGAGCCGTGGATGGGACGCTGTGACAACGTTGGATTTGACGGGGAACTCTCTGAAAAACCAAATGTAAACCACGCAGCACCGGGAGAAAGCTTCCGCCAGAGCTACCTCATCTGCATATATTAGTGAGAATATCTGTTTTCTTCCATAAACAGAATATATGCTTTCCGTGCGACAAATCATCCGCCGGAACAACAGTATCCCTCGCGACCACACTTGCGTTCGGGCCGCAGACGCAGCGGTACATAGGAGCGCAGAGAACGCGCTCCAAGGACCGGCGCTGCTCTACGGGTCTTGAGGGACACTGTTGTTCCGGCTTGCTTATTCTAAGGGGGAAGCATAGTTCCATTCACAGAAGGAAAACAGATTTGAAAAAGCAGTGTCCAGACCGGAGGTTTTCGGAGACATTAACCGCTTTGATGCACCTGCCGGGCTTTTCTGAGAAATCAGTATTCTTCCGTAAAGAAAAATAACTTCCGATCTGAAAAAACGAGCAGCCACAATGGTGTCCCTCAAAGACCGTAGAGCAACGCCGGTTCTTGGATCGCGTCTTTTGCGATCCTATGTACCGCTGCGTTGCGGCCCGAGCGAGAGCGGGTCTGCGAGGGATACCATTGTGGCTGCGTATGTTTTTGCGAGTTCCGTATTATTTTTGTTTACGGAAGAAAGACAGATTTATCTTACCGCGGATTTAAGAGAAAGTTGAGTGATCCGGACGGATTATCTGTTCCTTTTTCGAGAAGGGATACCAGTCCGGAGATCGTTTCCTCTATTTCTTCTCTCGAAGAGGGAGCGATTGTGTTATCCATCTTTACTGTCAGTACAATCAGTACAATTTCGGCCAGGGCTTCCGGTTTGTCAAAACGGATATCGCCGGCCTCGATTCCCTGTTTTATAATTTCGGCCAGTACCGGCTTGAATTCGGAAATCAGATGATTCATGTATTTCTGATGAAGCAGCGCTTCCTCAGCAGCGCCGATATTGCTTCCGGCCTGCGGCTTCAAATAGTCGCTGGAAGTACTGCGGCATGCCTGAAAGATCATAGCCATACGCGTAAACGGCGGTATGTTTGTCTGTGAGGCAAGATTTTGCGCTGTAGTGAGAGGTTTCTCGTAATTTCGCTCCACAAGAGCCTCGAGAATGGCATCCTTGGATGGAAAATAATAATAGATGCTGCCTTTCCCAATGCCGGCTGTCTGGGCAATTTCGCTTACGGAGATAGACTGGAGATTTTTATTCTCCAGCAGTTTCTGGAGAGAATCTAAGATAAGGGTGTATTTGCTTTGCTGATCCTGCATGTTTATCGCCTCTCTGTTTTCTGTTCCGGTTAAAAAGATGATTACAATTCAGTATAGCATAACGTTTCTGAAAGAACCAGCGAGAAAAACGCACAAAAATCAGCGGAAAAAGTTAGAAGTTTTTGATGAAGCCTGACGTTGACCGACAGTCGAAAACATGTTAATCTATCAGAAGAAAGGATATGACCGCTGGTCGAAAAAGGGAGATCGGAGGTCGAAAAGGAGGATATTATGACCTACGCAGATATGTTTTCAAAAGTAAAGGGCATGCTTATGGAGGCGGATGTAAGTGATATTCATGAGCATCTGGCTTATCAGTTTAATATTACCGGTGAGGCGGAAGGGATTTTTTACGCCGAGGTAAAAGACGGGCAGCTATATGTAGAGCCGTACGAGTATTTTGACCGTGACGCCATGTTTACCTGTACAGCAGAAACGCTGTTTAAGATAGCGGACGGAAAGACGGATCCGATCCTTGCGGTGACGCTTGGAAAACTGAAAGTGGAAGGAAACATTGACAAGGCGCTGAGGCTGAAAGAGCTGATTGACAGCAAGAAGCCGAAGAAATAAGAAACGCAGAACTGTCAGGCATGATTGGAAGAAGGTGCAGAAAATGGGTAAATTGTTAAAGGGCGCAGGCGTGGTTCTTGCACTGCTTGCCGCGGCAGAAGCAGGCGGGACCGCGTATTTCTACAGAAGAACGATGAAAAGGTACAACGCCAAGGTAGAGCGTACAATGAAGATGTCAGGGGTAGACTGGGAGAAACATCTTCCGTTTATGAAAGAAAGAAGCGCCTGGATGATGGAACAGCCGCATGAGGATGTGTGGATTACATCAAAAGACGGACTGAAACTTCACGGTACATATTTCAAAGGAGATGAAGGCTCCAGGGCTGTAATCTGTTTCCATGGCTATACAAGCAAGGGACTCAACGATTACGGAAGTCTTACATGCTATTATCTGCAGCATGGTTTCCGCGTACTGCTGATTGATGAGAGAGCCCATGGCGACAGCGAAGGGACCTACATCGGATTCGGAACAATGGACAGACTCGACGGTCTTGAGTGGGTAAAATGGATGATTGAGAAAATCGGTGAAGACGCGCAGATTCTTCTGCACGGGAATTCCATGGGAGGAGCGACGGTCTGTATGATGAGCGGACTGGATCTTCCCCCGCAGGTAAAAGGGATTGTTTCCGACTGCGCGTTTACATCAGCGAAAGACGTGTTTACTCATGTGCTTCACAGCATGTATCATCTACCGGCGTTTCCGATGATTCAGATCGCGGACAGAGTGAATAAGAAAAAGGCGGGCTACGGCCTGGATGACTGCAATGCGGCCAGAGAAGTAAGAAAGTCAAAAGTTCCTTTCCTGTTCATCCACGGGGAGAAAGATATTTTTGTCCCGTGCTGGATGTGTGACGAGATCTATGAGAACTGTGCTTCGCAGAAGACGAAGCTGATCGTAGAGGGGGCTGGTCACGGGGAAAGTTATTATAAAGATACTGAAGCTTACGAAAATGCACTTGACATATTTATCGGAGGTATAATGAAATGATGAAAACAAGAAAAGGTTACAAAGTATATCCGCTTACAGTAGCGCAGAAATTTCATCTCTATTACGCGCCGTTCTGTCCGTCTCTGGCTGTTCTCAATATCGGTACGAGCCTGACTATTGAGGTGGACATCGACTGGGACCTTCTGGCAAAGTCAATTAACAAGGCGTATGCGAGAAGCGAGGGAATGCGGATTCGTTTCGCGAAAGATAAAGAAGGCAATTATTACCAGTATGTTGTAGATCCGGAGGAGAAAGAAATTGAATTCGTTGATTTCTCAGGCGGTACTATGGAAGAGGCAGAAGCGCAGATGCAGAAATGGACGACAGTGCCGTTTAAGCTGGAAGATTCTCCGATGACGCGGGTGGTTATGATCAAGATGCCTGACGGATTTAACGGAGTATATTTTCTGGGACAGCATATGATTGTGGATGCGCAGTCGCTGATCTGCTTCTTAAAGGACATTATTGAACTGTACTGTAATGAAAAATATGAAGGTGTGCCGTATCCGAAGGAGATGGCATCCTATCTGGAGCAGCTGAAGAAAGATCTGGCATATGAGGCCGGAAGCAAGGCTCAGAAGAGAGATATCGAGTATTTCCAGAAAGAGATTGAAAAAGGAGAGCCGATTTACAACGGTATTCACGGAACAGACCGTCTTGAGGCGGCGAGAGAAATGTTCAGGAATCCGGATTTGCGCACTGCCTTCAACTCTTCTGATGATACAAAATCCGCACTTGATATCTTTCATCTGGAGGCAGAGCCGACAAAAAGGCTCATGGACTTCTGCGAGAAATATCATGTATCTCTCGCGTGCCTTCTGCTGATGGGACTTCGTACCTATTATCAGAAAATGAATGGATTCGAGGATGTGTCGATCAATAATGCCATTGCAAGACGGGCGACTCTGAAGGAGAAAAAATCCGGCGGAACAAGGATCCATTCGTTCCCGATCCGGACGATCTTTTCAGAAGATATGAAGTTTGTCGATGGTGTATTCGCGATCAGAGACAAGCAGAACGAAATCTTCCGTCATGCGAATTACGATCCGACGGCATATTTCGCATATCGTTCAAAATTATATCCGCAGCCGAACGCAGGTCTGACCTATGAACCGATCTCCCTGACTTATCAGCCTATGACACTGCAGGAAAACGGACTGACTCAGCTCGGCGACATCCGTTACAAGACGAAATGGTATCCGAACGGAACCTGCCCGCAGGGCGTGTATCTGACTGTAATGCATCGGCCAGAGGACAACGGACTGGATTTCAACTTTGAACATCAGGTAAAAGCCTATTCCAGAGAGGAGCTGGAGTATCTGTACTATTATCTGTGCAAGATTATGTTCAAGGGAGCGGAGAATCCGGATCTGACAATTGGAGAGATCATAAAACTGATATAAAGCAGCTGTTTTTGCCGCAGTGACTGAGTTAATAAATGCCGTGCCTGACCCGGCGCGGCGGAATAAAAAAGGAGAAGAATCATGTTTGAAAAATTGGTAAACATTATCTGCAACTATGTGGAAGTAGAGCCGGAGAACATCCATCCGGAGTCACGTTTCATGGAGGATCTGGGATTTACTTCTTTTGACTTTATGAGCATGCTCGGAGAGATTGAAGATGAGTTTGACGTGGAGGTTGAGCAGACAGAAGCTGCAAATATCCGTACAGTTCAGGAGGCTGTGGATTATCTTACGAAGCTGTCCGAGGAAGCGTAATCTGTTTTTCATATTTTAAATTAAAGAAAGGATTCATACTATGCTTTGCAGTACTGTTCGCGAGATTCTGGACAACACAGAGAAGAAATACGGTCCGGAAGATGCGATTCGTTATAAAATCAGTAAAAATGACATTGAGTCAAAGTCCTATACACAGTTAAAAGAGGACAGTGAAAGTTTTGCAAATGTACTTAAAGAGCTTGGGGAACAGGGAAAACACATCTCAGTGATCGGAATGACTTCTTACGCATGGCTTGTGACATATTTTGGAACGGTAAACAGCGGAAGCGTGATCGTGCCGCTGGATGTAAACCTTCCGGCAGAGGATGTCTGTGACCTGATCGCACGTTCTGATTCAACGGTGCTTGTCTATGACGAGGTGAGAAAGGATGTGGCAGCTATCGCGAAAGACCGCTGCCCGCAGCTTAAAACCGTGATTTCCATGCAGCAGGCAGAGCATGACGGGCACGCGTATTCATACTGGAAACTTCTGGATGAGCATAAGGGCGCTTTTGATTATGCTCCGGATCCGGACCAGCTCTGTACAATTATGTTTACATCCGGAACAACCGGGAAGAGCAAAGGGGTAATGCTGACACACAGAAATGTGGCGGAGAATGCCACATGCCTGGATATGAAGATCCCGGAGAGGACGGTAATCATGACCGTGCTTCCGATCCATCACGCATACTGTCTGAGTATGGATATCTTAAAGGGTGTTTCGCTGGGCGCTGTGATCTGCATCAATGATTCTCTGATGCGTGTGGCGAAGAACATCAAGCTCTTTAAACCGGAAATGATTCTGATGGTTCCGCTGATGATCGAGACCATGGCCAGGAAGCTGGAAGAGGCTGCTCTTCTCCCGGCAAAAATTGTAAAAAGCCAGGTCTTCGGAAAGCAGTTCCATACGATATGCAGCGGCGGCGCATATCTGGATCCGTCTTATATTGAAATGTTTAAAAAGTATGATATTGTGATTCAGCAGGGATATGGCATGACCGAGTGCGCGCCGGTAATCAGCGTTAACCAGAGCTGGAATATCCGTCCGGATTCCGTGGGACAGCTTCTGCCAAACTGCGAGGCGAAGACAGTGGACGGTGAACTCTGGGTAAAGGGCAGCAGCGTAATGCAGGGATACTATAAAATGCCTGAGGAGACTGCGGAGACACTGGAGGACGGCTGGCTTAAGACAGGAGACCTCGGTTATGTGGACGAAGATGGATTCGTCTATCTGACAGGACGTAAAAAGAACCTGATTATTACGAAAAACGGGGAAAATGTATCTCCGGAGGAGCTGGAAAATGCTCTGAGCACAAACCGTCTCGTAGGAGAGGTGCTCGTCCGTGAAAAAGGCGGCGTGATCGAGGCAGAGATCTATCCGGATCCGGATTATGTGAAAAAGAAACGAATCAAGGATGTGAGAACCAGTCTCCAGGAAGTGATAGATGAGTATAACAGAACTGCGGCTCCGCAGAAGAAGATATACAGTCTCGTTGTCAGAGAGACAGAGTTTGAGAAAACAACGACAAGGAAGATCAAGAGGTTCTGACAGCTGTTTAGTTCACTGGGGGATCCCATCAGAAAAAGGGCAGGAAACGATAACAGACAGCTAAAAAAACGTATTCTGAGAGCGGGGAGATGCGTTCCGTGTTCCGTTCCAGAATCCGGGAACTTCTAAAGGGCTGAAAAAATGTTTAAATGCAAAACGGCACTCGGGGCAACTCGCCTGCGGCTCAGACAATCCCCTCGCACCGTTTAACAACATTTTTCCACCCCTTAAGAAGTTCCGGCAGATTCCTCCAAAGTCACACGGCTCATACCTCTCCGCTCTCAGAAAGTTTATCCAGTCCGTCCGCTTCGCTTCCTTCGCACTTCACGCCGGAAGCTCAGTGAAACAAAACAGACTGATAAAAACGCGAAACGGCGCGGCTTGAAGGGATTATCATTTATAAAACCTTCCGGCCGCGCCTTTGTTACTGTAGCTATATTGTTACTATCTTCCCATATGAATAGAGCAGAAAACAGAACTCTATTGCAAGTACCCTTCTGCGGAGATGGAGGATGTGGGCGGGGTGACTTCGAAGGGAAATTAGCGCAACTTGGAGTTCCGTGTGCGGACGTTAGGCCAGGCGGTGAGATTGTCTGAGCCGCAGCGAGTTGCTCACCGCCTGGCCTTGTATTTAGTCCGTGCCCGGAACTTCTTAGTTGCTCTTATTCCCCGGAGCGGAACCCCGAACATATCCTCCATCCCCGCAGAATACGTATTATAAATACACTCTGTTTTCGGACGTTATGCAGTTGGAAATTAGTGAACAAAATAGCTGAAAATTGACTTCCTCATGTACGTGGGAGTATAATGAACTGCATCGAATGGTGAAATCTGCTGAATGAAAAGGAGTTATAAGGTTATTATGAATCAGATAAAGATAGGTACATGTATTCCGGGAGACCGGGTGGAGGAATGGCTTCCGGCATTTATCGGAAAGGGGTTTGAGACTTTTTCCATTAATTTTCATATGACACTGGGAGATGTGGAACTGGATCAGCTTGCCATGAAAACTGAGAAAATTCTTTCCGGAAGCGGGGAGAAAATCAGTACAGTTGGTCTGTACTGCAATCCGATCCAGTATCCGGAGCACAGGAAAGCGCTGGAGCATGTGATCTGTGAGGCAGAGAAGTTCGGGGCGGATCACGTCAGCACGTTTGCAGGTGCGTGGGAAGGAAAACCGGTGGAGGATGCGTTTGCAGAGTTCGGAAAGGTGTTCAGGGAACTGGCGGACATGGCACAGGAGAGAGGCGTTAAACTGGGGATCGAGAACTGCCTGATGGACGGAACATGGGAGAAAGCAACCTGCAACATCGGATTCCATCCAAGAGCGTGGGAAGCCATGTTTGAGGAAGTAAAGAATGATAATTTTGGTCTGGAGTGGGAACCGACCCATCAGATGGTTCAGCTCATAGATCCGGTATCCCAGCTCAGAAAATGGTGTAAGAAGATTGTTCATGTCCATGGAAAGGATGCAACAATCGACTGGGATGCGGTAAAGCACGGCGGCATCACGGGAGCGGTTCCATTCGTATGGCACAGGATGCCGGGATTTGGCGACACCGACTGGAGGAATATTATTTCAATTCTCCGGGCAAATGGTTATGAGGATGATATCTGTATCGAGGGCTATCATGATCCGGTGTACAACGGTGAATGGGAGATGACCGGACAGCTTCATGCGCTTCAGTATCTGAAATGGTGCAGGGGCGGAGAATTTGTTCCGTCACCGTGGGAGCAGTAATTAGACAGGCGCTCTGCACATGAAACTGCCGCTCGAAAAATCATGCGAGCATGATTTTCTCTCCCTGAGCAGTTTCATGGCTGAAATCGTTCAGCCCGCGCCATTCGGAAAACCGCACTGACGTGCTTCCTGCGGCTTCGCCGCTGTTTTCCTCATAGACAGGCGCTCTGCACATGAAACTGCGCACTCGAAAAATCATGCGAGCATGATTTTCTCTCCCTAAGCAGTTTCATGGCTGAACTGGAAAAAAATATTGACAAAAGGAGTGTAAACGGCTAGACTACTGACAAAAGTTGGGAAGGGGAGTTGTTTATGCTGCTTACTGTTGATGTGGGAAATACGAATATTACAATGGGAGTGTTTGAGCAGGAGTCGCTGCTGGGGATGTTCCGCATGATGACGAAACAGCCGCGTACATCGGATGAATATGGATTTACGATCTGCGGCATACTGGAGCACAGAGGAATCGATCCGGACGAGATCGATGCGGTAATCATTGCATCGGTTGTGCCGGATATCATGCATTCGCTCACAAGTGGTATTATCAAATATCTGCACACAACACCTTTGATCGTATCGGCTGAGACTGATACAGGGATCACAGTGGCAACAGATAATCCTTCCCGGACCGGCGCGGACCGGATTGTAAATGCTGCGGCAGGGTACGCGATCGCCAACGGTCCCGCGATTGTCATTGATTTCGGTACGGCTACAACCTATGACCTGGTGGGGCCGGAACGGACGCTGGAAGCATGTATCATAGCGCCGGGCATTGAGACGGCGGGGCGCTCCCTGTGGGGCGGCGCGGCTATGCTGCCCGCGATCCAGATCGAGAAGCCGGACTCAGTTCTGGCGCGGGATACGGTCTCCGGAATGCAGGGCGGCCTTGTGTTCGGAGCGATCGGGCAGACAGAGTATATCGTGAACCGGATGAAGGAAGAGGCAGGGTATCATGACGCATATGTGATTGCAACCGGAGGACTGGGCAAGATCATTGCAAAGGAGACGGAGTGCATTGACCTGTATGATCCGCAGCTGACGCTGAACGGGCTGAGGATGATCTATAACAGGATGAAGGGACACTGATAACAGATAGTATGAAACGATTAAAGATAGGAAATGTAGAACTGGAAAACCGATATATTTTAGGCCCTATGGCAGGCGTGACCGACCTGCCATTTCGTCTGCTCTGCAGAGAGCAGGGAGCGGGACTTCTCTGTATGGAGATGGTGAGCGCCAAGGCGATTCTGTACGGAAACCGCAACACGGAGCAGCTGCTGACGATCCATCCGGACGAGCGCCCGGTTTCCCTTCAGCTCTTCGGCTCAGACCCGAAAATCATGAGCGAGATGGCAAAGAAGATTGAGGAGAGGCCCTTTGCCATCCTGGATATCAATATGGGATGTCCGGTGCCGAAGGTAGTGAAAAACGGTGAGGGATCGGCGCTTATGAAGAATCCGAAGCTGGTGTATGAGATCGTAAGCGCGGTGGTGAAGGCGATTGAGAAGCCGGTGACTGTGAAGATCCGGAAAGGGTTCGACGATGAGCACGTGAACGCGGTGGAGATCGCGAAGATTATCGAGGAGGCCGGGGCGGCAGCAGTAGCGGTTCACGGCAGGACGAGAGAGCAGTACTACAGCGGGAAGGCAGACTGGGATATCATACGGCAGGTAAAGGAAGCGGTATCTATTCCTGTCATAGGAAACGGAGATGTGACGTCCCCGCAGAAAGCAGAGGAACTTGTGAGACAGACGGGGTGTGACGGCATTATGGTTGCCAGAGGCGCCCAGGGGAATCCGTGGATCTTTTCCGAACTGGCGGAATATGAGAAGACCGGTGTTGTGCCGCCCCGTCCGGGGAAGGATGAAGTGCGTGAAATGATGCTCAGGCATGCTCATCTGCAGTTGGAGTATAAAGGGGATTATCTTGGCATCCGGGAGATGCGGAAACACGTTGCCTGGTACACGAAAGGAATCCCGAAAGCGGCGCGTTTGCGGGAGAAAATCAACAGCGTCGAGTCCTGTGAAGAGCTGGAAAATCTCTTGACATCATTATAGAGTTTGGTTATAATATTGAAATTGCGAAATAGACTTAAATGACAGCATACGGGACAAGATCCCGACAGCGGATAGAATGAATGGAAAGAAAAAGAAAGGAAGCGTTACCAATGGCAGAGGCAAAGAAAAAATTACTTACTTATGCCGGATTAAAGGCACTTGAGGATGAACTTGAGAATCTTAAAGTTGTCAAGAGAAAGGAAGTCGCGGAAAAGATCAAAGAAGCGCGTGAACAGGGCGACCTTTCCGAGAACGCTGAGTATGATGCGGCAAAGGACGAACAGAGAGATATCGAGGCGCGTATTGAGGAACTGGAAGGTATCCTGAAAAACGCAGAGGTCGTAGTCGAGGATGAAGTAGATTTCGACAAGATCAACGTAGGATGTACTGTGAAAGTTTATGACATCACATACGATGAGGAAATGGAGTTCAAACTGGTAGGTTCCACAGAGGCGAACAGCCTTGAAGGAAAGATCTCCAATGAGTCACCGGTTGGCCAGGCCCTGATCGGCAAAAAGGTCGGAGAGAAAGTGATCGTTGAGACGCAGGCTGGCGACATCGAGTACGAAGTACTTGAGATCAGCCGCTCAAAGTAAACATCTGACATGCAGCAGACCTCTTTTTATAAGGGGTCTGAATTCGCTTGTAAGAGTAAATGAATCAGATACATGATAAGGATTGAATGAGGGGACGGAAGATACCCGTCATGATTGAGAGGAAGGAGAAAAGAAATTGTCACAGCAGCAGAAAAACGGACAGGAACCCGATTTAAACCAGTTGAGAAAGGTACGCCGTGAGAAACTGGCGGAACTGCAGCAGAACGGAAAAGATCCGTTCGTGATCACAAAATATGACCAGACACATCACAGCCAGGAGATCAAAGATAATTTTGAGGAACTGGAAGGAAAAACAGTTTCCATCGCAGGACGCATGATGTCCAAGCGTGTGATGGGAAAAGCGTCTTTCTGCAACGTGCAGGATCTGAAAGGCAATATTCAGTCTTATGTTGCGCGGGACAGTGTCGGTGAGGAGAACTATAAGGAATTCAAGAAACTGGATGTGGGCGATGTCATCGGAATCGAGGGCGAGGTCTTCCGCACAAAGACAGGCGAGATCTCAATCCATGCGGCTCATGTGACGCTTCTCTCCAAGAGTCTGCAGATCCTTCCGGAGAAGTTCCACGGCCTGACCAATACGGACACCCGCTACCGTCAGAGGTATGTGGATCTGATCATGAATCCGGAAGTAAAGGATACATTTATCAAGCGTTCCAGAATCATCAGCTCTATCCGTAAATATCTGGACGGAGAGGGATTTATGGAAGTTGAGACTCCGATGCTGGTGGCAAATGCCGGAGGCGCAGCTGCGAGACCGTTTGAGACGCATTTCAATGCGCTGAATGAAGATCTGAAGCTTCGCATTTCTCTGGAGCTGTACCTGAAGAGACTGATCGTAGGCGGTCTTGAGAGAGTATATGAGATCGGCCGTGTATTCAGAAACGAGGGGCTTGATACGAGACACAATCCGGAGTTCACACTGATGGAGCTCTATCAGGCATATACAGATTACAACGGAATGATGGATCTGACAGAGAACCTGTACCGTCATGTGGCACAGGACGTGCTGGGAACAACGAAGATCGTTTACAACGGCGTTGAGATGGATCTCGGAAAGCCGTTTGAGAGAATTACAATGGTTGACGCTGTGAAGAAATATGCAGGCGTTGACTGGAATGAAGTTGAGACTCTGGAGCAGGCAAGAGAGCTTGCAAAAGAGCACAATCTCGAATTTGAAGAGAGACATAAAAAGGGCGATATCCTGAACCTGTTCTTCGAAGAATACGTGGAGGAGCATCTGGTTCAGCCGACATTTGTTATGGATCACCCGGTTGAGATCTCACCGCTGACCAAGAAGAAACCGGAGAATCCGGACTATGTGGAGCGTTTCGAGTTCTTTATGAACGGCTGGGAGATGGCGAACGCTTACTCCGAGCTCAATGACCCGATCGATCAGAGAGAGCGTTTCAAAGCTCAGGAAGAGCAGCTCGCTCAGGGCGATGAGGAAGCGAACACAACAGATGAAGACTTCCTGAATGCGCTGGAGATCGGTATGCCGCCGACAGGTGGTATCGGATTCGGTATTGACAGAATGTGTATGCTGCTGACAGACAGCGCAGCGATCAGAGACGTGCTGCTGTTCCCGACAATGAAGAGCATCGGCGGAGCCGAGGGCAAGAAAACGGACAAGAAAGAGGAGTCCGAACCGGCTGTGAGGATCGATCTTTCCAAGGTGAAAGTTGAGCCGCTGTTCGAGGATACCGTTGATTTTGACACATTCAGCAAATCCGATTTCCGGGTTGTAAAGGTGGAGGCATGCGAGGCAGTTCCGAAATCCAAGAAGCTCCTGAAGTTCACACTGAACGACGGAACAGACCGGAAACGCACGATTTTAAGCGGTATACACGAGTATTACGAGCCGGAAGAGCTGGTCGGAAAGACCTGTGTAGCCATTGTAAATCTGCCGCCGAGGAAGATGATGGGCATCGACTCTGAGGGTATGCTGATCAGTGCGGTGTATGAGTACGACGGACACGAAGGACTGAATCTGCTGATGCTGGATGACAGTATCCCGGCGGGTGCGAAGCTGTACTAAGGATAAGAAATGACCTTCAGGTTTGACAGCAAAAATTCATTTTGACAACAATTTGACAACAATTTTCGAAATAACCACGAAGTATCACGAAGCGTGGTGAAGAGTTGTTATCTGCGAATCATATCGGGAAACCGATGATTTGAGCACTTTTTGAAAGAAAAAATTTCAAAGAGTGCTCTTTTTTTATTCCTCACGTATAAACAGCAGTAGTGGCCGCATTTAAGAAGGGAGACTGTTTCATGAGAACAGAAGATATGTACTATAATGAGCAGAAACGCAGTGAAGTTATGGAGGCGGCCCGGAGGCTTAGAAGAAAATTTCTCCGGTATCAACAGGCAGAGATTGTATACAGTCTGTCTCATAAGAAATTAATGGAATTAGCCAATGCTGCAGGAGCAATTTACAGAATGGACGGAATTGTATTAATTAACCGTGAAATTTTTGATGAATATCTTGAAAGGTTTCATGAGACAGAAGAAAATTCTGCTCCAAAGAAGGAGGACTAACATGCATGGAAAAGTATGGATGTTTTCCAATTTGATCGATGATGAGGACCTGGCGTTCCTGCAGAGGGAATTTGTCAGTTATCAGCAAGCAATGGACTATTACGGATTGGGCTATAAACCAATTGTCAGGCTGTCTCATATATCGGGATCTGTTTATAAGATTGGGAAAAAGGTATTGATACGGCGGAGCATTTTTGAAGAATATTTGAGAAACCATGTGAAAAGGGGAACTGAAGAATGGGAAGAGTTATTGCGGTAGCAAATCAAAAGGGCGGAGTCGCCAAAACAACAACAGCGGTAAATTTAGGAATTGGACTTGCAAGAAAAGGGAAAAAGGTCCTGCTTGTTGATACAGATCCTCAGGGAAGTCTCACAGCCAGTCTCGGATATGTGGAACCCGATGGGATTCCGATCACGCTGGCAAATATATTAACAGCAGTGATCAACGAGGAAGAAGTCACCCCCTCTGGAGGCATTCTTCATCATGAGGAAGATATCGATATTATGCCTGGAAATATTGAACTTTCAGCATTAGAAGTTGTTATGGGAAATGTGATGAGCAGGGAGCTGATCCTAAAGGATTATATCGATATGATGAGAGAAAGATACGACTACATTTTAATTGATTGTATGCCGAGTCTTGGAATGATGACAATCAATGCTTTAGTTGCTGCAGATTCTGTTCTTATCCCTGTTCAGGCAGCATATCTGCCGGTAAAAGGACTTCAGCAGCTGATTAAGACAATACTGATGGTCAAAAAGAGATTGAATCGGGGACTTGAGATTCAGGGGATCCTTCTTACTATGGTGGATTACCGGACCAATTATGCAAAAGATATCACGGCGAAGCTGCGTGAAACCTATGGATCACGGATTGCAATATTTGAAACTGCAATCCCCATGTCGGTGAAAGCGGCAGAGACAAGTGCGGAGGGAGTCAGTATCTATTCCCATTGCCCGAAAAGCAAGGTTGCCGAAGCTTACCGAAATCTGACACAGGAGGTGCTGGAATATGAAAAATAGCAGGAGCGGAGAAAAGATAAAGCTGACAAGCATTGATGAATTGCTGGGGGTTGTAAATGAAGAGTCTGCAATGGAAATTGAGATAAAAGCAATTAGTCCATTTAAAGGCCATCCCTTTAAGGTAATAGCTGATGACAAGATGGAAGAGTTGATCAATAGTGTAAAGGAGAGCGGAGTTATTACACCTGTATTGCTCCGTCCGGCGGGAGAAAATCACTATGAAATGATATCCGGTCATCGGAGAATGTATGCGGCACGTAAAGCAGGACTTTCTACAGTTCCGGCGATTGTAAGGGATATGACAGATGATGAAGCGGTAATCGCTATGGTTGATGCCAACATTCAAAGAGAAGAGCTTCTGCCGAGCGAAAAAGCCTTTGCTTATAAGATGAAATTAAATGCTATGAAAAGGCAGGCCGGCAGACCCTCTAAAAATAATTCTGGTCAAAATGACCAGAATTTATCCGGAGCAGTCTCAAGAGATATTTTAGCCGAACAGGTGGGTGAAAGTTCAAAACAGATACAGCGTTACATTCGTCTTACCGAACTTATCCCTGAATTGCTTGATATGGTCGATAATAAGAAACTGCAGTTTACGGTGGCTGTAGATATTTCTTATATCGATAAGGAAATGCAGAAATGGATTTATGAATATATCAAAGACAATGGGTTTATAAAACCAAATCAGATTGCTGTCTTAAGGAAGCGGCTGGAAGATGAAAATGTAGGTCACAATTATATGATCTCCATATTTAATAATTGCATTGCTCCAAAAAGAAAGATGCGTAAGGTCACACTACCGGAGAAAAAACTGAAAAATTATTTTCCTCCGGATTATACCCAGGAGCAGATGGAAGAGATAATTGTTTCTCTGTTGGAAGAATGGAAGAAAGAATTGCAGACAGAGTAAGAATACTGATGAAAGAAATTGTGATGATAAAGGCCAGAAGTGCCAAAATCAAACTTCACAGAATACAGATGAGAGGAGGATGTGTATGGAACAAAAAGTATCATTTGATTATTTTTACGGCACGCAGGCCGATCAGTACAGTTTTTATCGAATACCGAAGGCGTTATTTCAGGATGAATATTTTAAAAATCTTTCCAGTGATGCGAAAATCCTTTATGGATTGATGCTGGACAGAATGTCATTATCTATTAAAAATCAGTGGTTTGATGAACAGAACCGGGCGTATATCTATTTTTCCATTGAGGATATTATGGAGTTGCTGAACTGTGGAAGAAATAAAGCTGTTAAGTCCTTACAAGAGCTGGATCAGGAAAAAGGGATCGGACTGATTGAAAAGAAACGGCAGGGATTTGGAAAGACAAATATTATCTATGTCAAATCATTCGTAATCCCTGATAGAGATGTTATAACCCCTCAGATTGAATCACAGAAGTTTACAATACAAACTACTGATGAAAAAGGGGATGACACAGAAGTTTGTAAAATAAACTTCAAGAAGTCCCAAAATCAAACTTCAAGAAGTCCTGAAAATAAACTTCAAGAAGTTTGCAAATCAAACTCTAATTATAATAATTTGAGTTATAATAAAGAGAATGATAATGAATCAGATCAAATCAGATCTGCTGATGTGCGATCAGATGATCGTCTGGCGATTATGCAGGCATATGAAGAGCAGATCAAAGAGAATATCGACTATGATGGATTGACTATCAGTCATCCCCTTGATAAAGATCTGATCCAGGGAATCTATGAACTGATACTGGAGACAGTATTGTGCCAGAATCAAGAAATCCTGATTGCGAGCAATTGGTATCCGGCAGAACTGGTGAAAAGCAAATTTTTAAAGCTGGAATATTCACATATCGAGTATGTGATTGAGTGTCTGAAGAAAAATACGTCAAAGGTAAAAAACATTAAGAAATATATGCTTGCGGCCTTATTCAATGCACCTGCCACGATTGATGGCTACTACCAGGCAGAGGTAAATCACGATATGCCGCAGTTTGCCTGACAAGAGAAGGGAGAAATCAGAACAATGATTATTATAAAACTGATAGAGAAACTGATATTACTGCCCGTTTGGATTATACTTCTGTTGATCAGTCTCTGTATTAAGCTGACGGTAAACTTGTACGGTTTTGTCAAAGGGATTTTCAGCTTTCTTCTGATTCTTCTGATAATCGGAACAATAGTGTGTTATCAGGACTGGATACAGGTGGCAGTGCTCTTATGCATTGAGATAGCGGCATTTTTGATTTTGTTCTTTGGCTGCTTTATTGAAGTGGCTGTGGATATGCTGAGAGGGCGTGTAGCAGACAGACTTTTGTCTTGGTGAAAGGAGATACTATGCCATATATACATAAAATATTCGAGAAAGCAACAATACGAAGCGTTGTAGATTTTCTGCTGTTTGGGCTGGGACCAGACGAGGATACGAGGGATTATGAGGAGAGACTGGATGAGTTGTATAATAAATTTGAGGAAGCAGTAAGAAAATATGATTCCAATCCTACATCAGAATTGCTGGATTTATCTAATGAGCTTTCCAGTGAGACAGCAAGTGTGTATACAGAAATCGGATTGCAGTTAGGCGTGCTTCTCGTCCTTGATGTGGTGACTAATCTCAGGTGCGAGAAAGATTTGAAAAGATGCAATATGACGATGGGAAATGAGAATGAAAATCTTATAAGTAAATTTTATAAGATGCAGGAAGCAACCTATTTACAAGAGACCTTGATGAAAGATAAAGAATATCAGAAAGCAGAACATGATATTATAGAAAGCACAAAAAAATTAAAAACGGTATTGTCTTATGATGGAGACTCTGATATTGTGCAGGAACTATTGGAAAAACTGGATAATAAAATCAGGATACATGGGAAAGTGACATATATTCAGGGATTCCACGATGCTATACATATTCTTAATTCGTAGATGATTAAAAGGCTCCGGATTCATTGCAAATCAGGAGCCTTTTACACAAGCAACATTTGTCACTGCTATAGTTTCGTATTGCTAGGCGAATATTATTAGCGTAAAATAAGGTTATAATATAGTACTCATGATGTGCGACACGAGTGTACTGTTTTATAAGTAGATGGTGGCGGCAAATATCTAAGTTGGCTTAAATAGTAAGAATATTTCAGAGGATTTTGGATATATGGGAAATGCAGATGCGGTTGTTATAAGTAGCTTGATAACCAAGGTTAATGGAAAAGAAGATCTTGTACATATTTTTTTGACAGATAGACGCAAGTATCAGGAAATAGTACATTCTGATAATTACAAAATCTCAAAATATATTCTAAATTATTTGGAGGAATATTCAGCCTCACCTCAAAAAAACTATGTTCAAGAAAGATTAGAATGTATAAAGGGCTATGAAAAATATTTTAAAAATGAAAAGAATCGGGAACTTATAGCGTATAAACAACATTTAATTGAAAAAATGAAACAATTCCCGGTAGAAAAAGGGAAAATGACAATATGTATAAATAATTTTTCTAACGCGCTTATACCTAATATAGATATAGATATTTTAGATGTTTATCTACTGGATAAAGATTTTTATTATAAAATAGTTCAATCCCCATATATTGACGTTTCACCATATTTGGTTGAATTTTTAGAGAGTTTTAAAGTTAAAGGTAAATACTTTGGTGAAATAAAGGAGAGATATCATACAAGAGGCTCGGCATATCTTATAAAACAAGAAATTCATTCTAAGTTGATTGAGGCTACAACTACAAATGGTGAAAAAAAGACAATTCTCACGTTATCTGACAAGATTATCGATGAGATCGATATGGATATTCTGGATGTTTTTATTGAGGATAGAAATGTTTATAAAACGCTTTTGAAGTCAGATAAATTTGAGATAGCTGAAACCATTAAAGAGTTCTTGAAAAAATATTCAAGTGGGAAAATAATGCCCAAGGAGTATTATTTAGAAAAGTATGATAAGTATTTGCAAATCATTTATCAAAGTGTGATGAATGAACCGATAAAAATAAGTCATTTAACAGATTTCATCATTACTGAAAATAAAGATATATTAACACTTTTCCTAGAAAACAAAGAAGCATATTATCAAGTGCGTAAGATGCGCATTTATGAGATAGATGGCAATATAATTAAGTTTTTAGAAAACTACAGACCTAAATTGAAAAAGTTTTCTAAAGCTCAAAAAAAAGAATATATTGCTGCTTTTGCAGAATTTACAAAACGCAAAAATGACTATAGTCTGTTGGATGATCTTATAAAACAATCTCAAAAGAATGTACTGCACTGGAAGAAAAGACGATGGAATAAATCAAGTCAGTATATTGAACAAGATTTTGTTACGTCTTATAACGGAAAAGAATGTGTATTTTCAGTTATAGGGAGTAAGATTGAGTTTAATAAATGGAAGGTGCATTTCTCTTTAGACGTGGATGGCAGGAATAACAGTGTTCCACATAAAAACAAAGAATATGAAATTTTGTATAGGAAAATTCTTAAAGATATTCAATATGAGGACACTAAGCGTCAAAAGGAAAAGAAAAGAGAAATTCCTAAAAATGTGCATCGTATTACATCAAAAGATTTTGTGGTTAGAACAAATGTGTTTAGATGTATTTCTGATAAGCATCATTTAGAAGAAGTTCTGGGAATTATCCAAGTCCTAAGACCTGATGGTTCCATTACAGAAGAAAAAGTTACAGCATCATATTGTAAAGAATGTTGCTGCTATTTTTTATTGAGAAGTGAATATGATAGAGTATTTAATAAAGGAATTCTTCTTTGTAAAATGATTGAAAAAGAAGAGTTTTATAAATCTGGTATAAATGGGTTCGCTGACATTAAGGGTGAATCCGTTCTAATGCAAAATGGCTATAACGTACAAGCAAAAGTTGGATTGACGGATATTCAGAGGCAAACAATTCTTGCTAACATTATGGATGAAAAAATCCTCAGTGCTTCGCAAATCATATCGTATTTACAATTTTTTAAAGCACAGAAAAGGAATTTACCCTCATACAAAATGGCAGTCGACAAATGGGATGCAGACCTACAATTCACAAAATTATATCAGCAAGACAAAAAGCAGCGAGTTTTTATAAATTCAATTACAAAAACGAGATATAGAAAGCCATAATAATAAAAAGCTACTGGTCGCTAAAAACTGGTAGCTTTTATTACTATTTCGCCAAAAACCCACTGTTGATCTCCATCGGCATATGATATGCCTGTCCTCTTTTCATCAAGCTGTAAAGTTTGAAACTCATCAGCTCCGGTGTCGCATAGAGAGAACTGCAGAAGCTGAAGTAATCCAGATCTTCGTTTTTTGACAGTTCCGCTACATCCTGATCCTCAATCAGGAGATCAGCGGCGAAAAGGTTCGCCTGATATTCGGTCTCGTTAATCATATTGTAAAGTCTGTTGTCAGACATAGGCGCCATTTTAAGCTGTGTCCGGTGAAGGATAACATGCCCCAGTTCATGGGCGGCTACGATCCTTTTTTCCTCTTCTAAAAGAAAACTGCTGAGCATCACATAGATGGTCTGGCAGCTCATAAAACAGTATCCTTTGAGCTTCCGATAATTTGACGACTCTCCAACGATGACATTAAGTCCTTTCAATATTTCAATTGGATCGCGGGTCTTAAATTTCCGGACAAGATGTTCTGTCTTCTTGTATATATAATCATTTCCCAAATGAATCACCCCACATTATGCAAATAAAATGTCTGGAGAAATATAGCGTTGACATTTTTACATCTATAACAATATCAAATAGTGTGTCCCAAAAAACGGACAGCCTATTCCTGAGTGCTCTCCTTCGGTAAATATTTTTTTGGAGTGAATTTTTTTGCTCTCTTTTTAGAATCCAGATACAGCGTCTGGATCTCGTCCATAAAAGCTGTTTTATCTTCATCTGTCAGTTCTCCGCCGGCGAACATGGCGGCAGCCTGTTCTAGGATCTGCTGGGCCTGCCGTGCTCCTCTGGAACCATACTGTTCAGCAGCTTCTGTAATGAATGATTCTTCTTCTGTCATCAGATATGAAACATCGCATCCAAGCGTGTCAGCAAGTTTCTGATAAAGATCATGCTGCTTTGGATAGCGCCCTTCTGCTTCCCATCCGCGAATAGTACGAAGGGAAACGCCTATGGAATTTGCCAGCTGGGTTTGATTCATGTTCTTTGATTTTCTCAAATTTCTGATTTTTTCACCGAAAGTCATAACAATACCTCTTTTCTAAGCGGTTATTCTGGGGGTAAAGTGTACTTCCCGAGCAAAAGAGGAAAACACTTACCTGTTTATATATCTTGCCTCTTGACAATGGGATATCAATTGCCTATAATGTAAACCATAGCAAGACGGCAACTACTTGCCTATAATATAAACAATATTTCCTGTTTTGTCAATAAAAACCGGATAGATTGCCGATTTTGATATGACAGGAAATATATAAGATCAATCAGAAAACCAGAAAGAGGCAATTGGGAATATTGCCGATAGGAAAGGAAGGGCAGCATGGAACGTCAGAATTATTATATATGTATTGATCTGAAATCTTTTTATGCTTCCGTTGAATGTTCGGAAAGAGGGCTGGATCCATTTAAAACAAACCTGGTTGTGGCAGATCCGACACGGTCCAAATCCACGATATGTCTTGCTATTACTCCGGCAATGAAAAGCCTTGGGGTAAAGAACCGGTGCAGGATCCATGAAATCCCGAAAAACATCGAGTATATCACTGCTATGCCGAGAATGCAGCTCTATCTGGATTACTCCGCAAAGATTTACAGCATTTATCTCAGGTATGTTTCCCGGGAAGATATCCATGTGTACAGTGTGGATGAATGTTTTATTGACGTCACGGAATATCTTCATCTATATCATATGACACCAAAAGAGATGGCAGTGGAATTGATGAGAGCAGTGATGGATGAAACTGGAATTACGGCTACTGCCGGGGTGGGAACAAATCTTTATCTTGCTAAGATTGCAATGGATATCGTAGCAAAACATGTGGATGACCATATCGGCATTCTGAATGAGATTTCCTATCGGGAAAAGCTCTGGGATCATCAGCCCCTCCGTGATTTCTGGATGATCGGATCCAGGACAGAGAAGAAACTTTCTGGATATGGGATCCATACGATGGGTGATATCGCTCTTGCATCGATTACCTCAGAAGATCTTCTCTTTAAGATATTCGGCATTGATGCGGAGCTTCTGATCGATCATGCCTGGGGATGTGAGTCCTGCAGGATGAGAGATATCAAGAATTATCATACAGAAGACCACAGCTTATCTAACGGACAGGTACTGATGCGAAATTATGGGTATGAAGAGGCAGTCGTTGTTGCGAAAGAAATGACGGACGTACTGGTTCTGGATCTTGTACAAAAGGGGCTTGTTACAAATTCTGTGACGCTGTGGATCGCATATGACCACCGTTATGGACTGGAGCCATCCAGGGGAACAGCGAAATTTCCGGATGCTACTAATAGCTCCAAAAGGATTATCTGTGCAGTAGAAAATCTGTACAGGCAGATCACAGACCGACATACAGGAATCAGGCGGATTGAGATCTGCGCGAATAAAGTTGTTCCTGAGAGTTATATTCAATACGATCTGTTTTCGGATCCATATTCACAGGAAAAAGAAAAAAATCTGCAGAAAGCTGTGCTGGAGGTGAAAAGGCGTTATGGGAAAAATGCGATCATGCGGGGAGCAAACCTGTTAGACTGCTCTACATACAGGGAACGCAATAATCAGATCGGCGGCCACAGAAAATAGGGGAGATGATTTGATGTTGACGGCGGCATATCAGAAGATCTTATATTTACCAAGACCTCTGTCGAAAAGATATCCAATGGCCGTGGAACGGCGGGCAAAGCAGTTTGCTCCTTTTGCGGCATTAAAAGGTTTTGAAGAGAGTGTAAAGGAAAAGGAGATAATTTATGAGCCAAAAAGAATTTTACCGGATGAAAAGAAAAATGAACTGGATATGAAACTGAAATTACTGAAGCCGGGTATGAACATCCGGGCAGTATATTATCAGGAAAGCAGGATGTATCCGGGAACTGGGCAGCATCGTACGGCAGAGGGGATCGTTGATTTTTATGATCCGATGATCCATCTGCGGATAGGAGATGCAGAAATAAAGATCCAGGATCTCTATGATCTGTCCGGAGACTGTTTTGAAATGCTAGAGACACCATGTTAAAGATTGCAGGAAACAGGATGAGCCTGCCGGTGAGTGGGAGCCGGAAAAGACGTCCTGCGAATGCAGCAGATTTACAAAGCAAATCTGTAATTGTGATATCATGTACGTCCGCGCAGCTTTGGCGCTATTCGGAATGGGCGGCATGAAGCTCATCAGGCGGATTTGATTTCCCTTTGATCCGTTGAGTAATAAATGAAATTCTTATTGCTTGAAGGAGGAACCTATGGGATCAGATAATTATAAATGGCACGTTCACTGCCCTGTATGCGGAGCTTTTCTTGAGAAGAGTTCCCAATGTGATTCGGAGGTGGATTGTAAAAAATGTAAGAGCACACTGGAAGTATTGGTAAAGGATGATATCGTATCTGTCCGGCCTATGATCATCAGAGATGAACAGCTGAAAGCCCGAATGAGGGTTTATGCACAGAGTTTCAGGACCGGATCCGGTAAGAAAAATTAAATAGGATGAGATATCTGTTCAGGCTGTGAATTTGGCTGGAACCATCAAGACAGCGGCAGATATCAAGAGTTTGTCAAGGAGCTGAACCTGACTGGAATCACTAAGAGCCCGGCAAAACATTTACGGTTGAGAAGCAGTTTATCTGCGTAATTTCAATCGTCATATGTTTTGCCGGGTTTTTTTGTTAGAAATCAATCTTTGCAAAAATACCGCTTCCTAAAAACCTTTTATTCTATAAAGAGCTGTAGAGAAAGGTGGTGATGTGATTGGAAATTTAGAATAAAAAATATTTTTCGCATTGTAAAATATCCCGTCTCTGTCTGTATTAGTAGAGGGATAAATCTGGAGCCTTGGGCTCCCGTTCAAAAAAAACGGGTGAGTCCAGGGCTTATTGTAGTGCCTGAATTTACAAAAACGTAATTGAAGCAAAATCTGTACCCAGGACCACCCGCAGCCGCAAGGCAGAAAGGTGGTCCATATGATGACATTAAAAGAGTTAAGAAAAATGGTAAATCTTACAGAGAGCAACGGGAGGGTTCCAACTGCGAGACAACTAATGGAATCTGGAGAAGAAGTGATCGTAAAGGAAATTCTTTCACGGGAAACAGCAATCAGCGTGTATGCGAATGGCTTTGTTCTTTACCGGGCAGGAAAGCATTATACCGTCTTCTCTATTGAAGATTGTGGGACTTATGGTTATGAGTCAGTAAAGGATGCCGCTCAAATATATGAGTCTTCATTTTTTGATAATGAAAACTGGTATGTCCGTTTGATCATGGAAGCGGAAGACCGGTTGGAACGAAATCAGGAAAGAATTAAATCTAATCATAAGGTATGTTCGTATGACCGTCTGGTCGAGGAGTGCGGTGAGATAGGAAATGATGAAGAAGATATTCTGGAAAGTATGGC
Source organism: Candidatus Mediterraneibacter vanvlietii (assembly GCA_019113645.1). Classification (GTDB taxonomy): domain Bacteria; phylum Bacillota; class Clostridia; order Lachnospirales; family Lachnospiraceae; genus Mediterraneibacter; species Mediterraneibacter vanvlietii. The sequence continues at coordinate 11,030 of DXGZ01000113.1, read as the reverse complement.
CAAAGATGATCTTATCAAAAGAATGATGGAAAAACTCAATGAACGTCAGAGGGATATTGTCTATCTTTTTTATTTTGAGCAGTGGAGACAGCAGGATATTGCAGATCATTTCGGTGTATCGCAGCAGAGTGTTTCAGATATGATCAGACGGGTGTTAAAAATTTTATCTGAATATGTGCATCAGGAAAGAAATAATTAAAAAATTTTTAGGTTCACCTTGTAAAAGGGTATAGGTCACTTCTGAAAGGTGAGGGGGTTAAAAACTCTCAGGCACCTTGATAAGTGAATACCCTGCTCAGAGTGATACCTGACCTGAATATGCATCCTGCGTGTCTTGTCAGAGAAAACGTTCCGGAAATATTGGAACCCGGGACAGGAACGGATCTGAGAAAGAAAACAGGAAAATGCTCAAATCTTAAATCAAAAATAATTGTCTGATTCATAAAGATGATGACAGTAGAAACAGTGTGGCGGTGTTTGTTTCCAAAGGAATAGATACCGCCATATTTTTGTACTGTTATCCCGGCATTTATAAAAGCCGACTGTCCCAGGCAGTGCAAATATATTGGAAGGGAGGAGATGAAAGGCACGATCAGAATATAAATCGAATGAAAAAAAGTTACTGTAAAAATGAAATTTCAGAAAGGATTTAAGAAGATGAAAAGAAAAAGAATGGCAAAGAGAGTGGTATCAGGATGTCTGGCGCTGATTTCTTTTCTGTCCACGGCATTATCTCCTGCAGTTGCCTATGCTGCGGAACCGGCATCTGAGAAGATCCCTTATTATGAGGAGATCAAAGATCAGCTGGATCCGGACGAGGTCGTTACAGCAAACGATTATGAGATTACGGTTGGTTCTTCCTTTGATATTACTTCTGATTTTTCCGGGATTGAGATCCCGGATGACAGTAAGGTAAAAGTGACGTTCCATGATGCAGAGAATGAGAGTGGAAATTCCTTTAGTACAGATCATGAGGATACCTACCAGGCGGTCTATTATGTGGAACCGCAGACAACCGGCCATCCGGTCTATCAGATCAGCAGGAACATCCTTGTAAAAGAGGTACAGACGGAAGCAGAAAGTACAGCCAACACAGACAGTTCTTCTGATGATGACTCAGGGAATGGAGAAACTTCTGACAGTGAAGAGGAGCTATCAGACACGGAATCAGATCAGGTAGGTCAGACAGAAGCAGAGGATGTACCGGACAAGGGCGATATGCTTTCTGAGGAAGCATTGGATGAAGCGATTGAAAGTACGGAAGGACAGAAAATCGTAGATGAGGAAACCGGTCTGTCTCTGGGAGAAGTTCTCATTCAGGCAGAGGAACAGGGCGTAGACATTCAGGGTCTTGATCAGGGAGAAAGTGTAACTTTTACAGCTAAGGCCCCGATGACACGGGCGGCCAGAGCTTCCCAGACAGTCACTATTACCCAGGGATCGTGGTACTACTATGCAGACTATGGACTTGGTTCCTATTTGACCTCTCCATTTACTGTGTCTTTTGGAAATGTAACGGCAACAGCATATTGCGTACAGCCGTCCAAACCGGGACCGGGAAGCGGCACATATCAGATCACAAAGCTGGAAGGGAATAAAGAACTGGCAAAGGTCTGCTATTATGGAACAGAAGCAGCGGGATCAGCATATTTCTTTAATAATTACCATCAGGATTTTTCTGCGGGGAAACGGTTTATTGTAACGCATCTGGCGGCGTCATATGCAAATGGGAGCAGCGATGCGTTTTATGGAACCAACAGCACAGGAGAGGCTCTGGCTATGGAACTGTATCATTATGCAGTGAGACAGCCGGATATTCCGGATGTAGAAATGTCCTTCTCTAATGCGGAAGTGACTGCATATGTTGATGGCGACCAGCAGAGAACAGAAGATATTACGTTTAATGCATCCAGTCAGCAGACAATCACTATGAACCTGCCGGATGGGGTGAAACTTCATAACATCAGTACAGGCAGTGTCAGCGCTGCTGGAGCGGATGTCACGATTTCCGGAGGTACAAAGTTTTATCTGACCGCACCGCTCACCCAGACAAAAGACGTGTCCGGATCGTGGTCGGCAAAGATGCAGGGAAGTATTACAAAAGACTACTCTGCCTATAAGATCACAACCGGGAGTGAGCATCAGGATCTTGCCCTTGTATTCGGCGAGGGCGTAGAGGATGAAAAGTATGTAAGTTTTTCGGTGAAATGGCTGGAACTGGCAAAGGTAGAGGTCATCAAAGTGGACTCCAATCATGAGAACGCAAAATTATCCGGAGCAGTGTTTGGCATATACAGTGATAAGGACTGTTCAGAACTGATTACAGAAATGCCGGCTACGGACCAGAATGGATCTGCTGTAGCAGAGATTGTAAAGACTCAGGATACGGTGTACCTGAAAGAGATCACAGCTCCATCTGGTTACCGGATCAATGTGTCTGCTTATAACGTAAACCTTGTGGCGAATGAGACAACTTCCGTTACTGTTCCGGATCAGGAGCAGATGGGAGAACTTACAATCTATAAGGATGGACAGGTATTGACCGGTGCGGATGTGACAGAAGATGGCGTCACCTTCCGCTATGAGAACCGCAGGCAGGAGGGCGCTGTCTATAACGTTTATGCGGGAGCGGATATTATAACTGCCTACGGCGCAAAAGTCTACAGTAAAGGGGATTTGGTAAAAGCGAACCTGACAACAGATTCCAATGGAGCCACCGTGTTGAAAAATCTTCACCTTGGGACCTACACCATTAAAGAAGTGCAGGCTCCGGAGAATTTTTATAATGCCGGGGAGGAAAAGACAGTCACGCTGTCCTATGCCGGACAGAACGTGGAGACGGTATTCAGCGAGAGTACCTTTGTCAATGACCGGCAGAAAGCGGAAGTTTCCGTGCTGAAAAAGGACAAGGACACCTTAAATCCTCTGGATGGCGGCGTGTTTGGCCTGTATGCGGGAAGCGAAATTAAAAATGCAGATGGAAGTGTTGTGGTATCTAAGGGAACGCTGATTGAGAAAGCGGTGACTGGAGAGAATGGAAAAGCCGTATTTACGGCAGACCTGCCAATAGGATTTTCCTATGATGTGAAAGAAATCCAGGCTCCGGAAGGTTATGTGCGGAACCAAGCAGATGTATATTCCTTTACGTTCTCTTATACCAATGACAGCGAAGCGAAAGTGACATTTACCCATACCTTTACCAATGAGAGAGTAAACGCCACAATCCGCTTGCAGAAAAAAGACGCAGAGACGAACCAGGTAGCTCCACAGGGAGACGCCACATTGGAAAATGCGGTGTATGGCCTGTATGCCCGTGAGGATATTGTCCATCCGGACGGGGCAACCGGCGTGATCTATAAAGCCGGTGACAGGGTGTCAACGCTGACCACGGATGAGAACGGGGAAGCGTCTGTAGAGAATCTTTATCTTGGAGAGTATTTTATAAAAGAGATCACGCCTCCGGTCGGGTATCTGGCAGATGAGCAGGAACATGACCTGGTGTGCAGCTATGAAGGAGATTTGACAGCAACCGTGGAGCGGGAGTGCGTTTCACTGGAACAGGTAAAGAAGCAGCCCTTTGAGATTATCAAAGCAGCTAATAACGGGGAGACGGACGCCGATCTGCTTTCCGGTGCCGGATTTACAGCATATCTTCTTTCTGATCTGACGGTAAAAGAAGATGGCAGCTATGATTTTGATTCCGCAGAACCGGTGGTGATCGGGGAGAATGGAGCGACAGAGATGTTTACGGACGAGAAAGGACATGCCTGCAGTATTGCTCTTCCTTATGGCACATACCTTGTCCGTGAGACAACCACGCCCCACAACTACAAGCCAGTGGACGATTTTATCGTGCGGATCACAGAGCATAATCAGAACACGCCCCAGGTATGGAGAGTGCTTCTGGATGAAGAATTTGAAGCGAAGCTGAAAATCATCAAGCAGGATGATGAGACGAAAAAGCCGGTACTGCAGGAAGGCACGGAGTTCCGGATCTATGACCTGGACAATAAAGAATACGTTGAGCAGGTGACGACTTATCCGACAACGGAGGTTCATACCTCTTTCTTTACGGACGAGGAAGGCTATCTGATTCTGCCGCAGAATCTTGCAATCGGGCATTACCGGATTGAGGAAGTCACAGCGCCTTACGGATATACGCTGAATGAGAATTACTATGAGATTGCCGTGGATTCCGATACCGCTTACCAGGTGGACAGTGTTTCCGGGGATGTGATCATTGAAGTGGTCTATGAGAATCATCCGGTCAAAGGACAGCTAAAGATCGTAAAGCAGGGCGAAGTGCTGGACGGTTTCAGCAAGGATTTTGTCTATCAGACAGAAAACCTGGCAGGTGCAGTCTTTGAGGTTTCCGCTGCGGAGGATATTTATACCGCTGATTTCCAGAAAGACGCAGAGGGGAACCGTATTTTAGAATACGCTGCCGGCGAGCTGGTGGGAACTGTGACTACGGATGAAAACGGGGAAGCATATCTTTCTGATCTTCCTCTTGGAAGTTACAAGATCATGGAAGTGACAGCCCCGGAAGGCTTTGTGCTGGACGAGGAAGTACAGACAGTGACCTTTACCTATAAGGATCAGGAGACACCTGTGATCGAGCAGGAAGCAGTTTTCCAGAATGACCGTCAGAAAGTGGAAGTATCCGTAGTGAAAAAGGATGCTGAAACACAGGCTACAGTCCCAGGCACTGTGTTTGGACTGTATGCCAAAGAGGATATTCTGGCGCATGGCGAGGTACTTGTGAAAGCCGACACGCTGATCAGTAAGGCATTGTCTGATGAAAACGGGAAAGCGGTCTTTATGAATGACCTTCCTTTTGGACGTTACTATATCAGAGAAGAAGCGGCTCCGGATGGATATGTTTCTTCCGATAAAGTTGTAGAAGTAACTGCAGAGTATCAGGGGCAGGGAATCCCGGTGGTGGAACTGTCCTCTGAATATGAAAACGAGCCGACAAAGATTTCCGTGAAAAAGACTGATCTCACAACCGGCGTGGAGCTGGAGGGCGCAAAGCTGACTGTCCTGGATAAAGACGGAAATGTGGTTGACAGTTGGACTTCCGTAAAAGGGGAGGAACATCTGATTGAACGGCTGACGGTGGGCGAGACTTATACACTTCGGGAAGAACGGGCTCCCTATGGCTATCTGAAAGCAGAAGAAGTGACTTTTACTGTGAAAGACACAGCGGAGATCCAGAAAGTGGAAATGAAAGATGATGTACCAACAGGAACGCTGATCATCAACAAGAAAGGTGAGTTTCTGGAGGACGTGACACTGGCCGATACCATTGGCGGCTGGATCAGCAACATCTTCGAGTATATTACCGGCACTCTGAAAGATGTAACCTTTGAGGTATACGCACTGGAAGACATCCAGGCGGCAGACGGCGAAAGTGAGGACTATTACAAAAAGGACGAGCTGATCGCCACGATTACCACAGATGAGACAGGCATTGCAAAGCTCTCTGACCTTCCACTTGGAAGATACTATGTAAAAGAAAAAGAGACGGCGGAGGGCTATGTGCTGGACGGGGAGATCCGGGAGATCGATCTGACCTATGTGGATCAGGATACTGCAGAAGTTACCTGGTCTGGAGACTGGCAGAATAACCGCCAGAAAGTGGAAGTCTCTGTTTTGAAGAAAGAGAAGGATTCTGACCGGGTACTGGAGGGGGCTGTGTTTGCACTTTCCGCAAAAGAGGATATTACCAATAAAGATGGAGATGTGGTTCTGGAAGCGGGAACCGTGATCGAGGAAAAGGCAACCGGCGAGGATGGAAAACTGACCTTTGAGGCGGATCTTCCCATTGGATTTTCCTATACGGTGAAAGAGACTTCTCCGGCTCCGGGATTTGCCACCACAGATGAGGTGCAGGAGTTTACTTTTACAGCGGAATCTTCCGGCAAAGCGACAGTTTCGTATGAATTTACCTTTGAGGATGAACCGACAGTCTTTGAATTTACCAAAACTTCCCTGACTACCGGGGAGGAGATTGAGGGAGCAAAGCTGACGGTAACGGATGAAAACGGAGAAATCGTGGATGAATGGGTATCCGGCAAAGAGCCCCATATCATAAAAGAGCTGGTGGTTGGACAGACCTACACGATGACGGAAGTGCTTCCGGCTCCTGGATATGTGACAGCGGAGAGTATCCAGTTTACCGTGGAGGACACCGCAGAAGTCCAGAAGATCGAAATGAAAGACGATGTGACAAAGGTGGAAATCTCTAAGACGGATATTGTCGGAGAAGAGCTGCCGGGAGCGAAGCTGACCATCCTGGACGAGAATGGAGAAGTGGTGGAGAGTTGGACTTCCACGGAGGAACCGCACTATATCGAGATGCTTCCGATTGGAAAGTACACACTTCATGAAGAATCCGCACCGGAAGGCTATCTGGTCGCAGAGGATGTAGCGTTTGAGGTAAAAGATACCGGTGAGATCCAGAAAGTTATCATGAAAGATGAGGCAGAGCCGAAAGAAACACCGGAGACGCCTCAGGACACCACATCCGTGGATGCCCCGCAGACCGGAGACCATACAAACATTCTGCTATGGTCTGCATTGTTTGGTCTGGGGCTTTGCGGATCTGTTGTGGCAGTTGTTTTAAGAAGAAAAAGGAAATAAGAAGTTGGAAACGGGCGTTCACTGAAATATGTGGGCGCCCTTTTATGGAACAGAAAAGGATACAGGATTATGGGAAATAAGAAATTAGTGATCGATCCGAAAGCGGCAATTCCGGGGCAGAAGTATCAGAAGGACAAGCCATGGTCCTGCAGATATTGTTACTGGTGGGGAAAAGGAGGATGTAAGGAAAAACAGTGCCATTATCTGGCATCAGAAATCAAAAAAAGAGAATTGCCCCGCGAACCGGGACGCTGTAAAGGCTGTCCTTATGGAAAACATATGCCGTGCATCGGTTACTGTATTGCAGTTTTATATCGGGAAATGAATTCCCGGAAAGTGAGGTGAAAATTTGCAGGATGAAGTAAATGAGAAAACGATCAGCCTGTGTGTTCAGTGCACCAGGATGACAGCAGGAGTTCTGAAAGCAGCACTGCGGAAGTATTTGAACGACAGAGACCGTGCGAAGCAGAATAAGGTACAGGTCAGGCAGGCTGCAAAAAGAGGCAGGGCTCAGGAGAAAGGAAGAATAAAAGAACAGAAACATCAGCAGAAGAAAGTGCCTCATGGGAAACAGACAATGAAACAGTTGATGGCAAAAGGCGCCCAGCTGTCAAACATTCTGATAACGAATCAGAATATCCGTTCATTTGACAGGGTTGCGAGAAAATATGGTATTGATTACAGCCTGAAAAGAGATAACAGCGTTTCACCGCCCAGATATATGGTGTTCTTCCGTGCAAAGGATGTAGATGTGATGACTGCAGCCTTTCGGGAGTATGCCGGGGTTGCGATGAAGAAATCCAGAAGACCTTCTGTCAGGAAAAAGCTCCAGAAAGCTATTCAGAGGACAGCAAAGCATCGGGAACGTGTAAAGACCAGGCAGAAAGACAGAGGACAGGAGCGATGAAAAACATACAGATAAAAAAACTGCTCCTTTCGAATTTTCCTTATGTGATCTGCTTTTATATCGTGGATAAGGGAGCATGGCTTTTCCGTCATTGTACGGGAGATAGCTGGATTGTACGTATGGGCGTGATGTTATCGAATTTTAAACTGGCGTTTGTATCCTGGCTTCCCAGCATTCACTTGTATGATCTGTTGGCGGGGGCAGCTGCGGCTGTACTTTTAAAGCTCATAGTCGTCTATCGGGGCAAGAATGCAAAGAAGTTCCGGCAGGGGGAGGAGTATGGATCAGCCAGATGGGGGACTGCAAAAGACATTGAGCCTTTTATGGATCCTGTATTTGAAAATAATATCATCCTGACCCAGACAGAAAGGCTGACTATGAACAGCCGGCCAAAACTTCCCAAATATGCCAGAAATAAAAATGTCATCGTGATCGGAGGCTCCGGATCCGGGAAGACCCGATTCTATGTGAAGCCACAGCTGATGCAGATGACAGATCATGTTTCCTATGTAGTTACAGACCCCAAAGGCACGATCATCGTGGAATGCGGTCGGATGCTGGTGAACCACGGATATCAGATCAAGGTGCTGAACACCATTAATTTCAGTAAATCCATGCACTTTAATCCATTCCACTATATCCGCTCGGAGAGGGATGTCCTGAAGCTGGTGAATACGATCATTGCGAATACAAAGGGAGAAGGAGAAAAAGCAACAGAGGATTTCTGGGTCAGTGCGACTCGTTCGCAGGCGGTAAAAAGTCTGCGCACGGGCAACGGTTTTCCGTTGTTCGGAGAACTGGTAGTTTGATAGGTGGAATGACGGGGTAACGCCCTGAAACGCCTACCCTTGATGGGCGTGCATTAGCTGTAATGGCTTTTGTACGAAGCCCCATGACAAAGGCTGAGAGTAACCGTAACCACTGCCAAAAGTGGTCGAAAGCGGTCTGGCGGCAGACTGTGTTACCTATAGGCCGAGGGTCTATAAGATACCTATGGTTAGAATGTTCGCTTTGGCGGGCGGACTGACGAACCTGCGAATGTACAGGTCTAAAAGAAGACCACGCAGAAATGCGTGGGTGCGTTAAAGCGCAGTCGGTGTGGTTCAGTAGAAATTTGCCCTACGAACGACCATGCTGTGTTACAGGCACAGGCAAGCCGACAGGTCTATAGCAGGAACCTAAGGGTATGTATGTACAGATAGAACTATCGGAACGAGGAAAGGCAGCAGATTCCGCAAGGAATAATCTGACGAAGAACAATAAGCAGACGAACTGCTGCTGAAAAGCAGTGGTCGAACCTATGATGTGCTTGCGTTATGTGAGCTACGGAGGAATGGCCACAAGTCGGTTGAGATAAACAGGCATTATTCAATCCAACATAAGGATTCGAGTAAGACCAAAAGGGTCACTTTCGTAAAAGGAGGTGATGCCTTATGCCAAAGAAAAGCAAAAATCTATGTGTAGACGATTTACGGCACGCCGAGTATTACGGTATGCAGCCAGTTTTTGACGAACTCTATCGCCGAAGTCTGGACGGAGACAACTTTACCGACCTTATGGATATAATCCTAAGCCGGGATAACATTCTTCTGGCATATCGGAACATCAAAGCAAACGGAGGAATCTACACAGCAGGAACAGACAACAGAAACATCAGTGACATCGGGTGTTTACCGCCCGAAACAGTTGTGGAGAAAGTGAGGTTTATTGTCACAGGAAGTCATCACGGATACCGACCAAAACCGGTCAGGCGTAAAGACATTCCGAAGCCAAACGGCAAGACCCGCCCGTTGGGTATTCCTTGTATCTGGGACAGGCTGGTACAGCAATGTATCAAGCAGGTCATGGAGCCTATCTGCGAAGCGAAATTCAGCGACAATAGCTACGGCTTTCGCCCGAACCGCTCCGTAGAACATGCCATGCAGAGAACCTATACCATGCTCCAGCGAATGAATCTGCATTATGTGATTGAGTTTGATATAAAGGGCTTTTTCGATAATGTAAATCACAGTAAGCTGGTGCGGCAGATATGGGCTTTGGGAATACACGACAAACAGTTGATTTTTATTATCAAGCGGATTCTGAAAGCACCGATTAGAATGCCAGACGGCACTACCCTCATTCCAGACAAAGGCACACCGCAAGGTGGTATCATTTCACCGCTACTTGCGAATATCGTGCTGAATGAACTGGATAACTGGGTAGAGAGCCAATGGCAGAACCACCCTCTTGTAAAGGAATACGGGTATGAGAGGAAAATCAGAAACTCGATTACTTTTGACCGGAGCAAGGCATTTCTCAAAATGAGGAAAACGGGACTGAAAGAAATGTACATCGTGAGATATGCAGATGATTTCAGAATCTTCTGTCGGAATAAAGAGGACGCTTTGAGAACAAAAGAAGCTGTAACAGCGTGGATAACTGAGAGGCTAAGGCTTGAAGTATCGCCGGAGAAAACAAGGATAGTCAATGTCAGAAAACGCTATTCAGAGTTTCTCGGATTCAAGATACGGGTCAGACCAAAAAGCGGTAGGTACGCTGTGCAATCTCATATCTGTGACAAAAAGTTGGAACTGGAAAAGCAAAAGCTGGTGGAACAAGCGAAGCGGATTGCCAGACCGTCCAAAGGAAAAAGACCTTTAGACGAGATAAGGCTGTTCAATTCAATGGTTCTGGGAATACAGAATTATTTTCAGCTCGCTACCTGTATCAGTATTGATTGCAGAAAAATCCACAGGCAGGTCATGACAGTTTTAACAAATCGGCTCAATACAGAAACCGGGTGCAAACTTGTTCGAGAAGGCGGTGCAATGACCGAGAGCGAAAAGGAGCGGTTCGGTAAGTCGGCAATGGTACGGTATGTATCAGGAATCGACCAACCTATCTACCCTATCGCATATATCAAGAACAAGATACCGATGGCAAAGAAGACAGCGGTATGCAGTTACACGGCCGACGGACGGACATTGATACACACAAACCTAAGCCTGAACTCATTTGTTCTGGCGGGTTTGAGAAATCAACCGTCTATGGGTCGAAGCACAGAACTCACAGACAGCAGGATTTCATTATTCTCTGCTCAACGTGGAAAATGTGCGCTAAGTGGAGAACTCTTTGAAAATGCGGCTGACATCGTATGCTGGCTGAAAACTCCGGCAGAATTTGGCGGCAGGGAACGCTATCAAAACATGATTTTGTTCCACAGGAGATTCCTTCCGCTTCTGCAAAGACGCCCGATGAATGAGCTGAAAGCGATAGCTGATGCTCTCAAAACAACAAAGGAACTGATGTTAAAAGTGAACAGTCTGCGTGAGCGGGCTGGTTTGTCCGCAATAGAATAATAGTATTTCATTTGGAGATTGATTAAATGCTTGTGAAAACAATCGATGGAACGCCGGATGCGGTGAAAGTCGCACGTCCGGTGTGAAGTGGGGGAAAATCCGGCGATAACTTCAAAGGATTACCTATCACTATAAGC
>DXGZ01000025.1 GCA_019113645.1 Candidatus Mediterraneibacter vanvlietii | reverse complement strand
CCATATCCATATGCCTGACATTCATGATAATGTCCTGCGCGAGATCCTGAGCATATTCTTCATACGTATGTTCATCCAGATATCCGATTACATCATGGGTATAGGAATTCGGACTTCGGTATTTATTATTTTCCATTTCAACCGCATATCGGAAATCTGAAAAACTCCTGTATCCCAAAGCCCGAATGAACTTGGAGATCGTCGATTTTGAGGTCGTACACAGTTCGGCAATCTCATTGATATTCATATTTCCAAGCTCCATTATATGCTCCAGAAGTGTCAGAGCAATATAATAGAACGTGGTTCCCGACTCATTTTCATTGAGCATGACCAGCAGACGGTTCACTAAAATTCCCATGGATTCGGACCTGTTCCTTTCATTTTTTTCGGTTGCTGTCCAGTATGCTGTTCCAGTGTTTTCAGTATACCACAAAGCAGAGAGCCAAGCGAACATTTATGTTCATTTGGCGACTGCCAGCGATACTAGCCGCTTTGCGGCTAGTATACCACAAAGCAGAGAGCCAGGCGAATTTTACCGCAAAAAAACTTCCGTCTCCCCATCAGGAAACAGAAGTTTTTAAACGCCACATGTGGTATTACAAAATTTTCACTACAGCTGCAGTACTCCGAATATCACCGCTGTCAGCACAACCACGGCATTTGTAACAGTCTGGATCGGTACTGCTTTTCTGCAGAAATGCTGTACCTCAGTCTCTGTCAGCGCGCATCCCGTATAAGTGGATGAGTTGGTCGGAGTGGAACTCGTCGCCAGTGACAGATTACAGATAAACGGAGCGATAACCGCTACCGCAGGAATTCCAAATCCGGCTCCGATTGAGATAAAGACCGGATACAGCGCATTGAAGATCTGAAATGGAATTACATAAATAATCACTACACAGAGCAGCAGCATAATAATGTGAATATAACGCAGCAGAAATTCCGGGCATACCTGAAGCAGCGCGTCCGAAAGAGCCCCTACCATCCCTGTATTATTAAACACGGCCTGGTAAACATTAATGGCAATCAGCATTACCAGAATATTTAAATACATCGGACCGACTTTTGAAAAAATCTCACCAAAGTTCTTCGGGAAATTGATCATCGCTGTCACTACTGTTGCAACAATAAACACAAGATATGGTGCAATTCCAAATACTCCCAGAGCTATAAGGCAGATGATAAAGATCACCAGATTGATCCAGAAAAGTTTCGGCCGGCGATTCGGGTTTTCCTGAATCTCTTTTTCGACCTGATCAATCGCAGCCACTGCCTGAAATGTTCCCACACGTTTCTTATGCTTCCACCCGAAATATACCCACTGAAGAATAATTGCCGGAATAAAACAGATCCCCCAGGGCATGGATGCCGCTGCAAGTTCGTTTGCATCCAGTCCTGTTGAGGACGCCGTATATGCCATTCCGATTCCCCAGGGTATAAAACATAAAGCAGACATTGCCGTCTGCGCAATAATAAACGCGGCCTCCCTGTCAAAATCAAATTCCTTATACAGCGGTACAAGAATCGGGAATGTAATCAGATATGCCGGCGTAAAGTTACCGGTCAGAATACTGAATCCGCCGATCAGAGTGGTCAGAACCATAATTACAATCACATTCATTTTCTTTCCAAGTTTCTTTGTCACGGCCATAACAATCGTATCAAACACGCCCGCTTCTGTCAGCATCTGGAAGTAGAGGAACGCGAACAACAGCATAAATCCTGCTGACTGCATCATTGAAGACAGCTGCCCTGCAACAAAATCACTTGTCTCTTTCACACTGTGTCCCAGAAGCAGCGCACATACAATAGGTACAATCATAAGCACAAAGTTAAACGGAAGTTTCTTTGTAATAACTGTCGCCACTACAATCAGAATCAGCACAATTGCCATTAACAATATACTCATCTTATACTTCCTCCTGCTGTCCACATGTATGTCTGCGAATAAACGCATCTATGATATCCATGTTTTTTTCCGTCCAGAACGCAATATCTCCATGGCCTGCATTCTTTACAAGATAAAATGTCACATCTTTCCCCTCTTCGAGAAATTTTTTATACAGACGGATACTCTGATTGCAGGAAACCATGTCATCATCCGTCCCATGCATCATAAGAACCGGCGGGATCTTTTTATCCGCTTTCACATAATTTGTAATAATGGTAGGCTGAGAAAGTTCCGGATATTCATACACATCCTTTCCTCCGATCAGCATTCCCTCCGGACTGTCCGGCTGTCCCTGGTTGGCAGTAGTCGGGAAATCTTCTTTCTGGCAGATATCTGTCACTCCGTAAAGATCCACGATCGCCTTCACTGAACAGGATACCTCTTTATATACATCCGTATCCATGCAGTCATCATCAGCAGTAAGACCTGCTGCCAGTGCCGTATGTCCGCCGCTGGAGTCTCCCATGATAACAATATTATCCGGATCAATGTGATACTTCTCCGCATGTTTTCTCAAAAAACGAACCCCTGTTTTCGCGTCTTCCACCGGTGCAGGAAACGCGGCCAGAGAGCTCTCTCTATACTGAAGTATCGCGGTAACATATCCTCTCTGTGCCAGTCTCGCCATAACTCCAAGCCTCTTATAATTGTCCTGTTTCATCCATGCAGATCCCTGTACATACAAAATTGCCGGATAGGTATATTTTTTATCCGGTTTCATCTCAGGCACAATCATCTGAAGTGTGCGCTGTATCCCGTCTCTCTCCACGTAGCACACATCGTGCTTGTAGATTCCGTAAACTTCTGTTCCATCTGCTTCGAGATATTTCACGTTTGTCATTGACGGAAGTTGTTCCCTGAATGCTTCAAAATCCATGTTTTTGATTTCCTCGCGTGTCATCTCTTTCCATTCCTTTCTGTATTCATTTGCCTTTCGGCATATCCTTTCCTTTTCTACCATGTAGGATATTGCTCATTTTATATCCAGTCACTTTCCGGGTCAATCATTTTCAAGTCGTCGCTCCGTATTTTGACGGATTCTTAGCGCTTATCTCAGCTATTTAGTGCAACAGCTATTTAGTTGATTAGGTTCGCCGACTTCCAGTGGAAATATTTCCGAAAACAGGGATACCTTCCAAAACATATTCTGCAAGGGTGGAGACTGTGTTCGGCTTCCGCTCCAGGAGCTAAGGGAAACTAAGGAGTTCCGGGGACGGACTAAAAACAGGGACAGACGGTGAGCAACTCGCATTCGCTCAGACAATCTCACCGT
>DXGZ01000112.1 GCA_019113645.1 Candidatus Mediterraneibacter vanvlietii | reverse complement strand
CTTCACCGGATAAATTCTTTATGAATTCATAAAAGCCAGAATCCTTTCCGTATCACAGCTTCTGATCACCTCCACACCTTCTCTGCTCTCAACCGCACAGTCCGTAACCATGATTTCTGCAGCCGCTGCATCGTCCACAATTTCACTTCCCAGCATGGAGAAGAATTCATACACATTCATCACAGATATCAGATCAAAATACTCCGTAAGGAAACCTAAACTGGTCGTGCCTGCCACTGCTGCGGAGCTGTCTCTGCCCACATTGAGCCAGATAAAATCATTAGCAGCAAGGTCAATGGCAAATAGATAGGCGAACCTGCTGCTGCAGTTGACTGTAAAAGAAGTCTTGACGGTCTTAGGTTCATATACCTGCCCGGAGTCTTTAATATCACGAAGCATATAACCTGCTCTGCAGATACATTGATCAAAGGTGGAATTAGAAAAAACATTGTCGCAGAACACAAGATATTCCACATCCGGAAATTCCATTCGGAATCTGACAGGATTAATGTCGAAATACTCAGAGCCGCCAAAATAGCCGGAAGTCTCATCGCCGGAAAAGGTAATGGCGTCCGATTGTTTGTTCCACATGAATCTCCAGGAAAACTCCATCTGTGAGCCATCTGCACGGATTCCGATTACTGAAAGGTCGATATCGTGAACCTTCTCCCAGTAGGTGAATGCCCGGATTTTCTTACCTTCCTCTATATGAATCCTGGAACCTCTCGGAAGGACTCCATATCCGCTGGAAGACACTGCTTCCTGCATAGGAAGCGCCACTTTCTTCATAGCCGGATCGATGTAAACCTTACCAAGCCTGCCTGCATAAACCTTGCGGAGATTTTTCTTAATGGCTTCACAGAGCAGTTCCGCTGTCTTTTCAGAAATCACCGATTGTCTGCAGATCCTTTCATCGAAAGTTTCTTTATGAACTGCCAGTTTGTTATGTCTGATGAACTTAAATGTCCTGGAAGCATCCTCCTCGTACGTGGCAATCTCCTCGTACGTGGCGTACTCCATAAGAAGCTGCAGAAGGACCACGCCATTGGAAGAGTCCATATGATCTGTTACAAACTGAATATCTTCCGCGGATTCGCATCTGCTTAAAATATAATTCAGATTTCTAAGCACGGCGCCGCTTCCCTTACCTTTCTTTAAGACCATGACTGCCTGACGGATATCCTTTGCAGCCATGGCTTTTTCAAAGGCAGCATATACTGAGAAGTTTTCTTTCCCTCTCATACACTTTACCAACTGCGCAGAGGTCTCATTCACCGGATGGTAATGAATGTGGTGCAGCAGCCCGTTCCACACTGCTTTCTTCTCAAAGCAATTTTTCAGGTCGCAGCTTTTCGCATTAGAAAGATAGTTGATAACGCTCGTGATAAACTTACGGTCCTGATTTTTAAGATTCAGTTTCTTGATATTCTCATTGCGATAAAGACGGTAATTCATCTCATCTGCCAGTTTGATCACATCGGACATGGCAAGGAAATCCGCATAATGCACATCCCGAAAATCCAGAAGGAGTTTGACTGCCATGTTTTTGGACACACAGTTCTTCACCTGATATCCATATTCGAGGATATACTCGCAGATAAAATCATACTGGTCCTCATTTACCGGTCTGGTCCCGGCAAGAAGATTTTCCACATACTCTGCCAGTTTTTCAACTGCTGCCTCTTCTGTCATAACAGAAAAATCGCGAACCTCACATTTTTCATCGAATGCGGTTCTCTGGATAAAATCTTCCAGTACAGAATGACCCGGTTCAGAGAAATCACCCATGCCATAAGTGTGTGCGTAATGCAGCATCTGATCCAGAAGCCTTTGTTTGGAAGTAAGCATTCTGACGCTTTCCGGAAATCCTCTGTAAAACGGCTCCGGCACATCCTGCCCAAGCTGTTCACTGGCATAACGGATCATCTCTGCAGTGACTAGATCTCCGCCTTCCGTGATACGAATTTGAAATAATTTTGCAAGGGCAAATCTCGCTTCAAATGCAGCGCCGCTCTCCTGGGATGCTTCGTTTACAAAAATGCTATGCTTGAATAAATAGTCTTTAAAAATTTCTCTCATTTTCTTTCCTCCCGCAATTATGCTTTTACCGCTGATATTCCAGATTGGAGATTGTTTCTTGTGTGCCTCCGTTTCCTGTTGGTATAAGAATACAGCAGTCTTGCAGTTTCATCATGGTCAGTATCTGCAGCAGGAAGAAACCCGTTTTGAAATTATCCTTTTTTCTGTCTCTGCCTTGATGTCTCTGAATTTTACTCGGATTGCTGTCAAGCTTCTTTCAAACGTGATTTAACTTGCCGCCTGGTCTGCGTCGTGGATCAGGAGGACAGAATCGTATAATTTCTGCCCCCAGAGGTCACGCATACGGTCATTATGATTTCCGGTATTTTTCCAGCAAAATGGAGTCATATGCAGATTGACCATCAGTGAAATCTCCAAAATATCTGCATCCGTCTTCCCCGGATAATCAAAGAACAGCGCGTCATAGGCTCCGGTGCAGTTATGCTGATAATAATGCGCCTCTTCCCTGCCATCTTCTGTCCTGCAGACTTCCCTGGTAAACGGCTTCCCGCAGTCATGAAGCAGCGCCGCAAGGGCAAGGTTGCAGTCATGGTCGTATCCTTTATCCAGGATGGTTTTCCAGGTGTTTTTCATATGGGTTCCCAGTGTCTCCCTATGATAGGAATTCATCTGGTCATAATCTAAGTACTTTGTCACAAATGCGTGTGCGTCTTCGGCTGCGCCTTTGGTTCCATCCGCAAAAACAAGTTCCATTCTATCCCATCCTTCATACCAAGCCGGAGTATTCCAGGTTTTGTACATTCGTTCAATTACCTCATCAGGAACGACTCTGTCCCTGTGAGCATTTCTCTCTATGCACATGGCATACGGAGTCGCTGCTGCTATGCAGACTTTCTCGCAATCCAGCTTATTCAGATTCTGGAGAAATGCCCTGCGGCGCTTTGAATTGATATTGCAGGCATCATAGATTACATCTTTGCCTTCTCTCAGGGCTTCCAATGTGCGGATTCGCATCAGGTCGAACACTTTCTGCGCGTCTTCCTGCACAGACTCCTCCCCGAAAAGTTCCTTGCGGATGGCATCGGAACTGATCCAGACTATTTTTTCATCTTCTTTTGCCCTATCAAGTATTTCCATGGCAATGGATGTTTTTCCGGAGCCCGGCAGTCCAATCAACATATAAAATTTGTTTTTATCCTTTGTCTTCGTCATCATTGAAAATCTCCTTATAATCTTCGGCTCCCATATCTTTCAGTTTCAAATAGCCTTTGCCATTCCTCTTTAGAACATTGTAGGAACCCTTCCCGTCAAGGTATCTGCAGCGGACACATCCCTGAAGCTTCCTGTCCACATGTTCCGTCACCCAGAGCATGAATTCTTTACGGTCTTTTTTAGGTGCTTTTTCAAAAGCTTCTTCTACTTTTGCTTCCGTTTCGTTTTTATAGGCATAGACGATTCTGGCAACTTTCAATACCCGTTCCCTATATGCGCTGGGAATCTTGGCCAGGAAATCATCGAAACGGTCTTCCGCGATATTTTGAATAATCAGATTTACTGACGAGATGGCAGAAAGGACTTTATGCATGTATACATAATCGTTGTACTTGATCTTTACTTTAAAGCCATTGATATTGAGAACGAATCCTTCCGCCTCTGAAGACTTTTTCAAATCCAGTTCTCGGATGATCTCATCTAAGGTTATGTCAAAAACTTCTGTGGTCGGAAGATCATATCTGGACGCATACTCCAGCACTTCCCTGTAACTGGCCTCTCTTCCGGTTTCCACATCACGCATTCCGATCAGAAAGAGCCCTTCCACGTCATAGTTAACCACATGGGCATCTCTTTGAGAAATGTATTCAAAGATAAAGGTCTGATCCGGATGTTCCATCAGCATCTTCACATATCCTTCCTTCTCACACAGCATCCGAAAGCCATCTGCAAGCCTCCAGGACTTCTCCCTGTTGAGAGACTGACTTCCTGCCATAACTATCTGACCGTCGTAGAAACGTGCAGACTGCATGGATCCGTCAAGCTAGTCCGAGAATTCTACACAGGATGCTGCCCTGATCCTGCCTGCAATATTTTCATAGGATGTCTCTTCGCTCTCATTTAAATTGCGGAATTTACGAAACGGCGCCAGAACAAGCTCGTCCTTTCGGATATTGATCACCACGGAACGGCATTCCCGGTAAAAGCCATCGTCCATATCCCAGAACTCATCCATTGTCATGCTCTCCTTTTCACCGGAAAGCACATCGGTGTAATTGGCATAACGGACAAGAAGGAAATCCCCTTCTTCAATAAGTTCCAGGTAATGAAGCAGCTTCTCAAGTTTTTCCTTATACGCGCCTGCATCCAAAAGGGATACCCAATAGTTCATGCATGTCTGTTCCGTGCTGTCATATCCCCAGATATCCTTTCCCGTTTCCAGGGCTTTGCTTTTCATTTCTGTAAATTTATTTAAAACAACATTCCAACTCATTGAACTATATCCTCCCTCCTGTGAAGCTTTTATTCAAAGGGATTCCCGGGATTACGGCTCTTTTAATAGCCGAGATTAAGAAGTAAGAACCGTTAGCTGGGAATCCCCTTTGCGGCGATATCTCCAGATTCTTTTTCGGGCGCTCTTCCCAACGAGCCGCAGAGCTTTACGTCGCTTCGATGGGAATCGAGCCCTTTTTCCTCCTAAAATAAAAAAGAAGTAAATCTGAATAGCTACCGCAGATATCCGACCAACCGGATATCAGTACGCGAGGAGAGACTCGAACTCTCACACACTATGGTATCCGGTCCTAAGCCGGATGTGTCTGCCATTCCACCACTCGCGCTTGTTATGTTTGGTATATGCTGCCGACTACCAGGTTTCTATTGGCTTTGCCAGCTGCTGTTGTTTGTTTACAGGCTTATTTTATATCTGTTTAAAAATTTCAAATAGGGATGTGGAGTATCATTTCTGAAACTGTATTTTGGGAAAAATGAAACACATACGGACTTTCGGGAATCTGCTGAATAGATTGCTGATCGCTATTACGAAGAACAGATGCCAAAGGGCACTTTTCTATTCTTTACAGGATCTCTGCTGTCCCTGTTTTATTGGAGATTATTATTTTCCAATATCATGTACTGATAACTTTTACATAAAAAATATATTCATCTTTGCGTTGCTGATATTGGCATTTACGATTGCCGGATAACATTTACTGCATAAAAAAACCACCCCAAAACTTTTGCCAAAGTATTAGGGTGGTTTTTCTAATTTTTGTATGACAACTACCTATGTCGAGTATTTTTCTTCAAAGCCACTGCTGCTCCAATGACCGCGGCACTGATTCCTGCCAGTATCAGATAAAGGAAAATAGGGCTGTGGTCCCCAGTCTCTGTGGACTGAGTCTGTGTCTGTGTCTTTGTCGTGTTGTTTGTTGTATTATTTGTTTTATTATTTGTCGTGTTCTTATCCTGTGCATTCTGCTCCGTGGAGCCGGATGTGGTATTGTTTCCGTCCTGTGAATCTGACGGCGTCCCCGTCGGTGTCGTATTCGACTCTGTCTTGGACGAATCATCCTGCTTTCCGTTCGCTGTATCACTCAGGTTCTTATCTGAGGTATCATTGTTTCCCGTTCCTGGTGTATCACTTGGATTATCATCGGATGGATCCTCGTCTCCTGTTCCCGGTGCATCACTTGAATCCTTATCTGAGGTATCATTATTTCCCGTTCCTGGTGTATCACTCGGATTATCGTCTGATAGATCCTCGTCCCCTGTTCCCGATGTATCGCTTGGATTATCATCGGATGGATCCTCGTCTCCTGTTCCTGGTGTATTACTTGGATTATCATCGGATGGATCTCCGTCTCCTGTTCCCGGTGTATTACTTGGATTATCATCGGATGGATCTCCGTCTCCCGCTCCTGGTTCATCACTCGGATTATCATCGGATGGACCCTCGTCTCCCGTTCCCGGTGTATCACTCGGATTATCATCGGATGGATCTCCGTCTCCCGTTCCCGGTGTCGATGGATCTTCTTCCACTGCATTGACCTTTACTGCAGCCGCAGATGACACAATCTCGATTTCATCATTCAAAGTCCCTGTTTCATCAACCAATTCCATACCATTGTCCGGAATAGAAAATCTCAGTTCATATTCCGAGTCGTCTATAGAATTTGGTGCAATGGTACCCAGCTCAAAATACGCCTTATCCGTAATTTTGCCTGTATTTGAAATATAGATTGTTAAATATCCTGTACCCGCCTGAAATCGTGTCTCCAGAAGTCTGCTTGAAATATCCTCACCTGCTTGAAATGTAAACGGCTCATTCTGATTGAGCTTTGCTGTTTCGCCCTCTACTTTCATACGAAGCCGCAGTGTGGAAACTCCTTCGGAGCTATCGGGAAGCCGCAGTTCAATCTTCACATTTTCCTTTTCTGCGGTCAATACCACATTTTCCTGCTCTGCTGCCCATACCGCTGTATGCGGCAGCAGTACGGCAGTCAGAAGCATTATTATAAAAGCTGCTATTCGTTTCATTTCTTAAACCCCTTCTACTCTTCTATCACAATATCTTCAAACTGATCTGGGATATCAACATATACGGTATCACTGGTCAGACGTTCACCCTCATTTGTCAGCGCATTGTCCACACGGTAAAGTTCTGCTTTTACCTGTGCCGGCTTTGTGAAGCTCTGATCCGGTTCGATCCAGTATATCCAGATACCATCGGATACATCCCCAAGCAAAGCGTCTTCCGGATCCGGCGCCAGAATGATCTGCTGAGCAGCCAGTTCTCCAGCCTCATTGGTGCCGCCTACGATATTTCCATCCTGATCGTAGAGAACAATTACATTGTACGCCGGATTTCCTTTATAGGAGCCTGCGAATACAGTAGAGCCTGCCGGAATCTTCTGACCATTTGCCTGGTCATATACGTAATCTTCAGCAAGAATTCCAATCGTCGTCTTTCCTTCATCATTTGTGAATTCCACATTGTCGCCGGATGGTCCGAGAATGTCAAACTCCTGAATTCCGATTTCTTTTCCTGCCTGCCCCTCTGCTGTAATCCTGATATAGCGGATATCGTAAGTTGTTACCCAGGGATCTGTTCCGTTTGTAAAATATACAGTATCCTGTCCCTCTTCCAGAGTAAAGGTTCCTTTGGCAGCAGTCATGTATTCCGCGCCGTCGGTACTTACCTCGATCCGATAATCTGAAATCGCATTGGCATCTGCGTAATACCGCAATGCGCTGACTTCCAGTGTCTGCTTTAAGTCAATCACAATATATGGATCGCTGTCCGCTTTTCCAGTATATTCCTTTGTCTTGTCCTGATCCAGAACCATGCTGACGGCTGGTTCTTTCTTCGGCTCGCAGGGATCCTGCTCCGTCGCTTCGCCGATGTAGTCCAGATCTGAGGTCATGTTCGTGTCCGCTGTAAACTGGGATTTCTCATAGTTACCGTCACTTAAGACTTTTACTGTCTCTGTGGTTACGGAGGCAGCCTTTCCAGTCATCAGATCAACCGGAAGCACCTCATAACTTACTGCACGGCTTCCCAGCGTCACGGAATCAGTGAAGGTATTCTCTGTTGTAAATCCTATGATTTCTTTCTCCGTCTGACCTTTCTGTGTGGTAACACGCAGGATTTCATATCCAAGAATCTGTCCTTCATACTCGCTCTTCAGATTCATCTTCAGTGTTACATCAGAATGTTCAGTCTGTACCTCCACACCGGCAAGAACCTCCTGACCCGCCAGATCTGCCGCACTGCCTTCAAGCACTGTCGTCCTGGAGTTGTCGTCAATATAGTAGATTGCGCGCGTTTCTTCTTCAAACTGGTTCATAAAACTCTTTGTCTCTTCATCCGGTACATAACCCCAGCGTGTAAAGAACGCTGTCAGATTTTTCTTTGCCGCGGCGGATACCAGCCTCATCAGATTCTGATCCTGATTTCCGGTTAATGTCAGACTCACTTCCGGTCCTGTGCTGTTGAATGCTTCCGGGTTTCTTGCGTAGGTATCTACTCTCGCAAACAA
This sequence comes from Candidatus Mediterraneibacter vanvlietii, assembly GCA_019113645.1. Classification (GTDB taxonomy): domain Bacteria; phylum Bacillota; class Clostridia; order Lachnospirales; family Lachnospiraceae; genus Mediterraneibacter; species Mediterraneibacter vanvlietii. The sequence goes on along the minus strand of DXGZ01000112.1, from coordinate 5,558 downwards.
AAGGCTGTCAAACATCTCCTGATATGTTGCGTATGTTTTCTGTGCAAATCCCGAATCATAAGCCAGATGAAGCTGCCAGTACATACCAAGCTGTGTAAAGACATTAGACGGATATCCGGTTGTGCCAGACGTCACTTTCTCATAGACATCGTCATAACTGAATCTCACACTGCTGTTCGTTCCGTCCGCCTGAGCAAGCACAGCGAAATAGTTGTTTGTCACTTCCGCGATCGCATACTCTCCCTGATTGATCTGGTGTCCGATTTCGTGAGCAATTCCCCATCCAAAGTAGGATCCGCTTGTCAGCCTTCCATTTTCATCGATGGACGGCTTCTGTGTGAGAATCAGCCCTTTCACAGAATCCCACTCGACACCAATATGATTTCCGCTTGCATACATGAATGCTCCGGAGAACATCTTCATATAGCGAATATTCAGATGCTGGGATGGAATCCGGTTTTTCTGGATCACAGACGCGTCTGTTCCTTCCGGGAACTCGTTGGTCAGACCTTTGTGCTGATAGAACAGCTCCATCATCTCATCCATCGCTTCCACGGTGCTTGTCATCCGTTCTGCCTGATTGTCATCGCCAAGTCCTGCCAGGATCTGGGTGGCAGGCGCGGAAATCATCATATGATCCAGCATAATATCTGTTGTATTGTAAATACAGGTCTTCTGGTCGTATGAATCCAGTGTAAATAAGAGTATCTTCTTTCCATGGTCTTCATCATGGCTGCTTTCCAGCTCTGCGCAATACTCGTTCAGCTCTTTCACATAAGCGCTCACACGCTCCTGGCGCTCTGTCTCATCTGTCGCACCGTACAGATTCAGCACCGGAATCTTTGTACCGCCATTGACTCTGACCGCGTACTGATCGTTGGTATTGTTTCCGGTATACTGCACATAGAGAGCACCGCCCTTTTCCACATCCGTGGATACGATCTGCGGAATGGTAATCACATTTCGTCCGATGTTCAGATTGACCGTCTTCATAAACTGATCGGATTCTCCATGCTGCTGGGTCACGACAAGCTGCAATTTGGATGCGCTTCCCGTCTTCCCGTTCTCTGCTCCCACGTAGACGATCACTTCGTCTCCTGCCTGGGCGGTCACGCCAAGCGGCTGCCATGCGTTCAGCCCGGAAACCTTCAGCGCACTGTCGTAGGAAGCGCTGATGTCTGTACGGATCTTCTGCACATCACTGAAAGAGCTCTGTTCTTCAAATAATTGTCTTGCGGCATCCAGCTCTTTCTGCAATGCGTCACGCTCCGGATGGTAGTCTCCGTTGATCTTGGTGTCCAGTCTTTCCTGAAGCGCGTCAAACTCCTCTTCTGTCACATCGTCACGAATCGCCAGATACAGATCATCGGTATACAGAGCACGGATATCGTCTGCAAGAGAATCATACTCATACAGCCGGATTTCCGCTACCTGTATTTTTCTTACATTACCGCTGGTCTGCAGCCCGAGCTGAAACTTATTTGTCTCAATGGGATTGGATAACGTAATCTCATAGTATATCCTGCCGTTCACATCTTTTTTCTGCTGCAGTCTCAGTCCCTCTGCTCTTTTCTTCTCTCCGTCTTCCCAATGATAGATAGCAGCTCCGCTATAGGATATGGACTCATCCGGTGCCGCAATGGCAAAGCGGTTCATCTTAAACGTGCCATTCAGTTCTACTGTCAGTCCCCAGCCTTCATTTCCGGTATGGTATGCCACTGCGTCGTCCCAGTCGTTAATCTGGTAGTAGGACTCGAAATTGTTATCTGCAATGCCCAACGCGCTGGTCTCACTGTCTGCATCCAGCGGGCTATTGTTCATGAGAGTATCCTTCCGTTTCGTCACGCTCACAATGTGCTCAGTCAGCTCTCCTTCTTCCCCAGCGCTGTTGATAATGCGGTATTGTGAAAATACAACCGGCTTTATGGATTTTGTCTGGATGGATGCCTCAAGAGATGCAGGACCTTCTCCGTAATCATTGACTGCTGTCACATAAATCACATATTCCGCTTCATCCTCCAGGTCATAGAGTGTATAGCTGGTGGATGTAATTCCTGCAACCGGCTGGAAGGACTCCTCATCCTTCGTCTTGTAATATAAAGTGTAACTGTCCGCCGCGTCGTCCTTCGGCGCTTTCCAGGAAGCATAAATGGTTTGGTAATTGCTCTCAAGCTTCAGGGAATCCGGCGCGTCCGGGATAGAATCATATCTCGGCGTAGCGGTGTAAGTCTGCTCATATCCGCTCTTCCAGTCCCCATTTACAGACTGTACCGCTATGGTGTATGTCTTTTTATTTTCCAGGGACTTGTTGCGGAACATCGTAATCTCCGCGGATGTCTCTGTCGTGTCGATGTACTCGGTATAGCCGTCCAGCGTGATAAGTACCTGATATCCTGTTACATTTGTAACGCCTTTCCAATTCACGGAAATGGTCTTATTGCCTGCTGTTACGCTTTCCACTTCCGGAATATCCAGAACCGGCGCCGGAATGTGGTCTTCCATATTGTTGATGAATTCCACACTGGTGATCTCCGCCAGAGCTGCATCCGGCTGTGTCATGGACGTAATGACAATCGTCACTTTCTTGACTGCGATCTGTCCGTTTAACTTGATTGTCAGCTGACCATTGGCTGCCGTCTCCGCTGTTCCGATGATATTGGCGGAGCGCGCCGCTCTGGAAGTCCCGATCAGAACCGTCCCGATGGCTTCCTGTCCATTTTCTATGTAAGTGATTTCCACCTGTCCTGTCTGGATTCGGTTTTCTGCAGGGGTCTGCAATACAAATCCTTCCAGATCCACTGTCTTCTCTCCAGGAGCAAGATCAAAGGAAATCGCTACCGGATACTCCGCACTGATGACTGCCCCTTCTTCTGACGGACTTAGAGAAACCGTGCTCTCCCCGCTTAGAAGTCCTGCCACATCTCCGTCCAGCGTCGTCGATTCATCCACACTTCCTGTGATGGAATCCGGATTCACATTTTTTGTAATCTTCGCTTCTTCCGGCTGATATGATACGTCGCTGAACCATTTCACTGCAGTATCCAAGTCTGCCAGATTGACTTCGCCGTCCCCGTTCAGATCATAAACCGCATCCGTCTCTTCCGCTTCCAGAGCGTCGACGATAACCAGAGCGTCACTCTTGTCCACTGTGCCATCCTGGTTCAGATCTCCGTAAGGCATCAGTCCTGCATCCGCGTTTCCAGAATCTCCTGTCGCAATCTGAACGCCGTAACAGTAGCCTTCTGCCACAATCTGCTGTTCGTAAGCGGCAAATCCCGGCGCCTCAATCCGCAGTATGTAAACGCCGTCATCCAAATCCTCGAAAACCACGGTATTTTCCATCTGGTCATTCTGCGGATCTAAAACGAGGTTTTGCTCAAATTCTGTCCCTTCCAGAGACACCTGGAAGCTCTGTGCCCTGTCCAGTACAGAAGCATGATGCATGGTCACAGTCAATGTACTGCAGCTGACTGCTATCTCTTCAAGCTCGTCTGCCTCTTCCTGATCCTGCTTTTCTCCTTCTTCCGTTTCCGCCGGATCCTCCGCATATACTGCCGCGTTCTTTTCCTTCTGTTCTAACTCTTTCTCCGTCTCCAGAACTGTTTCCGTATCTGTCTCTTTTTTGGTCTGTGCGGACTCTCCCTCTGTCTCCGGATTTGTTTCTGTATCCGTCTCTTTTTCCGTCTGTGTGGATTCTCCCTCCGTCTCCGGATCTGTCCCTGCATCCGTCTCTTTTTCCGTCTGTCCGGATTCTTCCTCTGTCTCCGGATCTGTCCCTGCATCCGTCTCTTTTTCCGTCTGTCCGGACCCTTCCTCTGTCTCCGGATCTGTTTCTGTATCCGTCTCTTTTTCCGTCTCCGAATCCACTGCCTGCATGTCTTCTGACGATTCTATTATCTCTTCCGCGGTCTGGCTCGTTACTTCCGCAGCCTTTACATTATACACACCCTGTGACAAAGTAAGCTGGGCTGCCAGAATTCCGCATAATACCCTCACGATTCCTTTCTTCATTTCCTATACTCCTTCTGTATCCATACTGATACGGCAGAATCCTGCCATAATTTTCTTTCGATTGTATTTTATATGCATCGGAACCATTTGTCCAATATCTATCTGGGTTTTATCTATATCTTTTTAGTTAAGATACTGCTCACAAAAAAGATCCCTTACTTTTTCTGCCTCCCCTGACATTCTCTTTCCTTTATAAAACACTACCAAATGCATACGGATTTCGGTGTTCATCAGAATCTTACTTCTAATACCCGCTCTTGCCAGTGTCTGCTGCTGCCATTTATTCCCAAATACGAAACTGTCCAGATTCTGCATCAGAAAAATCATCAGATTATAATGATCCACCACTATGGTCTGCTTAAATTCTTTCATACTGATCCCATCGATTTCTATCTCCATTCTGGCTTTTGAAAACCTATCAAAGGGGATATGCATGTATGTACTGTACATAAGATCCTGCATATAAATCTCTTCCTTGGCAAATGCCGGATGCTTCTGCCCCACATGTACGTACAGCGGACAGGTATCCAGAATTTCATAATGAATATTCTTGGAGATCGCCGCACTCTGTACCGCCGGGAATTCAATGTCGTTGATCACGGCAATCCCAAGGTCGCTTACTCCTCCCTGAACATGTTCAAGCAGTTCAACCAGATTCCCCTCTTTTGCTGACAAATAAATCGCATTTGCCAGATTGTCCCTGGCAAATCTGAGGAAAAAACTTTTATCCAGGAAAAAAGAATAATAGGAGACAGACAGACTTGTCTCCATCTGATCCAGGTCCAGATTTTTAAATTCTTCGATTTTCTTTAGATTTTGGAGAATCGTTTTTGCGTAGTCATGGATAAACTTCCCGTCCCGAGTAAGATACACCCCTTGTTTTCCTCTTACCAGTAATGTCTTCCCGAGCTCTTCTTCCATAGCCTTTAAAACCCTGCTCAGATATGGCTGGGATGTATTCAGATATTCTGCCGCTTTACTCATACTTCCGCAATCCACCAGCGCTTCAAAGATTTCCAGCTGAGATGTCTTCAGCATGGCAATGCTTCCCCCCTTTCCCCTCTTCTGTCGTCCAGGGCATGCCCTGGCATCTCTTGAGTTCCTGAACCTGCAAAAATATCCGCTATTTTCGATAGATTTGTCGGTGAACCGATCGAAGATGCAGGTAACTATCCCTTTTAATCTCCGCACTTGCGCTCCCTATTTTTGTGCATTTACATATTTTTTAGTAATTATATTCTACCACACAACAAACTCTCTCACAATGTTTGTCTCTATTTTATGTGTATCCACACGTTTTTATGTAATAAGGCACGAGCCTGTATGCCTCAGGATAAAAACTGCTTCGTTCAAACACTCTAAACGTCCAGGTACCTTCGCTGTTCCATTTCTACCCCGGACATTGGACGTGCCCTCTGGAGCTCCTTTTCTATCATTCAGATTTTTAGTGGATATAATATTTCTTCCGGTAATCTGCCGGACTCAGACCCGTCATTTTCTTAAATGTCTTAGAAAAATAGTGATAATCCCCAAACCCTGACTGGCTT
>DXGZ01000111.1 GCA_019113645.1 Candidatus Mediterraneibacter vanvlietii | reverse complement strand
AAAAGATGCCTCACAAGAGGATTTAAAAACCACTTATGATATGCTTATGGCGTTGAAGAGGAAAGAGCGTGGAGAAAATGGATTTTGATTATCAGATTTTTTTTATGGATGATATGCATGTAAATGAAGTTGTCACTGAAAACGAAGATGGATCTTTCACCATCTTCATCAATAGCAACTTATGCGACAGCAAACGTTTGGAGGCAATCAATCATGCAATCCATCATATTACAAATTGTGATTTTGAAAAAACTGATGTGCAGGATATTGAATCAACTGCACACTTTTAAGTAGTCAAAACGTGGTGTATCTCGGATAAATATGAATTAAACAATGCCGCTTGATCATCCCAAACCGATGATCAAGCGGCATTTTCAATTCTTTAATCGTTTCATGGCATTATACTAATTCAGACTTTCGCCGTTTTCCAGCAGACCGCCTTCCTCTACCACATTGGTGAGGCTGATAATTTCATTTACCACTTCCTCGTCCGGATAGATAACATACAGAAGCTCGTCACCTGCTGAATAGCAGTAATCTTCTCCGTCTGTGCCTGTCGCGGCCACGGACTGAATGGTCCACTCCGCACCTGTGCTGAGCTGATTTCTCACCAGTGCACTGATCTGTCCCTGTGTGATATTCGTCTCAACATCCTGGCTGACCTGGTTAATAATACTGTTAGCCCGCAGAAGCATGGTCGGGGATAACACTTTCTTGAGCAATGCTGTTATCATTGCCTGCTGGTTCTTTCCTCGCTGGTTATCTCCATCAATCAGATTATGTCTCTCACGACAGAACGCCAGCGCCTGCTCTCCGTTCAGATGGTTGTATCCCTCCTGAATCTGCATCTCGTATCCGGCATCTGATCCTGTCTCAAACGCGATTTCCGAATAAACGTCTACTCCACCCAGAATGTCAACAATCTCAATAAGCGAAGTAAAATTCAGTCTGACATAATAATTAATGTCAGTCTCATAAAGGTCTCCGAGCGTAGCCATGGAAGCGTCTATTCCATATGATCCCGCATGAGTAAGCTTGTCATTCATGCCTTGAGAAACTCCCGGTATCGGCACATAGTAATCTCGCGGTGTTGTCACAAGCAGTATCTGGTTTGTTGTCGGATTAACAACCGCTATGATATTCACATCACTTCGAATGGAATCTCTTCCATCATCAGATCCTTCTCCATAGGTATCAATTCCGCTGATATATACGGTAAACGGTTCTGTTATCAGGCTGTTGTCAGCCGTTGAACCGCCGAAGTCAATCTGCTCATGGACTTCCAGCCTGGATATGATCTTAATCTGATTACTGAAATCAGTCACAGCTTCCTCCATTATACTGGTGTTGGAACTGTTATAGATAATTGCATCCACTTCTCCGTTCATCAGTGCCTGCGCCTGTGCCTGAAGCGAATCATATTCCGTCATGGTAATATCTGTTCCCAGCTGCTCCTGGATATCTGTAATGGTAGTCTGCATATTATCAGATCCGGTTTCGAACTGGACGCCGAAATTATACCCCGCCGCATCCTCAAGCGTCTCTGCCGGATCATCAGCAAGAACTGCAACTACCATATCATTGACTCTGAAAGCCCCTCCGGTTATTGCGGCAAGCATGTTATTCGTTCTGGCAATATAATATGTACCGATTGCCAGCAGGATAATAATCAGCAAACTGTATAATTTGCCCGTTATCCCTCTTCCTCTTCGAACCGCCTGCGTGGTAAATGAAATACACCAAAGGAAGAACAAAATCAGAGCAACCATTGCCAGATATTTTACGGGCAGCATGTTCAGCAGAAGAACAACTCCCATAAACGCAACGCTCATCAATGCCTGAACTACGAGAAAAAATGTTCCCACACGGTTCCGTCTTGAACGCCGGGAATATCTGTCTGCATTTTTCTTCGAACGACCGGCCGGTTCAGCCGTTTTATATCTATTTGACATTACAAAAACCCTTTTCCTGATTTTTTGCTATGCATACAGCGTGGACGGGTATGTCCCACTGTCAACCAGCGCCCTCACCGCTGCCACTACAGCTTCCCGGTCCTCTTTATACGTCACGCCAAACCACTGGTCTTCCGATTTCAAAACGCGCACATCTATCCGCCCTTTCTCCAGAAGCCCGCCGATAATTGTCGGCAGAAGATACTCAGACTTCAGATTATCCGATTCCGTCTCATCAAGGAACTCATCAAAACCTTTCTCGAGAATTTCAAAAAATTCGGGCGTAAGCCCCCACATATTCATAGACACCGGGGAATCCGGATCCACTTCCCGCTCCGCGCCGTCAGTTCTTACCACAGCGCGTGAACCGATTTTCTCAATATTATGAGTCTCTGTTATACTGCTCAGCATGCCGTTTGCATCCACCTGGCAAAGTCCTCTTGTAACTCCGCCGTTTTCGCTAAGCGTGTTTTTCAATATAAAGCTGACCATACAAATCTGTATTTTACCAGCATCAGGAATACTTGTCAAATATGAATAGGCCTCGCGGAATGCTTCTTTTCCATAATAATCATCCGCATTTATGACAAGGAACGGACTGTCCACAGCGTCTTTGCAGCACAGGATCGCCTGTCCGGTTCCCCACGGCTTTGTACGTCCGACAAACTTTCCTTTGTATTTTTCGGGGATATCATCAAGCTCCTGGAATACATAGGAGACATCTACGTACTTCTCAATCCGGTTTCCAATTACTTCTCGAAAATCTTTCTCCAGGTCTTTTCTGATTACAAACACAACCTTATCAAACCCTGCCTCAACCGCATCATAAATAGAGTAATCCATAATGATTTCTCCGCTCGGTCCCACGGGCGCAAGCTGTTTGATTCCCCCGCCGAATCTGCTTCCTATTCCCGCCGCCATGATCACAAGTGTCGCCCTGCTCATATCCACATCCTCCCCTTCTGTTCTCTATTCTCCCAATCCGTCTTCCACAAGCTGCACCATTACTTCCAGTGCTTTTTCTTCATCTGCTCCTTCGCAGATAATCTCTATCTCGTCGCCGCTTTTAATGCAGGCTCCCAGAACGCTTAGCACACTCTTGGCATTTGCTGTCACATCCTCATGCTTTGTTCTTTTCCGGACCGTAATCTTGCTGCCAAACTGCATAGCTGTCTTGCAAAACAAGCCCGCAGGCCTCAGATGAAGCCCGGTAGGATTTTTGATTTTAACTTTTCCGTTAACCATCTGCCTCTACTCCTTGTCTTATCTTAATGCCAAATCTATTCTAATTCCGTTGAGTCGTCTGATTATCTCCACCAGTCTCGGAGTCTTCTTCCGACTGGCTCGCTGAATTATCTGAGCTGCTCGAATTGTCACTGCTCCCGCTGTTCCCTGTACTATCCGGATTCTCTGCAGCATCCGTCTTCTCCTCAAGGGTCAGCTGCACAGTTACATTTTCGAGCTGTGTGATTCCGTCAGGGAGATTTACATTAACCGGCACATCATATGTTCCCGGGGTGTTATACTGCTCCAGATCCACCGATACTGCATTGCTGATATCAAGTACATCCAGCTGCTCCTGATCGCCGCTGAAGCGCAGTCTGATCTCCGTATCAGCCGGATAGCTGACCTGCAGATTATCAGCCAGATTATTGATTCTGAGCGACCGCACCAGAAAATCAATCGTCCGGGTGCCTTCTGCTTCAATCATGGCCGTAACTTTTACGCTTCCGGTATTCTCATCCACAGGCCGAATCCCGTCAGGCAGATACGGCGTAATATCAACTGTCTGTTCCACCGGTCCCGAAGCACCGCTGATATCAATCACGGATGCCGGCACATCAATCTCCTCGATCTTCTGAATATCCTCACTTGCTCCGCATATCTGCAGTGTTTCCGGCTCACTGGTGCAGCCGGTATACTGATATCCTTCCGCCGGAGTGCCTGTCACATCAAACACAACAGGAACACTCTTCATCTCCAGTATTTCCACAGATACCGTCAGCCCATCCTCGCCCAGATTGTTTTCCAGCTGATTCTGGCTGACCACATTTCCATTGCTGTCATACAGGATCAGATCCGCGTTCTTCTCCTCACTCTTGGACATACCATCCACCTTAACGCTTGCCACCGCCCTGTCAATCTGTTCCAGCACAGATTCCGGACCGGTGATCGTGATATTCGTCGGATGAACTGTCATGCTTCCGATCATATAACCGTTACGCACGATTCCCGTATCATCCGCTGTAAGAGCGAGAACTCTGCTCCCTGATTTTTCTATCTGTATCTGGAGATTACGCGGAACCGCCTCCGCTGACTCATAGTTCCCTTCAAATTCAGGTATTGTAACTTCAATCGGAACAAGGGAAGAATTCATCTCGCGGATATCCGCAGTCGCGACAATGTCTTCCGCTGAGAGCTGCTGTCTCACCTCTCTCGTAGCATATACGACAACACTTACCGTCTGCTGTCCCACTACCTGATATACTTCTCCGCCCGACGTAATGATATCATCATTTACGATGGTAACCGGAATGTCAGTAAATGTACGGCTTTCGACAGGATTGTCCACATTTACAACAATCAGCCAGAGAAACGCGGAAAAAATAAACGCTGCAATTTTCAATCCCAGATTCACCGTAAGCTTGTACTTCTTCATTTTCTGCGCCATCCTTTCCATAAAATGAATCTCTTTGGCTCAGAATTCTTGTACTGAATCTGGCTCAGTGTCTCTCTCAGCTCCTCGCGCTTAACTCCGCGTGTCAGCCTGCCCCCCATGGCATATGATACAAGACCTGTCTCTTCCGAGACAACAATCACAAGAGCGTCACAAACCTCGCTCATCCCCAGAGCAGCTCTGTGGCGTGTTCCCAGATCCTTGCTGATCGACATATTATCCGACAGCGGCAGGTAACATGTCGCAGATGTAATCCTGTCGCCCCGTATGATAACCGCTCCGTCATGAAGAGGCGTATTATGCTCAAAAATATTAATCAGAACCTGTGATGATACCTTGCAGTCAAGCTCAATCCCCGTCATCTCATATTCATTCAGGCGAATCGCCTGCTCGACAACAATGAGTGCCCCCGTGCACACACGTCCCATATCATAGCATGCAGATACGATACTGTCGGCAGTCTCATCTGAGAAGCGCTCGTTCTCCCTGTTTTTATCAAAAGGATTGATATTGCTCAGCAGATTCTTCTCTCCCAGTTTTTCAAGCGCCCGCCTGAGTTCAGGCTGAAAAACAACAACCGCCGCAATCGCAAGAACATTGATAGACTGAGCTGCCAGGAATAGAATCGTGTGCATCTGGAAGATCCATGCAAGCATGATAAATACTCCGAGCATGATGATCCCCCTGAGCAGCATCCATGCTTTTGTGTTCTTGATCCACAGCATAATCTCGTACACGATTACTGTCAGTATCAGTATTTCGGCTATGTCCTTAAACTCTATAACCGGGAAATACATGTCATTTGTATAATTGTCAAGAAAACTGATCAGCCAGTCTATCATATTACGTGCACCACCTTATTTACCTGGACTCTTCTCCTTTCTGATCAAGTCCAAGTTCTCTGCTTAAACTTCTTGTCAGAAGTATTTCATCCGTATTTTTTTCTATATCATCGTTCGTTCTTCGCCCCGGATTCCCGGCAGTATCCTTTCTCTGCCCTGATCCTCTGGCCGCCAGAACATTCTGTGCTTTCTCATCAATAACCACTGTCTCCTGCGGCTGATGTTCTGTGATATGCTTTACTGTCTTCTCCGGCACTGACACACCGATCTTCGGCACTGCCTTGACATAATAGTAGTATTCATCGTCTTCAAACTGAATACTCTCAGTTCTTGAGTAATCCACAGAAAAGAACAGGAATTCCAGTACAAGCCCAAGCCCCACTCCGAGGAGTGCGCTCACACAGATTTCCACATAGGAAACATCCCCGTTCAGTATAATATTCCCCGCGGCGGCGATAATCAGACTGACTACCACCCCTGATGCGGAACCGATCTTCCATGCATGGTCAATCGCGCGGGTGCGGATCAGATTCACGACAAGAATTCCGATCACAATGGCCATAACCATAAGCCACATTTCATGTCCTGTTACAACCTGTTTCGTAAAATTTACAACTCCAGAGATCATGCTTTCGGAATCCGCGCTGCGGAGCGCTGCAGCAGATGCTTTTACAAAACTTACCATGTAATACGAAATAATTCCGCATGCCGCCGGAACAATCCACACCGGAGTTCCCAGAAGCCCGAATACTACCGGTATGATAAGAGGAATCTTCAGCGCAAAAGCCAGTGCTGACACAAGCAAAAGCCATGCTTTTTTCGGTGTAAACCGGAAATAGAAAATGTACATTATCAGAAAAATCACCAGTGACACAATCGCAATCGGCATTGACAGCGCGTAAAAATGGACAAGAACCAGAACCGCCGCCGCTATCACCATCACAATCATCGGAAAAAATGTACAGATTACCGCCAGTCCGCCCGTACAGAAAACAGACGAAGCCATCTCCATGAAGCCGACATTTGAATTAATCAGCCCAAACAGAAGCAGCCCCAGCAGGAACTGCAGTCCTTTAAGGATATAAACGGAGTATGCAGCATATACCTTCTGCAGTTTTTCTCTCCATACAAGCAATGTACTCATGATCGATTTATCTCCTTTTTACTATTCATCTTTTCAAGGCGGGAAAGATCCCTCAGATATCTTTTAACTCTCCTTTTCGCCCGGATATGCTTCTGTTTGTAAAACGTTCCGGCTCCGATCCCATAGACAATAAGAAGCACAAGGTAAAGCCCGACCGCAACAGCTGCGAGAATCAAAAGCTTTAAGATTGTAATCCCTTCCAGCAGCGACTCTCCTCCGCACAGGAAAAACAGCCCTGTCGCAAGCACAAAACCAATTGTGATCCAGATAAGCGTAATCCAGGTGTTCAAACTGGAGTAGTCTTTCTGATAATATGATGTAATCTTCAGATCTTCCTCTCCATTCTCCTTCTCATAGATCGCAGCTCTGGTCATCAGACGTATTTTTTTCTGATCTAACATAACGTTTCCGCACGTCCTTCCTATGTACTGTATGATTTATCCATATTTCAGTCCATTATGTTTTAGTATATCATATAGTCAGAGACCTTGTCCAATGCTTATAGTTAAAAAGTAGACATTTTGCGCGCCCGCTTTTTTCAGTACGACCGCCGCCCTTTCCACTGTTGCTCCCGTTGTATAAATATCATCAATCAGGAGCACATTTCCGCCTGTTTTCCACCTGCGGGACACGCCAAATGCTCCCCGCAGATTTGCAGCCCGTTCCGCTCTTCCCAGACGCTTCTGCGCCACTGTCTTTCTGATCCTGAACAGCACGTCGCTGCGCACCGGTATTCCGGTCATTCCGGCGATCTCTTCCGCGATAATTTCCGCCTGATTGTATCCCCTTTTTCTCCGCCTTGAAGCGTGCAGCGGAACCGGTATAATCTCATCGATCTCCCACCGCCCGATCTGTGCTCCATATTCCCGTACCATTTCCCGGGCGAACAGCTTCCCCCATGATCTTTTGTTTCTGTACTTGAAGCCATATACCGCAGACGCCACCGGATCCCTGTGCAGCCAGAGACTTCTTCCCTGAGTAATATTTGTCGGGTTCTTCCTGCAGTCCACGCAGTACTCCTCCACTTCGCTGCGGATCGGTTTTCCGCAGTGCATGCACCGGGGCTGCCTGATATAGACAATCTTCTTCCGGCACCGGCTGCAGATCCCCTCCGGCGAGATCCGCCCGCAAAACGGACATTTCTGCGGATACAGCAGGTTCAGGACGAAGTCCGAAATCTGTTTCAAAATCCGTTCCAAAATCCGTTCCGGAACCTGTTCTAAAACTCCCGGATGCGTTCCGCGAGGCTCGTATACCTCGCCTGTTCGTTTCTGTTTTGTATCATTTCCTGAAATACTGCATCACTCCCAATAATCGTAAGGCACTTCTTTGCTCTCGTCACTGCAGTATAGAGAAGATTGCGGTTATAGAGAAGCCTCGGGCCGGGCAGAAGCGGTATGATCACTGCCGGATACTCGCTGCCCTGAGATTTGTGGACCGTAATCGCATAGGCAAGCTCCAGCTCATCTGTCATCTCAAACCCGTACTTCACTTTTCTCCCCTCGTCAAACTCTACCTCTACCGTCTCCGTATACTGATTGATCTCCGTCACCACGCCCATGTCGCCGTTAAATATACCGGTTCCCTGATCTACCGCAAGACCGTATTTTGTCTTCACTTCCCACTCGAGCTGATAATTGTTTTTAATCTGCATTACCTTGTCGCCTTCGCGGAACAATCTTCCGTTGATCTCTTTTTCATTTTTCTTCGGGTCTTCCGGATTCAAGTATCTCTGAAGGATCTGGTTGAGTCTCTCCACGCCCAGCAGGCCTTTTCTCGTCGGCGTCATCACCTGAATCTCACTCGGCTGAGCGCCGACATACGTCGGTAGCTTCTTCTGGATCAGGAATATAATCACTCCGATTATCGTATCCGCATCCTGCCGCTTCAGAAAAAAGAAATCCCTGCTCTTGTTATCCAGCACAACCGGCTCTCCTGCATTTATCTTATGCGCATTCACCACGATATCACTCTCGCCTGCCTGGCGGAAAATCCGCGTCAGGGTTACCACCGCAAAACTGCCGGAAGCAATAATGTCCCGCAGCACGCTTCCCGGCCCGACGGAAGGCAGCTGGTCCACATCCCCCACAAGCACGAGTCTGGTCCCCGGAACCACAGCCGAGAGCAGCGCGTGCATAAGGGGAAGATCTACCATTGACATCTCATCGATAATAATCACGTCCGCTTCCAATGGATTCTGCCGGTTGCGCAGGAAGCCCCCGACACTGTCCTCTTCCTCCGGATTTACATTCACTTCCAGAAGTCGGTGTATTGTCTGCGCCTCATATCCGGTCGCCTCAGTCATCCGCTTGGCCGCCCTTCCTGTAGGAGCTGCCAGCAGAATGCTCATTCCTTCACTGTCAAAAAAACGGATCATCGTATTGATAGTCGTTGTTTTACCTGTTCCAGGCCCTCCGGTCAGGATAAGGAATCCGTGTTTGATGGATTCGATTACAGCCTTATGCTGCATGGGATCCAGCTCGATCTGTTCGTTCTCCTCAACCTTCCGCAGCCGCCGCTCCATCAGATCCTCCGGCATCTCACAGTTGATATTGAGGTCATGGAGCATCTTTGCCGTGTTGAGCTCCATATAATAATAATTCGCAGGATAGACCCGGATCTCTCCGCCTTTCTCTTTCATCACTGTCTTTTTATCAATGCACAGATCCATGACATGCTTGCCGATATCTTCGATCTCCACTCCGAGAAGTGCTCCGGCACGGCGCATCAGCACATCCTGCGGCAGATAAATATGCCCTTCTCCCGCTGCCTGCTGCAGAGTGTAGAAAAGTCCGCTGCGAATCCGGTAGTCTGAATCAGTATGTATCCCGATCCGTGACGCAATCTCGTCAGCAGTCTTAAATCCCACTCCTTCAATATTGTCCGCCAGCTGGTAAGGGTTTTCTTCCAGAACTTTGTATACACGCATTCCGTAATACTTGTATATCTTCGCCGCCAGTTTTGTCGAGATCCCATACTTCTGAAGATAGATCATTGCTTCCCGCATGTCCTTTTTCTCTTCAACCTGCTCTGCAATCTCCCTTGCCTTCCGTTCGCTGATCCCCTTGACCTCTGAAAGCCGCTCCGGTTCCTCTTCAATAATGCGAAACGTATCTTTTTTAAATTTCTTTACAATCCGGGCTGCCAGCGCTGCTCCGACTCCCCGGATCGCGCCGGAACCGAGATACCGCTCAATGGACACCAGATCTTCCGGTTCTTTCAGCATATAAGAAGACACTTTCAGCTGGGTTCCGTACACATTATGGGTTACGTAGTCACCTTTCAGCTCCAGCAGTTCGCCTTCATTTATAAAATTAAAATTACCGACACAGGTCACTTCACCATCATCATTTTCCAGATGAAATACCGTATAGCCGTTTTCCTCATTCCGGAACACAATGTGTTCCACATATCCTGTAACTGTCTCCAAATTTATCCCTTCTTACAGCAGAACAGGGATGCGCCCACTGTTCACATCCCTGCCGTTACTTTTCCTGAAACCGATCAGCAGCCCTCACCGCCGACAGCTTACAGTTTGTTAATAATCCCTCTTTCCGCTCATGAATTCCACGAACTGTCCTGTACCGATCGCCACAACTTTCATCGGATCTTCCGCTGTCATGGTATTGATTCCGGTCTTTTCCTCAATCAGTTCCTCGAGTCCCCGGAGCATAGCGCCTCCTCCGGTAAGCACAATGCCGCGGTCCAGAATATCCGCCGACAGCTCCGGCGGCGTCTGCTCAAGAACTGATATAACCGCTTCCACAATCTGGCTGGTCGCTTCCCTCAAAGCTTCCTCTGTCTCGGAAGAAGTCACAGTGACAGTTTTGGGAAGGCCTGTCACAAGATTTCTTCCCCTGACTTCCATTGTCTCCTCTTCCACAAGAGGATATGTTGTACCAATCTTTATCTTAATATCCTCTGCTGTTCTTTCACCGATCAGCAGATTATGTTTTTTGCGCATATAGCGGACAATCGCCTCATCAAAATCATCGCCCGCCACTTTTATCGATGTGTTTACAACAGTACCACCAAGCGAAATCACCGCGATATCCGAAGTACCGCCCCCGATATCCACAATCATGTTTCCGCAGGGTTTTGCGATATCGATACCAGCTCCGATCGCAGCCGCCACAGGCTCTTCAATCAAATGCACTTCCCTGGCTCCTGCTGCAAATGTCGCCTCTTCCACTGCCTTTTTCTCAACTTCCGTCACACCGCTCGGCACGCAGATGCTGATTCGCGGTTTTTTGAATGTACGTTTGCCAAGCGCTTTCTGAACAAAATACTTGATCATTTTCTCAGTCACTGTGTAGTCTGAGATTACGCCCTGTCTCAGCGGGCGCACCGCAACGATGTTGCCCGGCGTTCTTCCAAGCATCATCCGCGCTTCTTCCCCAATTGCCTTGATCACATTCGTATCGCGGTCAAAAGCGACAACTGACGGTTCTTTGAGCACAACGCCTTTTCCGCGAACATACACCAGTACACTGGCAGTTCCCAGATCTATCCCGATATCTACCGACATATTCAATTCTCCCTTCTAAATTCTTATACTCTTTCCCGAAAACCGGCATCTGCCCGGCTTTTTCACCGGCAGATACCATGTATCTTGCCCCACATTCAGCCTGTCACAATCGCCATCAGAACAATACTGACAGAACCGAGTATGCTCTTACCTATTGTATGGCGAAAATACAGCTTCCCTCTCTGCACTCCGCATCACTAGTATAATCGACTTTGAAAAAAATGGAAACCCTTTTTTCGGATTTTATCGCTTTTTCAGCATTGCATCTATATATTTACCCGTATACGACTTTTCGTTTTGCGCGACTTCCTCCGGCGTGCCGCACGCCACTACTGTTCCGCCCCGATCGCCGCCTTCCGGGCCGATATCAATAATGTAATCCGCAGTTTTAATCACATCCAGATTATGCTCAATTACGATGACCGTATTTCCATCACCCGCAAGTCTCCGCAGGATCTCAGTCAGTTTATGCACATCCGCAAAATGGAGTCCCGTTGTCGGCTCATCGAGAATATAAACCGTCTTTCCGGTGCTTCGTTTGCTCAGTTCCGCGGCAAGCTTAATTCTCTGTGCCTCACCGCCCGAAAGCTCAGTGGACGGCTGCCCCAGACGGATATAGGAAAGCCCGACATCATTGAGCGTCTCCATCTTCCTGCGGATGCTCGGCACATGCTCGAAAAATTCCAACGCCTCTTCCACTGTCATATTCAGCACATCATAGATCGTCTTTCCCTTGTATTTTACCTCCAGCGTCTCCCGGTTATACCGCTTTCCGCCGCACACTTCACAGGGAACATAAACATCCGGGAGGAAATGCATCTCGATTTTGATAATACCATCACCGGCGCATGCCTCGCATCGTCCGCCTTTTACGTTAAAACTGAATCTTCCCTTTTTATAGCCGCGCGCTTTGGCATCCGGGGTCGCCGCGAACAGATCACGGATCAGATCAAACACACCCGTATAAGTTGCCGGGTTGGACCGCGGGGTACGCCCGATCGGAGACTGATCGATAGCGATCACTTTATCCACCTGATCAAGTCCTTCGATCCTTTTGTGTTTTCCCGGAATAGTACGCGCACGATTCAGGTCTCTTGCAAGCTTCTTGTACAGAATCTCATTGACAAGCGAACTCTTTCCTGACCCGGACACTCCGGTAACACATGTCATCACCCCAAGCGGAAATTTTACATCAATATTCTTCAGGTTATTCTCGCTTGCGCCGATCACTTTCAGCCAGCCGGATGGTTTCTTCCGTTCATCCGGAACCGGGATCTTTATCTTTCCTGATAAGTATGCCCCTGTCACGGAGTTTTTATTTTTCATGATTTCTTCAGCGTTTCCGGTCGCAACAACCTCTCCGCCATGCTCTCCTGCTCCGGGACCGATATCTACTATATAGTCTGCCGCAAGCATGGTGTCTTCATCATGCTCTACGACAATCAGCGTATTTCCGAGATCTCTCAGGTGTTTCAATGTTGCCAGGAGCTTGTCATTATCCCGCTGATGCAGTCCGATACTGGGCTCGTCCAGGATGTAGGCAACTCCCACCAGACCGGAACCGATCTGGGTGGCAAGCCGGATCCTCTGTGCCTCACCGCCTGACAGCGTTGCCGTTGCCCTGGCAAGTGTAAGGTAATCCAGCCCCACGTCCATAAGGAACTGGATTCTGGCTTTTATTTCTTTTAGAATCTGCGCTCCGATCAGCATCTGTGTCTCAGTCAGCTCCAGTTCACCCAGAAACTGATGCAGCTTTTCAACCGAAAGAGCAGTTACTTCCGCTATGTTTCTGCCGCCCACTGTGACAGCAAGCGCCCCCGGCTTCAGTCTCTGTCCTTTGCAGGCAGAACACGGGGTAATATTCATGAAAGTCTCATACTCTGCTTTGACTGTCTCCGATCCCGTCTCCCGGTATCTGCGCTCCACATTTTTGAGCAGTCCTTCAAAAGCCACATCATACACGCCTTCTCCGCGCTGCCCCTTATAAAATACTTTCACGCTCTTTCCGTTCGTCCCGTGAATCAGAATATCATGGATCTTTTTCGGATATTTTTCAAACGGCGTATCCAGATCAAACCCGTACTCTTTGCAGAGAGCGTCCAGAATCGCCCTTGTAAAACTGGATTTGTCCGTGCAGGACTGCCATCCGAGAACCGCGATCGCTCCTTCATTGATCGAAAGAGACGGGTCCGGGATGATCAGTTCTTCCGCAAACTCCATCTTATAGCCCAGTCCGTAACATTCCGGGCATGCTCCGAACGGATTGTTGAAAGAGAAACTTCTCGGCTCGATCTCTTCTATACTGATCCCGCAGTCTGGACAGGAGAAGCTCTGGCTGAAATTCATCGGCTCCCCATCGATCACATCTACAACAAGCAGACCTTCCGCCAGATGGAGCACGCTTTCCACGGAATCTGTCAGACGCTTCTCGATTCCCGGCCGCACAACAAGTCGGTCCACTATGACCTCAATATTGTGCTTTATATTTTTATCCAGTGTGATATCTTCCGAAAGTTCATATAAATTGCCGTCTACCCGGACACGTACATAACCGCTTCTCTTCGCCTTTTCCAGAAGCTTTGCATGCGTACCTTTCCTGCCTCTGACAACCGGGGCAAGAAGCTGGATCTTCGTTCGCTCCGGAAGAGCCATAATCTGATCTACCATCTGGTCAACCGTCTGTTTGGCAATCTCCCGCCCGCACTTCGGACAGTGCGGTATTCCGACTCTCGCATAGAGGAGACGGAAATAATCATAGATCTCCGTCACAGTTCCAACCGTAGAACGCGGGTTATGGTTCGTTGATTTCTGGTCAATGGAGATCGCCGGGGAAAGTCCCTCAATGCTCTCCACATCCGGTTTCTCCATCTGTCCCAGGAACTGTCTCGCATAGGAAGAGAGTGACTCCATATACCGCCTCTGTCCCTCAGCATAAATTGTGTCAAATGCCAGAGATGATTTTCCCGAACCGCTCAGTCCCGTGAGCACGACAAGTTCATTTCTCGGAATATCTACATCAATATTTTTCAGATTATTCTCATTTGCTCCCCGGATCCTGATGTACTTCCGGGCATCCATCTTTGTTCCCATCTATGTCTTTCGTTTCCTTCCTGTTATCATTCAATATCATTCAATGCTTTTTTCAGTTCAACCAGCTTGTCACGCAGCTCTGCCGCCGCCTCGAAATTCAGCTCTGCCGCGGCTTTCTTCATCTGTTTTGTCAGGTCGGCGATCAGTTTCTCCAGTTCTTTCACACTCATGGACTCCGGATCTTTCTCCAACTTCATCTCCTCAGCCGCAACCTTCTTCGAAATACTGATCAGATCACGCACTGATTTGCGGATCGTCTGAGGTGTGATGCCATGTTCTTCATTATACTTCATCTGGATCTCACGGCGCCGCTTCGTCTCATCGATCGCCATCTGCATGGACTCTGTCACAGTATCCGCGTACATGATAACATGTCCCTCCGCATTTCTCGCTGCACGGCCGATAGTCTGGATCAGCGAAGTCTCCGAACGCAGGAACCCTTCCTTGTCCGCATCCAGAATCGCCACAAGTGTAATCTCCGGAATATCAAGTCCCTCCCTCAGAAGGTTAATCCCCACAAGCACGTCAAATACATCAAGACGCATATCCCTGATAATCTCCGTCCTCTCCAGTGTATCCACATCTGAGTGAAGATATTTCACACGAATTCCGACCTCACGCATGTAATCCGTAAGATCTTCTGCCATCCGTTTTGTAAGTGTTGTGACAAGAACTTTGTTCTTCTTCGATACCTCTTTATTGATCTCGCCGATCAGATCGTCAATCTGTCCCTCAACCGGACGTACGGAAACCTCCGGATCAAGCAGCCCGGTCGGTCGGATCACCTGTTCCGCACGAAGCAGCTCATGCTGCTCCTCATATGGCCCCGGAGTAGCGGACACAAAGAGGACCTGATTAATCTTACTCTCAAATTCTTCAAAATTCAAGGGGCGGTTGTCCTTTGCCGATGGGAGCCGGAATCCATAATCCACAAGCGTTGTCTTCCTGGACTGATCCCCATGATACATGCCCCCGATCTGCGGGATCGTCTTGTGGGACTCATCAATCATCATGATAAAATCATCCGGAAAATAGTCGATCAGCGTATAAGGCGGCTGCCCCGGCGCAAGTCCTGCCAGGTGGCGCGAATAGTTCTCTATTCCCGAACAGAATCCCGTCTCCTTGAGCATCTCGATATCAAAATTCGTCCTCTCCGCAATCCGCTGCGCCTCAAGCAGCTTGTCCTGACGCTTGAATTCCTTCACCCGCTCGTCCAGTTCTTCTTCGATATCATTTACCGCTCTCTTTATATTCTCCTTATCCACAACATAGTGCGAAGCCGGGAAGATCGCGACATGCTTCAGTTCATCCTGGATCTCTCCTGTCAGGATGTCGATCTCAGTGATACGGTCTACCTCGTCCCCGAAGAATTCGATCCTTATTGCCGTCTCGCTCTCATATGCCGGAATGATCTCCAGCACATCGCCGCGCACTCGGAACGTACCGCGGTGAAAATCCATATCATTGCGGTCATACTGAATCTCAATCAGTTTCGCCATCACTTCGTCCCTGTCCTTGATCATGCCCGGACGCAGAGAGATCACCATGTTCTGATAATCCACCGGGTTACCCAGACCATAGATACAGGAAACACTGGCAACAATGATCACATCGCGGCGCTCCGTCAGAGCCATGGTGGCGGAGAGACGGAGCTTGTCAATCTCATCGTTGATGGCTGAATCCTTGGCAATGTAGGTGTCGGAGGATGGGACATATGCCTCCGGCTGGTAGTAATCATAGTAGGAGACGAAATACTCTACGGCATTGTTCGGGAAAAATTCCTTGAACTCACCGTAGAGCTGTGCCGCCAGTGTCTTGTTATGAGCAATAATAAGCGTTGGTTTATTCAGCTGCTGGATGACATTCGCCATCGTGAAAGTCTTTCCGGAACCGGTGACGCCCAGAAGTGTCTGGCACTGGTTGCCTTCTTCGAAACCTTTGACCAGGTCGGCAATCGCCTGGGGCTGGTCGCCGGTCGGTTTGTATTCTGATACTAATTCAAAATGATCCATGAGTTATCTTTGCTCCTTTTTCTGATGTCTGATTTCTTCCCTGACACGCATCAAAATTTTCCCTAACAGATTTTGGCCTCTCCACCTATCTATGCAATGCCTGTTCTCATCTTTCATAGAAAGACCAATTCCCCAGATCCGATCTTTTACAGCGCATTCCGCAATTATTTCTTCACCTGTCTTCTCCAGGTTTTCAGCAAGTTCAGGATTCTGACGGAATTTTTCGCGTACACCTTTATAAACAATTTCTTCTCTTACCTTTATCCAGATCTTATCATCAAAATGCTGTACAGATCTGCCTAATGCTTTTATATCTGCTGCATTATCTGTCTGTAAAATCTTCTCTGCTGCTTCTTGATCTTGAAACAGCAATGCCTTTTCATACATCATATACTGTTCCATTGATGAAAACTTAATGCCATCAACTGTAAATTCAGACAGATACCAGTTGCTCAAATATCCATTTTCTTCTTCCGGATTATGAAAACAGATCATATCTCTTTCCTCCCGTAATTATCAGCAGCTTTACGGTACATTAAGCCCACACTGCTCTCCCACCTTACGAACAGCCACATCCAAATCAAGATCATGCAGGCCAGGATATGCTTCAAACATAAATTCAACCGGGAGCAGTTTAACGACTTCCTTGCTTGGAAGTCTGTATATCCATTGGAACAATGCATAAAATTGTCCAATCCAGTTTGGAGCAAATCCTCCTGCCGTTTTTCCCTGCTTTGGTTCATATTTATCATTTTCCAGGAAATAATTGTATAACGTTTCTGCATCCATTGTACAGACATAAGCCTGTCCTTCATCGACCATAGCCCTTGCATAGCTTTTCATATATGACTCTATAAAATCCGCCACATCAATTCCAGGATAATGTTCTTCTGCATATTCAAATAATTTTCCTTGATTTTCAACAACTTCTTCCAAGTAACTTTTACTGAACACTTCCATGATCTTACCTCTTATATTAATTTGCTGAACACATTTTCAATCTTATTTTTATCAGAGTTGATCAAGGCATACATTGCCTCTCTTGCTGTTCTGTCACGCTGCGTATATTGCGGGTTCACCTTATTATACTCAATTTCTTGCAGCGCCGAAAAATCTTCTCTGAGACATTGAAATGCTTTTTCTGTCTTTAAACAGTACTGAATTCCCAAATCTCCCAATTTTAATAACTCTGGTAAGATATCAAGATCTACTTCATCCCGGACAAAACACTTGGCAATATAAAAATATGAGGCATTTGCACGCCAGCCTTTGATCACGTCATATCTTTCTGTAGATACCTGATATTTTTGAATGAATTTAGGCGCTAATACTCTATATCTTCGCCCTGTATCTGCGTCCCGATGTTTCATAAGCTCTGCAAGCCACGAAAGTATATCATATTTTTCAAAGTCCAATATCTTTAATTCGCTGGTATCCAGTACAAATTTATGTACCCAGCCATTCTTTTCAATCGGATTACATACAGACCATTCAGATGCTAACACCGGACTTCCGGTCAGATAAAATCCTTTTCCGTAATCATGCTTGTCATTTCCCAATCCGTATGTCGGTACAATTTGTTTATCAGGACTTCCATGATATAAAACAAGTTCATTTCCCTTGTTGTTCATTGCAATCTCCTTTATACTCAATAAAAATATGTTTCTTATTGTTCAGATTGGGGAAACACTGTTTCCCTAATTGAATCTCTCGAAGAAACCAGAATATGCTTCCATACTGTCATTTCAAAGAATTTGCAATTCTTTTTTGTTTTCAAAAAGTTCCTCCTCTATTTCATCACATTTTTCCCAAAAGTTACAAAATCATTTTGTCCGCCTGGTATCATTCAATCCGTTTACTCCTGTTCCGTCCACAAAATCCGTACAAAACAGCATGAAAAAAACACCAGATATACCTCATTTTCCGTCCCCGGCACACTAACTCACAAAATACTCTACGGCATTGTTCGGGAAAAATTCCTTGAACTCACCGTAGAGCTGTGCCGCCAGTGTCTTGTTATGAGCAATAATAAGCGTTGTTTTATTCAGCTGCTGGATGACATTCGCCATCGTGAAAGTCTTTCCAGAACCGGTAACGCCCAGAAGGGTCTGGCACTGGTTGCCTTCTTCAAAACCTTTGACCAGGTCGGCAATCGCCTGGGGCTGGTCGCCGGTCGGTTTGTATTCTGATACTAATTCAAAATGATCCATGATAATATATCCTCTTTTTGCAATTCAATTAAGCTCTTTATTTACAATCCAATATCCGCGTTCAGAACTGTCGAGAAAAGCTCGGCAGTTGACTCGGCACCTTATCGTTAGATTTGATTATAGCAAAGCATATATAAAATGTACAGTCATTTTCGAATGTTTGTTCTGTTTTCTTCTAATTCAGAAAAAACCTCCGTACAGGTCATATACATCCCTGCCGGAGGCAATATTTCATCATTCAAAATTATTTATATTTTATACCCCTTCCGGATATTGAACCCCTGCCGGAAGCGGATCCCACTCATTTACTCCGATTCGCTGCTTGAATTTTGCCTGTTCCATGGTCAGCGGCGGAAGGTCATCCTTCAGATAATCCATCAGCTCGCCCACGCCTTCTCTTGTCACATTATTAATCTGGAAAATCCGTTCGCAGCCTGCATTGATAAGCCACTGTGTGACCATTGGAATATTGGCGTAAGGGGAATCGATCTTTGTGATAATCCCAATCAGCGGACGCTGAATAAAACAGCGGCTGTTCTCGCCAAACAGGTTGAACGGCTCGTCCGCTGCCTGGACAATCGCCACCACATCCGCTTCGAACGAAAAACAGGCCAGGCCAACGCTGAAACGTTTGGACTCTGCATATTCTCCCGGAGAATCTATGGTATTGTCTGCTGTGTTGGTATATTGGGTTTTCACATAGTGAAGCTCCTCGCCTTTGAGTGCCTGTGTCAGAGAAGTTTTCCCTGCTTCACTTCTGCCCATCAAAAAAATCTTCTTCATATCTTCTTCCTGCTCTCACCTGATCTGCTGAACAGCGTATTAACTTCTGTGGATTTCACACGTCTTAAATCCAAGCACTTCATCAAAAAACCGGACGACTTCTTCCACTGCTGTCATCACTTCGGACAAACCACCCGTAATAATCAGCGAACCGCAGAAACGATCCATAAATCCGATCTGCACATCCGCACTCTTAACCGCCACATCCGCTGCAACTACAACTGCTTCCCACGGAGTAAAACGGATCATCCCGATCGACTCTCCTGTATGGTCTTCGCCTTCATGGACACCGATGTGCAGCGCCAGGTTCTGATAGATACAGCTGTCGGAAGGATTGATCACATGCGCGAGGCAGACTTCTTTGCCCGGAACACGCACGCGGGTCAGGCGCAGTTTCTTTCCTTTCAGATGTTCATAATCGTCATGGAACAGCTTCTCCAGCAGTTCCTCCTTCGTCATTCGAGCCATAGCCGCACTTCCTATCGCTTTGTAATATTGCAGACTACATATCCGAGAGAATCGCGGAAATAATTGACAACCTCTGTCAGAGCTGAGGTGACATCCGAAATCTCTCCCGTAATAATCAGAGTACCCGTAAAACGGTCTGCAAATCCGAGATAAACATTACCGCTCTTTACAGCAATATCGGACGCGATAACAGCTGACTCCGGAGGGGTCATATTCATAATTCCAATCGCAGACGAACCATAATCCACCTGCGGATTCAGCCCGAGTTTCTGGTATATAATCGGAGACGGACCGCCCATTACATGCGCAAATGTAATTTCTTTTCCGGCAACGGTTTCCTGTACGATTCTTATCTGTTCTCCATGATCATTTGCCATTCAAAAGTTCCTCTCTTTCCGATGTTTTACAGAACTGCATCCCCTTTTGCTCCCCGTAAATACGAACTTATCCACTAAAAATGATACTATTATATTCCACTTCTGTCAAGTTAAAATCCCACAAAATCCCACATTTTCCACTTTCACAACTAACACAATCCCTCGTATATTTTTCCTGCATTTTGCAGAAACAATCAAGATTCAAACTTTGCTTACTTATCAGCGGAAAAGATTTTTCGATTTAACATTCCCTTTATTTTATCATGAAATATTTTGTTGTATAATAGTTATGAAAATCTCAGATAGGAGGTATTTGCTATGATTTTCAGAGACAGATTTAAAGATAAGGTAATTATACTCACAGGCGCGGCCAGGGGCATCGGCCGCGCCACAGCGCTTCGGGCAGCGAGGGAAGGTGCTGTTATGGTGCTGGCTGACCGGCTGAAAGAGCAGGGCGAAGAGACACTGCAGTTGATAAAGGACGCAGGAGGGAAAGGCCTCTTTCTTCCTCTGGACCTTTCCGTGGAGGAAAACGCAGAGGCGCTCGTGCAAAAAGCGGTCGAAGCATACGGTCATATTGATATCGCCATCAACAACGCCGGAGTAATGGGAAAACCAAACCCGGTTCACCTGCTTCCCAAAGAAGATATGGACTACACATTCGCCAACAATTTCTATACTGTATTCTTCTGCTGCAAATATGAGCTGAGACAGTTTATGGCTCAGGGGAACGGCGGAATCATTGTAAACAACGCATCCATAGCCGGAATGACCGGCCTGGAGGGCAATCCGGCATACAACGCGTCCAAACATGCGGTAAACGGTCTGACCAAAAACCTTGCTCTGGATTATCAGCGTTATGGAATCCGGGTAAATTCTGTCAACCCATCCGGCACAAAAACACCAATGGTTGACGAAGCTTACGCATATGTGAAAGGAAAAATCGACGCGGCAGTCGCAGCCGGTGTTGACCCGAAAGAAATCGCCAACATGGGCGGACGGAAACGCATGCCGATTATTGACCGTCAGGCAGAACCAGAAGAACAGGCCGCAGCAATCCTGTTCCTGGCATCCGATGATGCAAGTTACATGACCGGCGCTACACTTCAGACTGACGGTGGATGGACTTCCTTCTAATCTCCTGCATTCGTCCTATCATCAATAACGGGCAGCGCAGACAGAGAATTCATCACTCTGTCCGCACTGCCCGTTTTGATCGATTATTTCATAACAATATTTATAATTTTCTTCGGAACATAGATCTCTTTGATCACATTTCCTGTCAGCTTATCCGCAATAGCCTCTTTTCCTGCTGCAATTGCCTCATCTTTGGAAGCTTCTGCCGGAATACCAATAACAGCTCTGGTTTTTCCATTGATCTGTACCGGAATCTGGATCTCATCATCCTTCATCTCATTCTCATCGTAGGTCGGCCATCCTGCTTTAAATACAGTCTCTGCATGACCTAACTGTTCCCACATCTCCTCTGCGAAATGTGGAGCGAACGGTGAAAGGAGCACTGCAATTGTCTCAAGCGTCTCTTTATCGATTCCGCCTTCTTTCTTCGCCAGCTCGATGAATTTATTGTTGTACTCCATAAATCCGGAGATAACCGTATTCAGGCTGAAGCTCTCCAGACGTGTGGTGATGTCATAAACCATCTTATGACGGAGTTTTATCATCTCTTTTGACGCTTTAACGTCTTTCTCCCTGCTCTCCATCATCAAATTCCAGAGACGTTTCAGGAAACGGTTTACACCGTCGATTCCTCTGTCATCCCACTCTGCGTCCAGCTCCGGCGGTCCTACGAACAGCTCATACATTCTCAGGGAGTCACAGCCGTAGTCACGTACAAGATCATCCGGAGAAATTACATTTCCTTTGGATTTACTCATCTTGATACCGTTCTTTCCGGTGATCATTCCCTGATTGAACAGCTTCTGGAACGGCTCGTCAAAATCAATCACGCCGATGTCGCACAGGAATTTTGTATAGAATCTGGAATACAGAAGATGAAGCACTGCATGCTCCACGCCGCCGATATACATATCAACCGGAAGGAGTTCATCTGCTTTTTCTCTGGAAACCAGCTCTTTGTCATTGTGATTGTCCACATAGCGGAGGAAATACCAGGAAGATCCTGCCCACTGCGGCATCGTGTTTGTCTCCCTCTTAGACGGTTTTCCACATACCGGACACTTGCAGTTCACCCACTCGTCAATAGCAGCAAGCGGAGACTCTCCGGTTCCTGTCGGCTCGTATGACTCTACATCCGGCAGGCGAAGCGGCAGTTCTTCCTCCGGAACCGGTACGCAGCCGCAGTCCGGACAGTGGATAATCGGGATCGGCTCGCCCCAGTATCTCTGACGGGAGAATACCCAGTCACGCAGCTTATAGTTTACCGTAGCGCGTCCGATGCCTTTTTCCTCTATGATATGAGGTGCTTCTTTTTTGAGCACTGCGGACTCCATGCCATTCCACTCTCCGGAATTAATCATGGTTCCCGATGCATCTGTATAAGCCTCTGTCATGTTTTCGATTTCTTTGCCGTCTTTCGCGATAACCTGAACGATCGGGATATTGAATTTTGTCGCAAATTCGAAATCACGGTCATCGTGGGCAGGAACACACATGATCGCTCCTGTACCATAATCTGCCAGCACGTAGTCAGACAGCCAGATCGGTGTTTTTGCGCCATTTAACGGGTTGATCGCATAGCTTCCCGTAAATACACCTGTCTTCTCTTTGTCCTGCATACGGTCTACGTTTGACTTCATGGAAGCCTCGTAGATATACTTCTCAACCGCTTCCTGATTCTCCGGTGTGGCAAGTGATTTCGCCAGCTCATGCTCCGGAGCCAGAACCATGAATGTTGCGCCGTAAAGCGTATCCGGTCTTGTTGTATAGACCGTGATCTTCTCTTCTCTTCCTTCGATCGGGAAATCTACTTCCGCGCCGTAGGATTTTCCGATCCAGTCAGACTGCATCTTCTTAACCTTCTCCGGCCAGTCAAGTTTGTCCAGGTCATTTAACAGACGGTCAGCGTATTTTGTAATGCGGAGCATCCACTGGCGCAGGTTCTTCTTCGTCACCTCTGCACCGCAGCGCTCACATTTTCCATTTACAACTTCCTCGTTCGCAAGACCTGTCTTACAGGACGGACACCAGTTGATCGGGAATTCTTTCTCATAAGCGAGTCCTGCTTTGAACATTTTCACAAAGATCCACTGGGTCCATTTATAGAACTCCGGGTCTGTTGTGTTCACTTCCATATCCCAGTCATAAAGAGCTGCGATATCGTTGATCTGTTTCTTGATATTTGCCACATTCTCAGCAGTGGATTTCGCCGGGTGGACGCCCATCTTGATGGCATAGTTTTCAGCCGGAAGTCCAAACGCATCCCAGCCCATCGGATGGATGATATAATACCCCTGCTGCAGTTTGTAACGGCTCCACACGTCTGAGATAACATACCCTCTCCAGTGACCTACATGAAGCCCGTTTCCTGACGGATACGGAAACATATCCAGACAGTAATACTTCGGTTTCTTCTTCCCGTTGTCATCCACTTTCGGATTGACCGGGTTCTCTTCCCATTTCTCACGCCATTTTTTTTCGATTGCCCTGTGGTTGTATACAATCTTTGTACCCATGCAATGATTCCTCTCTTTCACTCATTTCATAAAGAAAGCCTTTTCCCTCTTAACACTCAAGAGACGAAAAGGCTTAATTCCGTGGTACCACTCTTGTTCACCCGTCCCGGACTGTGACAGATTTCTTTCACTCTGTTCTCCGCCCCGCAGCCGGATGCACTCATTCATTCTGTAACGGGAATTCCCGCTCCTGCCTGCTTAATGCAGCCCTTTACAGTGACTCTTCAATCCTGCATAAAAAGTATCTCCATTTACGGTTCTCATAAGGTCGGCAGAAGGACTCCAGGGCCAGTTCAAAGTTTACGCTGCTGCCTCTCACCGCCCGGCAGCTCTCTGAAAACGATACGCTTCTACTATTCCCTTTCATTGTCTTTGCAATATACTCATTTATTATAGGAAGAACCTTAAAATAAGTCAAGAGAAAAATGTAACCTTCCGCTTCCCTCCCCCGTCTAACCCATGTAAGATAAAGACGCGTCAATATTTTACCACTAAAACTGAGAGGGGCTATTACAGAACAATGGACAAAGAACAAGAACTGAAATTAGCAAAGAAAGCGATTCGCGGAAATCCGGACGCCTATGGAGGACTGATCACCTGTTATCAGGAATATCTGTATAAAATGGCTTTTCTGTATATGAAAAACGAACAGGATTCTCTGGATCTTGTGGGCACCGTGATTCTGAAAGGCTATCAGAACATCCGCACTCTCAAAAACCCGGCATGGTTCAGGACATGGCTTACCAGAATTCTGATCAACGCGGCAAAAGATACACGAAAAAGGTTCATTTATATTGAAATATTTCAGTGATCTTTCTGTCCGGGAGATCTCATATATCATGAATGCTCCGGAAGGAACCATAAAAGCATATCTGAGCCGCGCCCGGAAAGAATTAAAAGAATTGTTAAAGGAGGACTACTTCTATGCAGATTAACCTGAATCATATCAATATTCCGAAAGAAAAACTGAATACTGTTGTAAATGAAAATCTTGCTGTCATACGAAAAAACTGCCGAAGGAAACACTTTATCAGCATTGTCGGCAAAAGCGCTGCCGCTGTCGCAGTCATTGCGGCTGTAACCGGTCTCTGCATGACCAATCCCGTCATGGCAGAAAAACTGACCCGGCTCGGCGAAATCTTCGGACTGACTCAGGATGAGCAGCGCTATCCCGGCGATTACGCGGAAAACAGCGTTCCACTCTCCGGCACAAATGTATGCGAATCCAACGGCATTACGATCACCCTCTCCGAATTCGTATGCACAACCGAATCCCTGACAGTCTCTGTCCGGATTGAATCAGCAGAAGGATTTCCGGAAGGATTTATAAACAATCTCCGTTCCCCTGATGCCACCGATCCGGGCGTACACCTTTATCTGGAAACCACCCAAAAGGACAATGCATCCGACAGCGCTGCTGAAGCTTTCGATGCGAACTTCCTTGAACTGACCGGAGATCTGCTGGACAACAACACGATCGCGGGAATGGTTCGAATTGATTTCAACCTGTATCCATATAATTCATATGAGATTCCGGAAACATTCCAGTGGGATCTCCAGATATACAATATCAT
This sequence comes from Candidatus Mediterraneibacter vanvlietii, assembly GCA_019113645.1. GTDB lineage: Bacteria > Bacillota > Clostridia > Lachnospirales > Lachnospiraceae > Mediterraneibacter > Mediterraneibacter vanvlietii. The sequence continues at coordinate 986 of DXGZ01000111.1, read as the reverse complement.
CAATCCCGCCGGTCTGGGAAAAACCGGTCTCGACTTCGCGCTGCCCGGAGAATGGACATTCTCAAATCAGATAACAAAGCAGAAGGAAATCAGCAGCAAGACGATCGAAGTCAATGATTACGCTCCTAACGGAGAGGGCATCTCAACCGTTACCGTGACCCCTTACGAAGTGACCGTCAACTATGATTATAATAAGTCTGCCGTACAGCCCGACGCTCCGGCTATCGGTTCCATCTGTATACTGGATGCAAATGGCAAATATATCCCTGATAAAATCGGTCTGTTTTCTCCTGAAGGCTTTAACATCACCAGCATTACCGCATACTACATGCCCGCACCAGAAGACGAGACAAGCACTGAAATTACTGACAGAATCCAGTCTCTAAGACAGGCAGATGAGGCGGACGGCGGCACACAGCTGCGGGAATATGTGGAGGGAGCGTGCATCTACAAAATCGAAATACCCCTTAACTAAATCTGAGTTTCTCTGATTCTTCCGAGCAGGAGAATCGTTCGAGAACTGCGGAATGTAACTGGCAAAGTGAGCATGGCTGAGCAATGAAAATGAAGTGGAAAAAGGGAAAAAATAAAAGTCGGAGTGTGTTATTAACAGACAAGACGGCAGCAAAATTATGCTGCCGCCCGCACACATGATACCACGCAAAAACGAGGAATCAAGGTCGGGTCGTATTTCCTTCGGAAATCTCCCCCCTTCCCCTGACTCCTCGTTTTTGCTCTTGAAGTGATATGCTAATGCTCAGGTTTTAAATTTGAAATCTTAGTTAATAACCTTCCGGCTTCTTTTTGTTTTTGAATTGTGAGTATGTCGGACAGAAAACTTCCCGGTTAGAATATCGCAGAAATCCGCGGGAGATAATTCTCGGATGTCTTTCGGAGGGAAGGGGATGCCGGAGGCGGTGACTTCGGAGGGAGCTTTAGAAAAAGTTAATGAGCGGGAAAACTGCGTTGGATTGAAAATGGAAATT
>DXGZ01000110.1 GCA_019113645.1 Candidatus Mediterraneibacter vanvlietii | reverse complement strand
ACATCCCGGTATATCTGCTATGCTGTTGCGGATCATGGAAAGGGGATTCCCGATGAGGAGAAGCCCTTTATCTTCGACCGTTTCTACCAGAGCAGCCGGGCGAGGGACCAGAAAGAGCACTTCGGGCTGGGGCTTTCCATTGCCAGAGAGCTGGCGAAGCTTCATAAGGGGGAGCTGACTGTGCAGGATACGCCGGGGGGCGGATGTACTTTCCTTCTGACGCTTCCCGTGTCCAGGATCCAGACGCCAGGGGGAAGATAGCGGGGTGTCTGAAATGTAAGCTTATGCATACCTTTTATGGTGCTGCATGGGCTTATTTTTTATTCTGCGGTCACATCCAGCAAGGTTCGATCCGCTGGAACCAATACCGCTGCCTCCGGAAGTACAGAAGGGAACAATCGTTTTGCCGGAGAAGTCGTAGCTCTCCATAAAGGTGCTTACAATTCTCGGTGCTTCTCCGTCTCCCCTTCCGGGAAAATGATCTTAAATACAAAGAAGAAAATAATCATAGAAACGCCGCCTGTAATAAACGTTACAAGGATGTTGTATACAGCCGGACTTACATATACCGCTGCAATCGGCATCCACAGGTTATTGAATCCATTGCAGATCAGGGAAATCACTACCCATGCGATGAAGTACCAGACTGCCTGATATACCGGATTCCCTTTACTCTTAAAGGTGATGTTCCTCTGCAGCGGAAAGTTAATACACTGGGCGAGGAAAGAGCCCACTTCATAGCTGATAAAGTATCCCAGACCGCCGCCGATCAGCACCGCGCCGGTTGATGTATCTGTCAGTACCTCGTATCCCAGCAGACTCCATGTAAAGGGAACTCCGAACAGTTCCATATCAACCTGCGGCCACATGAACTCTGTCCCTGCCAGTCCTTCACCTAAAAGGTGCGGCATAAATGTAAATACAAGATACTGAAAGATTGTCACACCCATGCTGAACACAAAGAAATAAAAGATCTGGTACACCCATTTTGCCAGCTTCGGATGCCCGCTTTCAAACCTCTTCCATCCAGCCATCCATTTTTCCCTGATTCCTCCTGCTGCAGTTGTATTCGCAGCTTTATTTCCCTTTTCAGCCATTGTTCTTACCCTCCTTTTTCCCGGTCAGTTTCTTTATATATTGTTTATTCAGTCTCCGGTTACGGAAGAAACCACCGATTACACGCCCGATTCCACGGAAGAAGTGACCATTTACTACCGCCACCATTCCCTCTGCCATCTCCATGCTCACCATGCCGCCTGTCATTTTCGCGATCGCACGGAAGGGCATGTTATAGATAAACAGGATATTCAAATCTGGTTTTCCTGCATCCTCGCTCTTCTTTTTCATCTTTGTCAGTTTCTTATAAATGAAACGTGCAAGCGCACTTTTGGCATAATACATCTGGCAAATGGCATCGTTGACCGTCAGATCTCCTGACCATTTTCCGGATGGGATCGGAGTTCCCAGAAGTTCTTCAAATTCCTTATCATCCACTTTCTGTATCAGGCCGGAATAATACGAGGGCATCCGGTTCGTATAGTAAGGATAGGTTTCTGTCGTCCCCGGCACTTCCGCCTGCATCTCCAGACGAATGTCCAGACAGCTGGCACCAACCATAAAACGGTATACGCCGCCCTCTGTCTCCCATCGCTGTGTGTGGACATTCCAGTAACGGAAGGTCTTATCATCAAAGTTTATCCTGACGTTCTTACTCTCCCCGGCTTTTAAAAATACTTTTTGAAACCCTTTCAGCTCTTTCTCCGGACGGAATACTTTTGCATCTTTCATACCCACATAAAGCTGCACGACCTCTGATCCGTCCCGGTCTCCGGTATTAGTCAGCGTAAATTCTACTCCCATCTCATCCAATTTCAGATTACGATACTCAAATGTTGTATAAGACAGTCCAAAACCGAAAGGATACTGTACCCTTACTTTTGCTGTATCATAATACCGATATCCTACAAAAAGACTCTCCCGGTATTCTGAATTCCGCTCCGCAGCCGGAAAGTATCGAAACGCCGGAGTATCTTCATAGCGCACCGGGTAGGTTTCGGCAAGTCTGCCGGATGGGTTGATCTTCCCTGTAAGGATATCCAGCATCGCTCCTGCGCCTGCCTGCCCGTAGAGGTACCCGTGAAGGATTGCTTTCAGACAGTGGTGCCACGGCATCTCAACCGCCGCGCCCGCGCTTAAAATTCCCACAATATTTTCATTTGCTTTCGCCAGTTTTTCCAGAAGATCAATCTGGTTCTGCGGGATTCTCATATGGTTTCGATCCACGCCCTCAGATTCACTCAATTCATCCAGTCCGAAACAGTACAGTACCACATCTGCCGATGATACCAGATCCTGTGCCTCTTTTGCCAGCACTTCATCTTTTTCACCTGAACGCAGATATCCTTTTGCCATTCCCACTACCTGCAGGCCACTGTCCGCGATGATGTCACTCATCTTGTCCACCTTCGTGGGATTTACCATGGAAGATCCTGCTCCCTGATACCTTGGTTCAAAGGCGAAATCCCCAATCAGCGCCACTCTTGTCCCCTCTTTCAAAGGCAGAATAGCTCCTTCATTCTTTAACAGCACTGCGCTCTGCTCTGCTGCTTTTCTCGCAAGGACATGGTGCGCTACCTGATCAAACTCCTCTGTCTCCTGTCCATCTTTTTTCTTTTTTGTCAGGGTAAACACAGTATCCAGCATCCGATTCACACAGGCATCTACTGCTTCTTCTGAAAGTCTGCCTTCGCCCACTGCCCTCACAATCTGTCTTGCCGAATCCAGTCCCGGTGTAGGCATCTCCAGATCTGAGCCTGCCTGCACCCCCTTTACATGGTCGTTTGAACCACCCCAGTCTGTGATTACAATCCCGTCGAAGCCCCACTCATCACGCAGGATATCTTTCAGGAGATGCTCATTCTCATTGGCGTAAATGCCGTTCACCTGATTATAACTGGTCATAATGGCTTTCGCGCCACCCTCTTTTACCGAAATCTCGAATCCAGTCAGATAAATTTCTCGCAGCGTCCGTTCATCTACAACTGCGTTCATCGCCATTCTCCGAAGTTCCTGACTGTTCACCGCGAAATGCTTCGGGCAGGCTGACACACCTTTACTTTGGATTCCACGGATATATCCCGCTGCCATCTTTCCGGCAAGGTACGGATCTTCTGAAAAGTATTCAAAGTTCCTGCCGCATAAGGGGCTTCTCTTGATATTAAGTCCCGGTCCGAGGACAATATCCACTCCCTGCACCGCAGCTTCTTCTCCCAACGCTTTCCCGATTTCTTCGCCCAGTGCTTCATCCCAACTGTTCGCCACGGTCGCCGCCGTGGGAAAACAGGTTGCCGGCAGAGAAGGATTAAGCCCAAGGTGATCCCCTGCTCCTGCCTGTTTGCGGATTCCATGAGGACCGTCCGAACAATAAATGGAAGGTATGCCAAGGCGGTCGAGATTCCATGTCTGCCACTCACCTTTGCCGCTTAGAAGAGCAGCTTTTTCTTCGATTGTCATTTTATTAATAAGATCCTGATGTTTCACAATACCACGCTCCTTATACTCAGCTCGCGGCATTGCCGCTCGCTGGCTGTTGCCCGGCAAATGTCTGCTCATGCAAGCACGGCAGCCCGCTTGCCAGGCTTATCGCTTAAAAAGGGAACAGGAAGCCCCATTCCCTTTCTATTCCGCCTGTCTTCTTATTTCTTACCCGCAGATTCCACGGTCAGTTTCGGTTCTGCGGTCCTTTTCTTTTTCCATCGCAGAAGCACCAATGCCATGACTGCGACCGCCACAACGCCAATTCCCACATCAACGCCGATGAACAATTTGTTCATAAACGGCATCTTTCCTGCATCCGGATCCGGGATGGTATAATTGCCGCTGTTCGCGATAGTGTAGCAGATATTTTTGGCTGCCTGGCGCATCGCCTTTACCACAGTCGCGGACGTATTGGTAATCCGATTGGATTCATAGGTGTTAAATCCGAGCATGGCATCATTTCCGTTTCTGACAAAATCATCCGTCATCTGATAACCATAGGAACCGTTCCAGTCAGAAAGCACCATGCCGCGGTATCCCCATTCATCGCGGAGGACCGTATTCAGCAGTTCCGGGTTCGCTCCTGCCGCCTTGTAGCCGATGAAGTTAAAGGATGACATCACAGCTACGGACGAACCCTCGAAATTCTTCACGCAAATTTCAAATGGTTTCAGATAGATTTCACGCATAGCCTGCTCATCGCTATATGTCAGAAGGAAGGTACACCGGTTGCTTTCCTGATCGTTCAGTACAAAATGTTTGATGTATGGATAAACTCCTTTTGAGGACATCCCGTTTACCGTATTGGAAGCAATATAGCCGGACAGCACACCGTCTTCGGAGTAATACTCAAAATTACGTCCGGTAAAAGCCGAGCGATGGATGTTCATCGCCGGTGCATAAGCTCCAAAAATCCGGCAGTCCGCGAATTCCTGTCCTTCTGCCTCGCCAATCCGATAGGCCAGATCTTTATTCCAAGTTTGTGCAATCAGAAGTTCTGTGGAGAACGCCGTTCCATATACTTGAATGTACCAGTCATTTAAACCGGATGTTCCATCGGAATCCGATGTAGCAATCTTCCCAATGGACTCTACAGCTACAGTCTGGAATCCGCCAAGATTTACCATACTGATCATATCTTCCACAGACAACTGGTCAAGAAGATCTTCCCACATGGGATCGTCGTAGTCCTTTCCTGTCAGGTCGGCCAGTGTCAGACCGTTGTCCGCCTCTGTTACCGGCATCTCATCTTCCGGATCGTCATATTTTGTGGAGTCATAACCTGCCATGGACTTTTCTTCAATGTGCGCTCTTGTTTCATCGTCCATCTGATACATCTCTTCTGAAGGAGCGGCGGTTGCTTCTTCATAATTCGCAAAATGATCTGCTCTGGAAAGGTAAGTCACATTGCCTGAAGCGTAATCCTGAAACTGGTTGACTGCCGTGACATCGTCGGACGCTCTTTTGTCCACGCTGTAATCAATATCCTCTTCCACGGAAAAAGTCTCTTCATCCAGAACTGTGTGTGAATCTGACCGCAGGGAAAGCACATATTCCCCTGCCTCCAGTATGTAGCCGCCATTCTCTGTTTTCAGCGCCCTCGAATCATAAGCCGCCATATCCTCTTTCGGTATCTCAAAGGAAATCGTCTGGGACTGTCCCGGCTCCAGCAGCTCTGTCTTATCAAATTGGATCAGATTGACAGACGCCTTTTCAATCCCTCCGTTTGTATACGGTGGTGTATAGTAAAGCTCTACCACATCTTTTCCCGCTGTCTCACCGGTGTTTGTCACTTCCACATCCACAGAAACGCTGTCTCCATTATCCGAGAAATTCTGCATCTCCTGAGAAAATGTAGTGTAGGAAAGCCCGTGTCCAAACGGGAACTGAACATGTTCCTCGTAATTCAGAAATCCTTCCTCTGCCGCTGTCTCATAGAACTTATATCCGACGTAAATATCTTCTACATAATTTACAAAGGCCATACCGCCCTGATAGGATTCATCGGCTGCATAAATGGCCTCTTTCAGGTCATCTACGTTCGTGTAGGAAAAATTGCCGTAATTATTGTAGGTCGGCGTAGACGTCAGATCATACACATAGGTATCTACTGTTTTTCCGGATGGATTCACAGAACCATTCAGGATCTCTCCCAGCGCCGCCATACCGGTAGCTCCGGTTCCCGGCACTAAAAGAACAGACCCGATATTCTCATAATCTTCTACCCAGCCAAGTTCCATCGGGTTGTTTGCATTGATGACAACCACGACATTTTCAAACTCAGAGCAGACTTTCTCAATCATCGCCTCTTCTGTATTTGATAATTCGAGATAACTTTCTCCTTCATCAAAATCATCATAATCTCCGTTATTTTCATAGCTGCAGGCATAGTAATTATATTCACTGTTGCCTCCGGCCACCTCGTCCCGTGGATCGTAGGTTTCATGGATCACCGCATTCATGTCGGTGGGCACATCCTGTCCTTCCCCGCCGGAGCGTCCAAGCACGATCACCGATGTGTCTGAGAATTCTTTCGCTTCATTCATAAGCTCATCGGTATAGTAGTCTGCTGTTGGTTCCGGTAATGTCCAGTCTGTATAGAATACGCTGACAACATTTCCACCGCTATTTCTGCTCGGCCGGTACTCCCGATACATATCAGTAAGGCTTTCATTTACATGGAAACCTGCATCCGTCAGTGAAGTGATAATATCTACATTCCCTTCGCTGGCGGCTGACCCTGAACCAGTGCCCCCATAGATTGGAGCGATAGACGCCCATCCGAATACATTAATGTTCATGTCAGCTTCCAAGGGAAGCGTTCCGTCATTCTGAATGAGAGCGATTCCCTCTTCTCCGGTCTCTTTGATAATATCTCTGGAAGCTGATACAGATTCTTCCGAAACAGATGCCCTTGCATTCAGCAGCGGAGCGACATTGTTATACATAGGGCCAAAGCAGATCACATTGACCAGTACCGTCACGATTAAAACCCATGCAATCCCTATTCCCCAGCGTACCACATGGCGGGTTCCTTTCTTCACGATCCAGTGTGCAGCTATCATAATCACAACCGCCAGGATAAATGTGATCAGAATCGCATAGATGTATCCGCTTAAGGTATGTACATACAGCTCCACATCTGATGCGCTTGCTCCCAGGTTTGTGAAAACCGGCGTCAGCAAATCAATCAAAAAATCTAACATGTTTTTCTCCTCCTTTACTACTTGATTTATACATATATTTCTTTTTTACCAAACGCTTTCATTCTCCGATTGAAAACGTAACCGCAACATCACCGCTTCCAAGCGCTTCTTCCCAACCGGTCAGATCATCAATCCTGCCAAGTCTTGTATAGCTCCACGAGTTAGAGCCGTAAAAGATAACGATCTGGCTGTTGTTATACAGGACAATGTCTCCGGCTTGTGTTGTGATCTGGCTGTTGCTTGCCGGAAGGCTCGTTCCAAGCGATCCCACCTTTTCAAAACCGGAGTAGTCACTCATCTGTATGACCACCGGTTCTTCCTTCATCATTTCAGCAAAAGCGGCCACAGCCTCGTTATCTTCCAGCGTGGCTGTAAAATTTTCTGTTCCGACCTGCACATTCATTTTCATTTCCGCATCCTCTTCTGAAATCTCTGCATCCTGTCCATCCGTCAATCCTTCTTCGGCTGCCTGTATATCGGGAACATCCTCGTCCGGACCGGAATCACTTTGTCCGTCTGCTGTGCCGCATGCCGCGAGTAATATCATTGCCCCTATACAAGTGATAAACAGAGCTGTTCTCTTGATTTTCCTAACGATATCCATTGGATTATGCATCCCCCTTCATCTTGTCATCTGATAAACAAGGTAGTCCAGACAGTCAATCCGTTTTTCCTCTTTATGAACCCGGTCCAAAAGCTGCTGTCTATGTCTTTTAAGAATCCTAAGCTGCTCGTCCTTTTTTCCGCTTTTATCAAAAAATTCTGTTATCATTTCCGAATCGCATCCAGCGTCCTTCAGGTTTTCGGTGACTGCCTGAACAGAAAATTCATTGAACAATTTTCATCCCCTCTTCCATCATTAAATTTTATCCATTCCTGATATTTTCTGACGCCGGATGATAGACGTTTTAATCCGTCTTCCAGCCGGGCTCTGGGGCAGGCAAGGTTCATCCTTAAGAATCCGCCTCCGTCTCTGTATTCCTTTCCATCTGAAAGAATGAGTCCGGTATGTGTCCGAAGAAATCTGCACAGCTCGGAGGAATTCCCCAACAGTTCCCGACAGTCCAGCCAGAGCAGATAGGTGGCATCTGCTGATACCGGGCGTATTCCTTCTATCTGATCTGTAATGAAATTTTCCGCATATCTCCTGTTTTCAAAGAGATATCCCCGCAGTTCATCCAGCCACACTTCTCCCTTTTCAAATGCCGCCACGGGTGCGATTGCCGCGAAAACATTTGGCTCAGCGACTTCATCGGTATTCAGTCCCCGGTTCACCTTATGGCGGATATTTTCATTGGGAACAATCACCGCCGCCGTCTGAAGCCCTGCCAGATTAAATGCTTTTGTGGGAGCAACGCAGGTGATGCTGTTTTCTCTGCACTTCTCTGAGACAGAAGCGAACGGGACATATTCCATCCCAGGCGCAGTAAGATCGCAATGGATCTCATCCGACAATACAAGCACATGATGTTTCCTGCAAAGCTCCCCTATTTTCCCCAGAGTCTCTCTGTCCCATATTTTCCCGACAGGGTTATGCGGATTACACAAGAGCAACATGGATGTCTGCGGATCAGCCAGCTTCGTTTCCAGATCCTCAAAGTCGATCTCATAATTACCATCTTTCAGGATAAGCCTGTTCTCCAGCACATTCCTGCCATTATTTAAAATGGAATTGAAGAAAATATTGTATACCGGTGTCATTACCACAACATTTTCTGCCGGTGTCGTCATTTTCCTGACGATACTCGAAATTGCCGGAACTACACCCGTGCAAAAAAGCAGCCATTCTTTCTTGATCTCAAATCCGTGTCTTTTCCGCCACCATGCCCTGTACACCTCATACCAGCGGTCATCCGGCTCTGTATATCCATAAATGCCATGAGCCACACGCTCGCTCAGGCATTCGATGATTTCCGGTGCGGTCTGAAAATCCATGTCAGCAACCCACATCGGAAGTTCATCCTCGCCCACATTCCATTTCATTGAGCCTGTGTTTCTTCTGTCTGTTATTCTGTCAAAATCATATTTCATATTTCTATTCCCTTTCCTGTGTTTTACAATATAGCAGCGGCTAAACGTATAAAAACAATCATTCCAAATCCAACGAGTATTGTTCCGAATATCCGGTTCATCTTTTCTATTTGCACATTTCCAGCTCTCCTTTTCAAAAAGGCTGTCACAAAAGACAACATGCCCCACCAGATATAGGTGCCGGCAAAGACGCCAAAGACAAGCAGGCTTCCTTCTTTTATTCCCAGATTACCCGATATCCCGAACCATGAAAATGCAAATAAAAATGTAAGGACCGCCGCCGGATTGGTAATTCCTACCGCGAACGATGTAAAAAACATGCGAAGACCTGAGTCTTCTTTATCTGATACCGATTTCTCCTCCTTAAAAAGCAGACGGATTCCCATAACAATGATTAGACAGCCTCCCGCGAAAGTGATGGGATTCTCATATTCTGATAAAAAATCCGAAATCATCGTTAAGCCAAAGGCACCGATACAGGCATAGAAAAAGTCTGCTACGGAGGATCCCAGTCCGGTTACAAGTCCTGCGCGGATATCCTTCTTTAATGTCCTGTGGACAGTCAGCGCCCCCACTGCTCCCGCAGGGACGCCAAACAGAAGACCTATGAGTATTCCCTGCAAAAAAAATGTCATCCTCTTACCTCTCAAATCATCGGAATGTCTGTTTTCTATGCACAAAAGCGTTCTGATCTGCTTCCGATCTGCGGGCATATAATTTCTGTTTTTTCCGGCTCCACCTTTTCTTTTTCCATGATCAGCTCACCGATTTCATCAGCGCGGATCACACCGCCGGCCGGATTCATAACGCTGTCGATCTTCCCGTTAATTTCTGCATCTACCGTGGAATACTCAAAAGCAAGCGTCGTATTCAGCAGACGGCAGTTCTTCATGGTCAGGTTCTCGATATAACACATTCCCTGTAAGCTCTCAATTGTACAGTTGACCAGCGTCAGATTTTTCGCATTCCAGCCAAGGTATTCTCCGGAAATAAAAGAATCATATACGGTCACATTCTCACTGTTCCAGAACGCATCTTTGGAAAGCATTTTTGCGTTATGTATCTCCACATTTTTTGCCCCGTCAAAGGAATAATTACCCACAAGTTGAAAATCTCTTATCACCATATCCCGGGAATTCATGGCGAAATAATCACCTCTGGCAGTCACATTCTCCATCTTCACACCGCTGCAGTGCCATAATGTCTCGGATGCATTTGGAAAATCCACATGCTCTAACGTCACTCCCTGACATCTCCTGAAATTCTTCGGAGCCTCGATCAGTGCATTTCTCACAGTGATATTATCTGTATACCAGACGCCTGCGCGCCCCATCTCAAACCATGTACAGTTTTCTGCAAGGATATTTTTACTATACCAGAGAGGATATTTCCATTTAAACATACTGCCGTACAGTTCAATATCCTGACTCTCCTTCAAAGGAGACTCGCCGTCATCAAAAATCGTATCGTAGATCTTCAGATCTCTCCCTTGAAATAGAGCCCGTTCTCCTTTAAAAAACTGCTGTCTGATTTCTCTTGTTTCTGTTTTCATAAGATAAAGTCCTCCTGTTTTTTCTTGACTAATCTGATTTCTGAATTACACACTACGGCTGGCTGATCAGAATGATCTTATTTCCCCAGCCCTCCAGTTCAGGGTTCTCCGCCACCGCTGTTACAAATTCTTCGGTTGCGTCAAAAGTTCCGATCTTTGTATACTCTTCGGAGATTTCCGCATCCTGATAGTACAGTACGATCCGGTTCGGATCAGAATAGTAGACGTCTCCTGCCTTTGCCTCTGTCACAGTCTGCGGCTTAGAAGGAATCTCGTAACGGCTTGGAATGTCATAATACTGCAGTACGCTGTAGTCCGCATCGTCATCACGCTCATAGATCGGAAGCCTCCAGTCTGATGTACCTACATATCCGGCAATCGCCCTTGCCGTATCGTTATCCTCCAACTGCATCATGAACGCATCACCGTTGTCTCCGAAATGCACCTCCAGTTCACTTACGTCTGCCCCGGCCTGTACTGCCTGTGTTTCTCCATCTCCGCCTTGTACGGTTGTATCCGTATCGAAAGAAACATTCGTATCTGCCGATGTATTTCCCGAATCTGACGCTTCCTCCTGTCCGCAGCCGGCAAGAAGTCCTATGGAAATCATAGTGGCTACAGTCATTGTCATCATTCTTTTTACAAATTTGTTTTTCATGGTTTTCCTCACTTTCTTTGTTCTGATTTGTATTATTCCGCTGTCAGTACATTCATATCTGTTCTTCGTATTTTCACTGCCAGAAGCCATGCCGACGCAAAAAAGAGCAGTGTCACTGCCGCGCCGGGCACAAGAAGATTGCTGATCGCAGGATGGGATGCGAAATTACTGATCCCTGCCAATCTCATTACCGCTGATACGAAAGGATCTGTAAGAACCGCGGCGCAGATGGTTCCCGCCACAGCTCCGGCAAAAGCGATGATTCCAAACCGGATTGCAAATGAAACCTGCAGCATTCCTGCGGAACATCCGATGGAACGGTAAATCGCCAGATCTCTCTGCTCTGCATTGAGGATCTTTTTTCCTGCCATCACGGTAACAATGGCAATAAATACTGCGATCATCCCATATATGAACGCCAATGACAGACGCATTGCCGTAATGATCCCGGATAATCCCGGCCATGTATTCTGGTGTACATGGACATCTCCGCCATAAGCTGTCTCCAGAGCGCTTGTAATTGCTTCCTTCTGGGACGGATCTTCCAGAAAATAATGATGGCACCAGATTCTTGGCTCATCCTGACCGATGGAAAGATATCCTTCCCTGCTCATTCCCAGATTTGCGCCCATATCATTGGCACAGTGATAAATACCGGAAACAGTGTATTCTCTGCTTCCCATATCTCCCCGGATCATCACGGTACTGCCTACGTCCACGCCAAGATCTGCCGCAGTGACTTCTGTCAGCACCACCTCGTCCGGATCCATGCAAGTCTCTCCTCTGCTGATATGAAAGCGTTCCGGTTCTGTGATCACATTTGCCGTATAGTTCGTTCCGTTTACAGAAACCGTGGGCATAGCCAGATCATAACTGTCCGTGATCATGCTGTAAGAGCGCACCACCGCTTCCATCTCTTCCTCGCTAAGTTCCCCCATTGCCTGAACTCCCAGATCCAGATCCGCCGGATTGAAAGCATCCATCATTCCCTGCCCGTCCGTTCCCAGCCAGCTGTTCATACGCCCCGCGAGGGAGGCAAAAAAGACAAGGAAGCAGGCCACAAGGCAGGCACTTAGATACCTTTTTCTTCCCGATAATAACTGCCGTACCGCCAGATGGAATACCAGCTCGTTTTTCTGTATGCCTCTGCTTACAGATGTTGATTTTTCCTTTCCTTTTCTTCTGCTTTCGATTCTCATAAAAACCGCTGTATCATGGATCGCTTCCATCGGTGATATATGCAGGATCCTCTGCATCCGCAACGCCGCATATCCTCCAAGCAACAGCAGGATTGCCGAAAACACACCCAGACACGGGAGCACCGGGATCCCTGATGGGATGAGAAGTCCGGTAGTTGTAACTGTCATAGCAGATATCACGCGAGTAAATGGGATCACTGCAAAAGTTCCCATAATACTCCCCAGAATAATTGCCGCCAGATATTCCATTTCCTGAACAAAAACCAGTGTACGCCCGGTCACGCCCAATGTCTTTAAGATTCCCATGTTCTTTTGTTCCTGTTCCACGATCCCTGAGATACTGTGCCCCAGAACGACCATTGCCACCAGCAATAAGATCAATGCAAATGCCGCAAGGATCGCGCAGAATGCATTTTGCAGAATCATCATGAAACTCCCGATCGTATAGGCACTGTGTATTTCCTCTGTATATTCCGGGAGCGATGTCTGGCTGTTCAAAAGCTGATTGATCTGGTCGATCTCAGCTTCTCCATCTGCCTGAACAAAAATATGAAGCATCGCACCGCTTCGGGCAAGGGCGTCTGCCCCTTCCTGCTCCACGGTTTCTATGATCTGTCCATAGTCCGCCCCGGAGATAAGGAATCCTTTCATCCCGATCATCGAACTGCCCATGAACGGATCTTCATAGTAGCCGGCAACTGTCAGGTCTACATTCATTCCTCCTCTCGCAACAGGGAAGGTAATGGTATCCCCAACCTGCAGATCCATGATGGAGACCATGGACGGTGAGACATACACCTCTCCCTGCCGGATTTCCTCCGGCGCCTGCCTGTAACCGCCCATATCATCAGTCAGAAAGCGGTATCTTGTCTCACCCGGCTGCCATAGGATCAGTTGTCCTTCGCTGTCCGACTCGATGCCATTCCCTTCATATTCGGAGAAAATAATATTCTGGCACAGCACCTCCCCAATTCCCTCCTGAGATGATATTTTCTGCAGCAAGTCTCCCACATCCGGCACATCAGATACCCATGCCGTAAGCTGACCGAATCCTGCACGCTCCATCTCGCTTCGGATATAAGCATTTCCATTCAGGGAAACAGCAAGAACTGTAAACAGGGAAAGCACTGTGAAAAATACCAGCAGACTGATCCCGATAAGGCTCCCTTTTTGCCTCTTTATTCCTCTGCGAAAGAGAATATTCTTTTCCAACGCTTTGCCTCCTTTTACCACCGCAGCCCGGACAGCCAGCCGCTCACTTGGCTCTCTCTGTTCTGCTCTCTGATCTCACTGTATGGCGGAAGCCTCAGTTCATCCAGAACCTTCCCGTCCTCCAGATACAGAATGCGGTTTCCCCTTGCCGCTGCTCTCATGTCATGGGTGACCATAAGGATACTCTGACCGGAACGGTTTAAGTCTGTCAGAAGATTCAGCACTTCCGTCGTATTAGACCGGTTCAGCGCTCCGGTAGGCTCATCGGCAAACAAAAGTCCCGGTTTTCCAACCATAGCCCGCGCAATCGCAGCCCGCTGTGCTTCCCCGCCTGATACCTGAGAGGGAAACCGGTTCTGTGCTTTGTCAATTTTCATTTGCCTTAACAGCCTCCCAGCCCTGTCCCGTATTTCCTCCGTACTTCCCTTTCTCCCGACATAACCTGCCACAGCCACATTTTCAAACAAGGTAAGGTTACTCACCAGATTGGTCTGCTGGAACACAAAACCGAATTCCTTTGCCCGCAGATCAGCCATCTGCTTCTCTTTTAAGGAAGTGATCTCTCTATCCTTGTAAAAGACCTTTCCCCCGGAAACAGGATCCATACCGCTGAGGGCATAGAGGAGTGTCGATTTCCCTGCCCCCGAAGAACCCATGATCACTGTGAAATCCCCTTCATAGATAGAGATGTCCACCTGATCAAGTACCGTATTTCTCATGGATCCCTGCCGGAATATACGGCTTACCTTTTTACCCTGCAAGATTGTATTCTTCATGGTTTTCTTCCTTTCCTTCTGTAAGGATCAATGGTTTCTTCCCGGTTTTCGGATCCGGCAGGATCTCATCCACGAAATTCACATAGAACTGTACATAATCTAAGTGTTTTTCTGCCAGGATACGCCCCATCTGCCGCATCATTTCAGAGCGGATCATGCTTTTCGATGCTTCCGCTGTAATTTCCGCATACATCTCAAAGGAGTCCTGCGTGATCTGCCGGAACTGATAATCTTTGAGTCCTTCGATACAAAATCCTTCGATAGCAAGAGGATGCAAAAATTCCCGGTGTCCCGATCCATCCTCAAACCAGAGGATATCTTCATTTCTTCCCAGAAGCCCTACTGCTCTGGTAAAAGGATATCTGTCTGTTTCATCCGCCGCTTTTAGTGTCAGATGGTCTGACAGACGATAACGGATCAGGGGCTGGGCAAAATTATAAAGAGAGGTGAGATACATGACCCCGCTTTCCATCTCGATTACATTCAGATCATCAAAAAGGATCATCCCCTCTTTCGGATCCATCTCCACACCTAAAGCAAGAGACTCGCTTGCCCCATAGACATTGACCACTTCTGTATGGAATATCTGTTCCAGATAATTCCGAAGTCCCGTGCCCAGAGGTTCTCCGCAGGAAATGACCTTCTCTACATCTGCCTTTACTTCCCCCCGTTCCACAAGCTCCGCCATGATCTTCACAGCGGAAGGATAACCGATCACAATATTAGGCCGGAATTCAGACAATTTTTCCACCCACTGATTCAAAGGTGTCTTAATATCCAGATACATCTGCTTCGCCCCGACTCCGTCTATGCCGTCTCCCACTGCCATTGCTCCGCCGTATCTTCCGTCGGTAGCCGCTATATACACAATTCTCGGCCGTTTCAGAAGCAGTTTTAAAATCTGCGGCATGGTCATATTCCACAAGGCTGCCCGGATAATTCCCGTCAGCATACTGTTCCATGCATTTTCGTCATATACAAAATATCCCGGTTTCCCTGTGCTTCCGGAAGAATGAACCACATGATACTTTCCGTTATAAGGTTTTCTGTCTGCCTCAATCTCTTCATCGAACTTTCTCAATTCTTCCTGCGTGACCTCAGGCAGTGTGATCAGTTCATCAAAATGTGCGAGAAGAACCTGTTTATCCATTGTAGGAAAACAAGACAGCGGCAGTATGTCAAGCTGGTCTTCCGTGATCCCGGCATGCTCAAATGTCCTCCGGTAATACGCCGAATGTTCCCACGCGTAATGCAGAAGCCTTCTCAGTTTCTGGTTCTGTAACTCTTTGATTCTCTCAGGACTGAATTTTGCTTGTTTCCTCAATCGGTTTAATTCCAGCAGTGTGTTCAGATAATTCATGTTTTCCTCCTTACTCTACGGAAACGGTATATCCGTTCTCGTAGTTTTCTCTGTGAAAATAAGTCAGTTCCTTTGTTTCCTGATTCATGACAATGCTCCACTCCGTAGAGGCGAACTCATCACCGAAGTTATCCTTACTTACACTGTCTAATGCGTCTCTGACCTCAGCTTCTGTCATGCTTTCCTGTCCGGCAAGTATCTGCTGCAGGATGTCGTATCTCTCATGGGACTGGGAAGTGCCGATGCCATATTTTTCTCCTTCTGTCAGATAGAAGTTTGTTACCACCTTTGTCTCTGTCACTGTCATCTCGTTATCCACATATTCCACTACGACACTTCTGCCGGAAGCATCCGACAATGCAAAATGAATCATCATGTTCATAGAAGCATGCAGGTCATACTGTCCAAGAAGCTCCACTGCTTCATTCACATCTGCCGCCCGGTCAAGAAGCAGCCGAACTGCTGTTGTGGTCGTCAGATCCGGTTTCCCTGTATTCTGGTTAATTGTTTCCGAATCCTGAATCATGTTTACAGAAACAGCCAGCCCTTCCTCATTCATACCATCAAGAGGCGCATAAAGCCCAACCGCCGCCTGTACACGATCCGGCAGTCTGGAGATATCTACCCCTCCCGCCTGAATAAAGTCCATATTCACTGTGGAAACAGACGCATATCCGTTCTCCGGTCTCGCGCTGATGATCAGTCCGTTACAGGTATCCCAGTCGAAGTTCCTTCCGAATAGATATCCTCCGTCTGCCCCCTGTACGGACAGGGTACTGCAGCCAAATGGATCCCCGCCGAAGATCAGTCCCGGAAGATTGCCCATGATCCGGTCACTGACATACGATACGACTCCTGCGTCGGAATCTGCGCCGCCCTGCTCCAGAAATCCGTCAAATCCGTAATCCCCTTCATAGCGCACAATGGAAAGTCCTTCCTCCAGTTCTGTAATATCATCTGTAGGAGTGATAAACGTGCTGCCCAGCTCCTCCGTCTGATGCGTCATACCCGCTTCTCCCTGTGTCCCATTTTCTTCTCCCCTGCCTGCACGGCTACATCCGGTGATCAGAAGCCCGGCTGCCGCAAGAACTGTCAGGGAAAGGATATATTGTCTTTTTTTCATGTCGTCCTGTCCTTTCTCAGATATATGACAGTCGCTGTCCCCTGTCATCTGATGCTATTTTAAGGAGGCAAAATAACATCCGGCTAACAGAAAAATGAACAATTTCTAAACCAAAAGAGAAAAATAAATTCCTGTCCGGAAATTCTTGTATAGAAAAAGAACGCCGGATTTTAAGCGTTCTTTTTCACTTCTCCATGTCTTACAAAAATGCTCCATTACATACCTGCAGCACCTGTCCGCGTACCGCCCGTCCCATTTTGCTTGCAAGATAAAGACACGCATATGCCTGATCCATGGGATCACACTCCGGTCCGGGGAAATAGACATAATGGCCGCTGTATTCCAGCATCTTTGCTCCTCCCGGCTGCTCCCCTGCCTTATTTGCCAGATGCGCCGGCGTTACCGTCGCTCCCGGAGCCACTGCGTTGCAGCGGATATTGGTATCAACAAGACGCATAGCTACATTTTTCGTCAGGGTGTTTAGCGCCCCTTTCGTAGATGTATACGTCGCTCCGCAAAATGGCCTAATCCCGTTCACTGATGAAATATTGATGATCACGCCGTCATTTTTCGGAAGAAAAATCTTCAGCGCTTCCCGGATGTATCTCATAGGGCCTCCCAAATTTGTATCCATGACAAACCGCATCCAGTCATCCTCTGTCTCATCAATCATTTTCTGCTCTCCGATTCCCGCATTATTGATCAGGATATCCAGATCCCCGAATTCCCTTAATGCCGTATCCATAACCTTTCTTGTATCTTCCGTGGAACACACATCTGCTATTATGCCTACTGCATTTCCGCCCTTTGCGTGGATGCGCTCCACTGCCTCATCGAGCTTATCCTGCCCTCTGGCCGTAAGGACGACATTTGCCCCTTCCTCCGCAAAGAGCTCCGCCATGGTCTGTCCCATACCATAACTTGCACCTGTAATAATCGCTGTTTTTCCTTCTAACATTTTTGCATCCATTTTCGTTTTCCTCCCTATTTAGTCAAGTCTTTTTTCCTTATTTTTCAAGGATTTTTTAGGTTTATCTCTCAGATGAATGAGCCAAGGAATTGGACATTTCTCTGTATCTGGTACGAAAGTAGAGGATTTTAGGTACA
>DXGZ01000109.1 GCA_019113645.1 Candidatus Mediterraneibacter vanvlietii | reverse complement strand
AATTTCCATTTTCAATCCAACGCAGTTTTCCCGCTCATTAACTTTTTCTAAAGCTCCCTCCGAAGTCACCGCCTCCGGCATCCCCTTCCCTCCGAAAGACATCCGAGAATTATCTCCCGCGGATTTCTGCGCTGTTCTAGCCGGTCAGTTTCCTGTTCGACATACTCACGATTCAAACACAAAAAAGAAGACGGAAGGTTATTAACTAAGATTTCAAATTTGAAACCGGGACATTAGCAAATAACACTCTGTGACTGTCATTTGTCCCCTTTTCCCACTTTATTTTCATTTTTCAGCCATGCTTCACCCTGCCAGTTACATTCCGACTGCACCTCTGTTTTCGCTAAATCTGCGTTTGCTCTGACTCTTCCGATTTGAAGAACGCAGAGAACTGCGGAATATAAGTCTGGAATGCTTTTCAAAGGGGAGGAGCAAAAGACAATGCCCCTCCCCTTTGAATACGGCTTTACAAACTTTATTCCGCATTTCTCGAACGTTTTACTCTATCGAAGAATCAGAGAAACTCAGATTTACACATTTCTGGTGCCCTCAAAGAATCCTACATCCGCAGGCTGCACATAGCTCTCCCCAATCCCGTGCAGCAGCACCAGATTCAGGCGGCCGTTCAGATTTTTCTTATCCAAAGTGACTGCTTCGGTCAGTGCAGAAAGCGGAAGTCCGCATTCATGGGGAAGACTGTAGATGTCCAGCGCTTTTCTGATCTGTTCAGCACAGCCGTGCGGCGTCAGTCCTTTCTCCTCAGCGATCTTTGTGATCTGATACATTCCAATGCCCACTGCTTCTCCGTGGCTTTCCCGCTGATAGTGATAATACTGCTCGATCGTATGGGCCAGTGTGTGTCCGAAATTGAGGAGCATCCGTTCGCCGGTGTCAAACTGATCCGCTTCCACTACGATCCGTTTGATATCCACACACCGGGCGATGATTTCGCCAAGTTCAGGCTTCAGTTCTTCAAAGGAAGAGCAGGAGCAGAGCTTTTCGAAGAGGTTCCGGTCTTTGATGCATCCGTATTTGACGACTTCGCCCATGCCGTCGCTGATAAAATGCTGCGGCAGTGTGTTCAGTACATCCGGATCAATCAGAACCATTTTCGGATGGTAGAAGGCACCGACCAGGTTTTTGCCCTGAGGGAGATCGACTGCAACTTTTCCGCCCACAGAGGAGTCGACCTGAGCCAGAAGGGTGGTGGGAATCTGGATCAGGCGGACGCCGCGGAGATAACTCGCTGCCGCGAATCCTGCCAGATCTCCGATAACGCCGCCGCCGAGAGCGATGATGAGATCGCTTCGGCTGATTTTAGCGTCCAGAAGCGCAGCGTAAATAACAGGGAGTGTTTTGAAGCTTTTTGTGGTTTCACCGTGGGGCAGAATCAGATCGTGGCATTCATATTCGGTCAAGGAATCCAGAAGCTGCTGTCCGTAGAGTGGAAATACATTGTCGTCAGAAATTATCATGATTCTCTGACCTTTAAATATTTTTCGGATGTAAGTGCCTGTTTTTTGCAGAATTCCGTTTTCTATATAAATAGGATAAGTATTTTCTCCCAGATTTACTGTCAGCTGCATTTGTGATTCTCCTTTTACTGTGTCCTGCCGGACTTACGTCCGTTTTCATGCAAGAGTGATTCTGTTTGTTTACAGTGTTTTCCCAACTACTTCGGCAATCTGTTTTACCTGTCTGATCAGTTCGTCGTATTTCTCCGGTTTCAGCGACTGAGCGCCATCGCAAAGCGCGCACTCCGGATTGTTGTGGACTTCCACCATGAGCCCGTCAGCGCCTGCTGCAACAGCGGCTTTGGCCATAGGCTCTACCAGCCACCATTTTCCTCCCGCGTGGCTCGGGTCAATGACGACCGGAAGATGAGTCTTTTTGTGGAGAACAGGGACGCTCTGCAGGTCAAGTGTGTTTCTGGTGTATGTCTCAAATGTACGGATTCCGCGCTCGCAGAGGATAACGTTCTCGTTTCCGGATGCCATGATGTATTCGGCTGACATGATCCATTCTTCGTACGTAGCATTGAGCCCGCGCTTTAACAGGATTGGTTTGTCTACCTGCCCGAGCTGTTTGAGAAGGTCAAAGTTCTGCATGTTGCGGGCGCCGATCTGGATGAGATCTACTTTCTCGTTGAAAAGATCCAGATACTGAGGGGACATCAGTTCTGTTACGATCGGGAGTCCGACTTCCTCTCTGACTGCGCAGAGGATGTCCAGTCCCTCCACTCCGAGTCCCTGGAAAGAGTAGGGGCTTGTTCTCGGTTTGAATGCGCCGCCCCTCAGGAGATTTGCGCCGGAAGCTTTGGCTGCTTTCGCAATCTCGAGAACCTGTTCATAGGATTCCACGGAGCAGGGACCTGCAATCAGACCGAGATGTCCTCCGCCGATTTTAACGCCGGCTATGTCAACGACAGAATCTTCCGGGTGAAACGCGCGATTGGCAAGCTTGTAAGGCTCCTGCACGTGCATGACTTTGTCTACGCAGCTGTCTACTTCGAAAAGTCGGGGATCAATCAGAGTAGTGTCTCCGATGCAGCCGATAATGGTCATTTCTGTACCGCGGACAATATGAGTGTCCAATCCTCTTGCTTTAACCTGGTTTTCTACCCGTGTGATGTTTTCTTCAGATGTATTTGGTTTTAATACGATAATCATTTTAATTTCCTCCGATTTGCCTGAATTATAAGTATAAAAGACAGGATATTTTCAACTTCGCACTGTAAAATTTTAGCTGTTTAAAGTGTGAAGTTGCTTGTATCATAATTCATTGTCAAAAAAATGTCAATACCTTTTTGACGGAATCATGTAAAGGGGCTGTCAGCTTCTGGCTGCTGCAGAAACAAATTAGCTTTGATGTATATGTGGTTGCCGATTGACAGCAGAATTGTGCAGGTGGTATCTTATAAAAGATAATTTTACATGAAGAGGGAGATGACATTATGAAAATTATTAAACAGATCGGCATTTTGTTTGCCGTTTGCTGGATCAGCCAGCTGATAGAATATGTTCTTCCATTTGCTTTCCCGGCAAGCGTAATCGGGATGGGACTTCTGCTTGTCTGCCTGCTTACTGGATTCCTGAAGGTCGAGCATATTCAGGAAAAGGCGGATTTTCTTCTTGAGAATATGGCATTTTTTTTCGTGCCGGCAGGAGTCAGCATTATTAATTATTTCGATATACTTAAGAGTGCGGCAGTACAGCTTGTTGTGATCTGCGTGATTTCTACGGTGATCACTTTTGCTGTAACAGCCGTCAGTGTAAAATTTACAATTCGATTAATGAACAGGAGGAAATCATGATGGAGGAATTGCTTGCATCTCCGTATTTCGGAATTGCTCTGAGCGTGGCGGCTTTCGGCGTGGGAGTGAAATTGAACCGGAAATTAAAGACACCGATATGTAATCCGCTGATCATAGCGATTGTGCTGATTGTGGCTGTGCTTCTGATCTTCAGGATCCCGTATGAATCCTACAATGTGGGCGGGGAGATTATCAACATGTTTCTTGCTCCTGCTACAGCCTGTCTGGCAGTTGCTATCTATACGAAGATTGATATCCTGAAGCAATACTGGCTGCCGATTGTCATCGGATGCGCGGCAGGCTCCGCTGCTTCCATGGGAAGCGTATATCTGTTGTGCCGGCTTTTCGGTCTGGACGAAAGCATGACAGCGTCGCTTCTTCCGAAGTCGGTGACCACTCCGATTGCGGTGAGTATCGCGGAACCGGCGGGAGGAGTTGTGCCTATTACGGTGGTGGCTGTGATCTTTACGGGAATACTGGGAGGAATTTTTGCGCCCCTTCTGATTAAGATATTCCGGATCTCGGATCCGATCGCTGCCGGGCTTGCCATTGGCGCGTCCAGCCATGCGGTGGGGACTTCCAAGGCTATCGAACTGGGCGAGGTTGAAGGTGCGATGAGCGGACTCGCCATCGGGATCTGCGGGCTGATTACCGTACTGTTTTCCATGCTGTTATAACCGTTATATGTTATGATGGTTGTAGGAAAAGCCCGAATGGGACAGTCTGTTCTACATGTGATGTGGATAAAAACAGATCCGTGTTGAAAAGTTCGGAAGTTCAGAGAAAGAAGGGGAATAAGATGAGAAAAAATACGTCTCAGACGATCAGGCGCGCGCAGCGGCTTCCGGTCATACTGATTGGGGAAGGACTTCTGGTCGGAGCTGCGGCAGGAATTGTGGTCATGCTCTACCGGATCGCCCTGACATATGCCGGTCAGTGGATGAATGCGGCTCTTGACTGGATGAGAGGAGATATGCTGCGCACAGCACTCTGGTTCGCCGCGCTTCTGGTGATGGCTCTGATTGTGAGCAGGCTGGTAAAATGGGAGCCTATGATCTCAGGCAGCGGCATCCCTCAGGTGGAGGGCGAAATACTGGGGAAACTTACTCAGAAGTGGAAAAAGGTTCTTCCGGCGAAGTTTTGCGGCGGTTTCCTGTGTCTGCTGGGCGGTCTTTCTCTTGGAAGGGAAGGTCCGTCGATTCAGCTGGGCGCCATGAGCGGGCAGGGCATCTCCCGGCTTCTCGACCGCGGGAAAACAGAGGAGAGACATCTGATGACCTGCGGTGCGAGCGCAGGGCTGGCGGCAGCGTTTCATGCGCCTCTTGCGGGAATGATGTTTGCTCTGGAAGAGATTCACAAAGGGTTCTCTGTAAGTATTCTTGTATCTGTCATGACTTCATCAGTGACAGCGGACTACATATGTTCCCATATTATGGGGCTGGATCCGGTGTTTCAGTTCCGGCTGGAACATGTGCTTCCCCAGAATTACTACTGGATGCTTCTTGTTCTCGGAGTGATCCTCGGTGTGCTGGGCGCGCTGTATAATAAGGTGATGCTGCTGGCTCAGGATCTTTACAGGAAACCGAAATTTTTAAACGAGACAGGGCGGCTGATCATTGCGTTTATGGCAGCGGGAGTTATGGGAATCCTGATGCCGTCGGTTCTCGGAAGCGGCGGGGATCTGATTGTGGATCTGACCGGAGGAGAGCTTCTGCTGGGAGCGGCAGCGCTTACATTTGTTGTGAAATTCCTCTTTTCCGCGGTGAGCTTCGGATCCGGAGCTCCGGGCGGAATCTTTTTCCCGCTTCTTGTGCTGGGCGCTCTGATCGGCGGAATATTCGCCATGGCGTGCGTCGAACTGTTCGGACTGGATCCGGTGTATATCAACAACTTTGTCCTGCTGGCAATGGCAGGGTATTTTACCGCAATCGTCCGGGCGCCGATTACGGGAATTATCCTTCTGTTTGAGATGTCAGGTACTGTCAGCCAGATGCTGTCCCTGGCAGTGGTTTCGGTTGCAGCCTATATCACAGCCACACTTCTGAAATCGGAACCGATCTATGAGAGCCTTCTGGAACGGATCCTGCAGGGACAGGGCGGCGCAGAGAAGAAAGGTGCTTTTTCCGGCGGACAGAAGGTGCTCAGCGAGTTTGTTATCATGGGCGGCTCTGCTCTGGAAGGACGGAAGGTGATGGAGATCGACTGGCCGAAGAACTGTCTTCTCGTGGCGGTCGAGCGAGAAGGAAAAGAGATGATTCCGCGCGGGAAAACACAGCTTCAGGCAGGGGATCGCCTGACTGTGATGACAGATGAACGGGATGCCGGATATATACATGACAAAATGGAAAACTTATGTTATACTTCAATTTAGCAGAGAAATCAAAGGAGCAGTGAACAATGAAAAGAGTATTACTGAAGCTGAGCGGAGAAGCTCTTGCAGGAGATAAGAAGACAGGATTTGACGAGGCTACGTGCATCGGAGTTGCAGAGCAGGTGAAGAAGCTTGTGGACGATGGAATTCAGGTAGCGATCGTTACCGGAGGGGGGAATTTCTGGAGAGGCAGGACAAGCGAGACGATTGACAGGACAAAAGCGGATCAGATCGGAATGCTTGCCACAGTGATGAACTGTATCTATGTGTCGGATATCTTCCGTCATGTGGGAATGAAGACAGAGGTCTTCACACCGTTTGTGTGCGGTTCATTTACATCCCTGTTTTCAAAAGATGCGGCAGTGGAAGCGCTGAACAGCGGTAAGGTGATCTTCTTTGCCGGCGGCACGGGACATCCTTATTTTTCCACGGATACAGGCGCGGTGCTTCGGGCAATTGAGATCGAGGCGGACGCCATGCTTCTGGCAAAGGCAATCGATGGAATCTATGACAGCGATCCAAAGGTGAACCCGGAGGCAGTCAAGTATGACGAGATTTCCATTCAGGAAGTGATTGATAAGAAACTTGCGGCAGTGGATCTGACAGCTTCGATTCTCTGTCTTGAGAATAAAATGCCGATGCTTGTGTTCGGACTTAACGAAGAGAACAGTATCGTTGAGACGATGAGCGGCAATTTTACAGGAACAAAAGTAACAGTGTAGGAGGATTTTCAGCATGAATGAAAAAGTGGCAGCGTATGACGCAAAAATGACAAAAACAATTAATAACCTTGACAGCGAGCTGGTGACAATTCGGGCGGGACGTGCGAATCCGCATGTGCTGGACAAGCTGGTGGTAGATTATTATGGAGCTCCGACACCGATTCAGCAGGTGGCAAATGTTTCTGTGCCTGAGGCGCGTATGATCCAGATCCAGCCGTGGGAGAAGAGCATGTTAAAGGCGATCGAGAAAGCGATCCTCACTTCAGATATCGGAATCAACCCGACCAATGACGGAACATCGATCCGCCTGGTGTTCCCGGAACTGACCGGTGAGCGGAGAAAAGAACTGGCAAAAGACGTGAAGAAAAAAGGCGAGGCTGCGAAAGTAGCGGTTCGGAATATCCGCCGTGACGGAAATGTCGCTTTCAAAAAGCTGAAAGGGACAGAGATTTCCGAGGACGGAATCAAGGATCTGGAGGACGAGCTTCAGAAGATTACAGATAAATATATCGAGAAGATTGACAAGATGGTTGATGCGAAATCCAAAGAGATCATGACTGTTTAATTATTACAGGGAAACAAAAAGGGGGCTTTAAAATTTAAGCCCCCTTTGTACGCGTTGGGGGAATGCCGTAAGACAGCTGCCCGGCGCGGGAAAAGTTTGAGAGGGAAAGAATATGAAAGTACCGCAGCATATTGCGATTATATTAGATGGAAACGGCCGCTGGGCTAAGGCGAAGGGAATGCCGCGCAATTACGGCCATGCTCAGGGCAGTAAAAATGTGGAGAGAATCTGTGAAGAAGCGTGGAGAATGGGGATCAAGTATCTGACTGTGTATGCGTTTTCAACAGAGAACTGGAACCGTCCGGACAGCGAGGTGTCTGCTTTGATGAAGCTGCTTCGGAACTATATGAAGACCTGTCTGAAGACGGCTGCGAAAAATGATATGAAGATCCGGGTGATCGGGGATATCGATCCGCTGGATGATGACATCAAGAACCGGATTCGCGAGCTGGAAGCCGCAACGGTAGATAACGGAGGACTTAACTTCACGATCGCCCTCAACTACGGCAGCAGGGACGAGCTGACCCGGGCTGCGCGTAAGATGGCGAAAGACTGCGAGGAAGGAAAACTCAAAGCAGAAGACATCGATGAATCCGTATTTGAGTCTTACCTGGATACGCATGATATTCCGGATCCGGATCTGATGATCCGTACAAGCGGAGAGCAGAGGCTGTCCAACTACCTGCTCTGGCAGCTTGCCTATTCGGAGTTCTATTTTACAGATGTGCCGTGGCCTGATTTTACGAAAGAAGAGCTGGTGAAGGCGATCGAGGAGTATAATCACAGACACAGAAGATTCGGTGGAGTAGAGGAGGCGTGAAAATGTTTAAAACACGGCTGTTGAGCGGAATACTATTGGTGATTATTGCGCTGGTGACAGTGATCACAGGAGGAGAGCTTCTGTTCGGCGTGCTCCTGCTGATCAGCCTGATCGGTATGACAGAGCTTTATAAAGTGTTTGGAATCGAGAAAAAACCGCCGGGAGTTGTTGGCTACATTTTCGCCGTACTGTACTATGTTCTGCTTTATTTTGAGAACAGTCTGCCCGGGGAGAAGAATACCTGGTTCATGCTTCTGTTCATGGCGTGTCTGATCTGCCTGATGGCAGTGCTTGTGTTCGGGTATCCGAAATATAATACACAGCAGATTTTCGCAGCATTTTTCGGCGTGTTTTACGTGGCGGTAATGCTGTCTTACATCTATCAGACAAGGAATCTGCCGGGCGGTGTGTTCACGGTATGGCTTGTATTTGTCTGTGCATGGGGCTGTGATACCTGTGCCTATTGTGTGGGCATGCTGATCGGAAAACATAAGATGGCGCCGGTGTTAAGCCCGAAGAAATCCGTGGAAGGCGGAATCGGCGGAATCGTGGGGGCGGCACTGATAGGAACCCTGTACGCACTTGCCATTAATCACTGGGGAGGAGCCGGAGCAGAGGTGATCGAATACGCTTTGATCGGAGCGGTCGGCGGAGCCATCTCTCAGATTGGAGACCTGGCTGCATCTGCCATTAAAAGGTATCACAATATCAAGGATTACGGAAAGCTGATTCCGGGACATGGCGGCATTCTGGACCGGTTTGACAGTGTGATTTTCACTGCGCCGATCATCTATTATCTTGCTGTTATGCTTTAGTGCACTGGAGGTATCACATATGAAAAAAATAGCCATTCTGGGATCTACCGGTTCCATTGGAACGCAGACTCTGGAGATTGTAAGGACAAATAAGGATCTGGAAGTGACCGCTCTTGCGGCGGGAAGGAATATCGATCTTCTGGAAGAGCAGATCCGCGAATTCCGCCCGAAACTTGCGGCAGTGTGGAGCGAGGAGCTGGCATCGGAGCTGAAGAGCCGCATCCGTGATCTGGATGTGGAAGTGTGTGCTGGAATGGACGGGCTTCTCGCCGTGGCGGCACAGCCGGATTCTGAGATCCTTGTGACAGCTATCGTGGGGATGATCGGCATTCTGCCAACCATTGAGGCGATCAAAGCAGGAAAGGACATTGCCCTTGCAAATAAAGAGACGCTTGTGACAGCGGGGCATATTATCATGCCGCTGGCGGAAGAATATCATGTATCGATTCTTCCTGTAGACAGTGAGCACAGCGCGATCTTCCAGTCGCTCCAGGGCGGACAGGAGAAGGCGCTGCATAAGATTCTTCTGACTGCTTCAGGAGGTCCGTTCCGGGGGAAAAAGAGGGATGAACTGGTCAATATCCAGGTAGAGGACGCCCTGAAGCATCCAAACTGGGAGATGGGAAGAAAAATCACAATCGACTCCTCAACCATGGTCAATAAAGGGCTGGAAGTGATCGAGGCAAAATGGCTCTTCGGCGTATCTGTCGACCAGATCCAGGTAGTGGTTCAGCCCCAGAGCATTATCCATTCCATGGTGGAATATGAGGACGGGGCAGTGATCGCCCAGCTGGGAACGCCGGATATGAAGCTCCCGATCCAGTATGCTCTCTATTATCCGGAGCGCAGATTCCTTCCGGGGGAACGCCTTGATTTTTACAAACTTTCGCAGATCACGTTTGAGCAGCCGGACATGGAGACGTTCTACGGACTTAGGCTTGCCATTGAGGCGGGAAAGAAGGGCGGTTCACTTCCTACCGTGTTCAATGCGGCGAACGAACGTGCTGTAGCGATGTTCCTTGACAGGAAGATCGGGTATCTGGACATTCCGGCGATCATTCAGGAGTGTATGGAACATCATCGGAATATTGAAAATCCGAGCGTGGATGAGATACTAAAGACGGAACAGGAAACATATGAATTTATTAAAAACAGGTGGTAACACTACATGGGAATAATCATAGCAATTCTACTATTCAGTTTCATAATCATTTTCCATGAACTGGGACATTTCCTGCTGGCGAAGGCAAACGGGATCCGGGTGGATGAATTCTCTCTGGGACTCGGACCGACCCTGATCGGGAAACAGATCGGAGGCACATTTTTCTGTATCAAGCTGCTTCCCTTCGGCGGCGCCTGCATGATGGGAGAGGATGATGCGGATGATACGTCAGAAGGAAGCTTCAACAGCAAGTCCGTCTGGGCGAGAATCTCAGTGATCGCGGCGGGTCCTGTTTTCAATCTGATTCTGGCGTGGATCTTCTGTGTGATCCTGATCGGAGCGACCGGGTATCAGTCCACGGAGATCACAAGTGTGCTGGACGGATACTCCGCGCAGGAGGAGGGGCTGCAGCCCGGGGATGTGATAAAGGAGATCAATGGAAGAAATGTTCATCTCTGGGATGACGTAAGGCTGTACACTCTGACTCACCCGAATGATACGCCTTATGAAGTTGTTTATGAGCGGGATGGAGAAGAATATACGGCAATGATTGAACCACGCCAGCTGGAAGGGGATGGCTCTCCGCTTTTAGGAGTGACCAGTGAAAACTTCGAACGACCGGGAGTATTTGGATCCATGCAGTACGGAATGTACAAGTTGAAGTACTGGATCAATTACACAGTGGACAGTCTTCGGATGCTTGTGACAGGACAGGTAGGGATCAAAGATATGTCCGGTCCCGTGGGGATCGTCAATGTGGTGGATGATGTTTATCAGTCAGCTGCTCCGGCAGGAGTACTTGCAATTATACTGAACCTGATGAATTTCGGAACATTTCTGTCAGCCAACCTGGGAGTGGTCAATCTGCTCCCCATACCGGCTCTTGACGGCGGCCGTCTTGTATTTCTGATTATCGAGGCGGTAAGAAGAAAGAGAGTGCCGCCGGAGAAGGAAGGAATGGTGCATTTCGCCGGGTTCGCCCTTCTTATGGTGCTGATGGTAGTGGTGATGTATAACGATATTATGAAGCTGTTCTAAAATCATTATCTGTCTTATATAATAATGAAAAAGACCACAGATCAGATTCAGGAGACAGATATGAACGATATAAGAGCGATGCAGGAAGAGAACACGGGGAAGGGACAGCTGCAGATTAATGTGACTTCCGCAGCAGACTCAAAACCGGTTGCAGAGGCGCGGATAGCCATTACTTATACCGGGGTCCCGGAGAGTGCTCTGGAGAGTGTGTCAACGGATGCTTCCGGTCAGACGGATGTGCTGGAGCTGGATGCTCCGCCGGAGGAGTGGAGCCTTGATCCGGCGAATGAGCGCCAGCCTTATGCGGAGTATACGCTGGATATCAGCGCGCCCGGGTTTGATCCGGTGAGCATTGCGGGCACAGAGATTCTTGCGAATGTCAAAGCGATCCAGAACGTAAGGATGAGACCAAGCGAAACGGGCAGGGAAGAGGAAGAAGTATTCGTCATCCCTGCCCATACTTTATATGGGAACTATCCGCCGAAGATTGCGGAGGCGGAGATCAAGCCGGTAAATGAATCAGGAGAGATTGTCCTGAGCAGAGTAGTTGTTCCTGAATATATTGTAGTGCACGACGGATCACCCCGGGATACCACTGCGAACAATTATTATGTGAAATACAAGGACTACATTAAAAATGTAGCTTCCAGCGAGATCTATGCTACATGGCCGGCAAACACAATCCGGGCGAATGTCCTTGCGATTATGTCATTTACCCTGAACCGTGTTTATACAGAATGGTACAGAAACCGAGGATATGATTTCACGATTACATCATCCACTGCGTTTGACCATAAGTGGATTCCGGAGCGGAATATCTATGACACTATCTCCGAGATCGTGGATGAACTGTTTGCAAGTTACCTGTCGCGCCCCAATGTGAGGCAGCCGATTCTGACCCAGTACTGTGACGGCAGAAGGGTGACCTGCCCGGACTGGATGACACAGTGGGGATCAAAGGAACTGGGAGACCGGGGAATGTCGCCGATTGAAATCCTGCGGTATTTCTACGGAGATGATATGTACATTAACACTGCCGAGGAAATTTCAGGCATACCTGCCTCCTGGCCTGGATATACTCTGGAGGAGGGCTCCAGCGGGGAGAAGGTGCGCCAGATGCAGGAGCAGCTCAATGTAATTTCAGATGCATATCCGGCGCTTCCGAAGATTACTGCAGACGGGATATACGGACCGGCGACCGCCAATGCGGTGCGTGAGTTCCAGTCCATTTTCGGGCTGCCGGCAACAGGGAAGGTGGATTATCCGACGTGGTATAAGATATCGGAGATCTATGTGGGGGTATCGCGGATCGCGGAACTTACATGAGAGAAAGACATAAAGAGAAGTAAATGGAAAAACAGGCAGAGCAGGAACGTTTGATTCCTGTTTCTGCCTGTTTCTTGCTGTATTGTCAGGAAAACTGGCAATTGGAAATATGGTCATCAGTAATCCGGCGGAGTTATCTGCCAGGTATTGACTGACCTGACATCAGAGGGCATATTCGCTTTCAGAGAACAGATTTCCGGACATTTCTTTGTACTGCATTGGTAAAACGTATTGATAGGGATCGTAGAGACTTTCCAGTCCGTACATTTCCATGCGGTCCCTTTCCTCCCCGCATGCGGGATTGTATTTGAAATAGAGATGGTAACCTTCGCTCACATATTCGTAATACCCGTTTTCCGTATAGTAGGCGGTGCGCTCCGGGAAGATTATCGTCTCTTCAGAGCCGCCGTCTGTGCTGTCCGTTATCTGTCCGATCCGGAACCGGAAGCTGGATTCATCCGCATCTTCCACATGAATTACAACAAGCAGATTTTCACCGCTCAGATGTGAGGCGAAATAGGCGCCGTTCACGGGTGAAACCGGACCTGAAGTGGTTTCCAGTTCTTCCGGTGCGGTTCCTGTATCTTCAGGAACATTCTCAGCAGGAGCAATGATGTCTTTTGGGATCTCCATATTGAAAATGTTGCCCGGGATACCGTTCAGCTCCGCAGAATTATAGTAATTATCCATGTTGTAGAGACTTCCCATTCCGAATATTTGAAGCGATTTCCCTACTGCGGTGAAACGGCCGCCGTAGTACTGAAAGAACAGGTTCAGATCTCCGTCGGAGTATTCGTAAACGCCTTCACTGCCAGCATGAGCTTCGGATTCCGGTATCAGAATCTCTTCGTCTGAGAGACTGCCGTCCGTCGTGTACTGTGCCTGTGCAACATAGAACTTGAAACTGTCTTCCGTGGATTCTGTAACATGGCAGAGAATAACGGTGGGGATATTTTCTTTCCCGGACAGAGAATAGGTCCCTGTGTCGGGGGCAGTTAATGCGGTCGCTGTCTCAAAGCCGCCGGTGGATGAAGTGTCATCCGGTGCTTCGGTGCTTTCCGACCCGGATTCGGTTTTGCTGTCGTTTTCCGTAATGGTTTCACTGTTTTGTTCGCTGGCTTCTGCAAGATTCGCCTTTTCGGCGGAATCACTGTAGCCGGCGCGGTATTCCAGGATACCTCCTGCCGCGGCAAGTATCACGGTGATGCCTGCGGCTGCAGCGATGAACTGTGATTTTTTCATCAGACTCCCTCCCTCTTATGTACTGGAAACTCAGGGTTTCCCAGATGATGCGGGACAAAATGTTGCGTTTGTTCTGGTGTTTATGCGCTGCCATCAGCCGGCTCCCGGGATTCCCATGTGGAACAGGTTTCCGGAGATCCCTTTGTACTGCATCGGTTCATTATGCTGGCCCGGGTCGAAGAAAGATTCTGTCCCGTAGACTTCCAGAGCCCGTCCGGCAACATTATCCTGCATGATGTTAAATTTCAGATAGATGTGGTGCTCTTCATCATAATACTCATAATAACCTTCTCCGTTATAGTGGGCGATGTGTTCCGGGAACAAAATATCTTCTGTGTAGCCGGTGCCGTCATCGGTGGGGACAGCGGATGAGATGCTGAACCGGATGTTGGCGTCGTCGATATTTTCCACATTTACCAGCATACAGCTTTCATCCTCGCTTACAGTGGGATACAACCGGTAGGGGCTGTCCTTCGGAGGAAGCGGGCATGGGATATCCCCCATATAATCTCCGGACATATCCGTCTGCTCAGTTTCTGCCGGTCCGTTTTCTGCCGGCTCGGTCTCCGCCGGCTCAGTCCCGGTCGGATCAGTTTCTGATTGTCCAGTCTCCGCCGGTTCTGTCTCTGTCTGCGTGTCTCCGTCAGAGGGGTCGTCTTTTTCATTTGCCGCCTGTGTGCTTCCGGCCTCTGTGCCCATGTGATAACCGATCAGCGTCCCGGCAGCAATACATGCAATCATGAGAAAGAGTGCTATGATTTTTTTCGCTTTTGTCATTCTCATCCCTTCTTCCTTTTTAAAAGTGCTGTGTTTGCAGCAGTTCAGCCTGCTTCGTCTCTGATGGCTGAACTGTTGATGCGGATTTGTCAGTCTTAATTTAATTATAAAATCAGATAACAGAAAAGTATATAAAAATATATAAAATAACAGATATATTGCGCCTGTTTTTCACATAGGGTATACTAACTGCATAACAGCAGTGTCGGCGTATAACCGCAGGAAACTGGGGAATGTATGACGCGGAGAGGAGTATTATGGCAGGAAGAAGACAAAGGAAGAAGCGTTCCAGGGCAGCAGGATGTCTGGGCGCACTGGTGATTGCCCTGTGCCTTGCGGCAGGGGCGGCCTATGCTCTGCCGTGGGCGGCGGAGGAACTGGGCGGTGTACTGCAGTCCGTGATCGGCGATACAGTGGAGCGGACGGTGAGTTCCATTCAGGAGCAGCAGGCGGAGTTTCCGGAACTGTCCGTCACAGTGGAGGAAGTGGCGGATGATTTCTATTATCAGCAGCTGAGTGAGAGGGAACAGACCGTATACCGGGAACTTCTGCAGGGCATAAATGCAATGGAAGAGTGTATTCTTCTCCATGCAGGCAGCGGGGAGCATCCGGAGAAAGTGTATGAGTATCTGCTCTATGACCGTCCGGAGCTGTTCTGGTGCAGCGGAAGCTCTCAGATGACTGTTTATGAAAATTACACGGAGTTCTATCCGGAATACACATGCGGTCCGGACGAGAAGGAGCAGCGGCAGGCAGAGATTGACAGTGCTTCTTCCGAGTGCGTGAGTGCGGCGTCCGGTTTTTCTTCGGATTATGAAAAGGTAAAATATGTATTCGAATATCTTGTCAATACAGTTGATTATGACGAGAGCGCGCCGGATAACCAGAATATTTACAGTGCGCTTGTCGGAAAACGTTCCGTGTGCGCAGGGTATTCCAGAGCCGCCCAGTATCTTCTCGGCGACCTGGGCGTGGAATGCATTTACGTGGTTGGAAATGTACAGGGGCAGGGAGCCCATGCGTGGAATATCGTGAACTGCGGAGGCAATTATTATCAGATGGATGTCACCTTCGGGGATCCGGTATTCCTCGCATCCGAGAGTGGAGAGCAGATGCCCGGAAGCATCATCAATTATGACTATCTCTGCTGTACGGATGAGGAGATTATGAAAGATCACGAGCAGAGTACGGAAGTGGCATATCCGGTCTGCACGGCAGATGACCTGAACTACTACAGACTGAACGGAATGTACTATGATTCCTTTGATTCGCAGATCCTGCTGAATGCCATGAACGAAAGCGTATATGCGGGAGAAGAAAATTTTCTGTGCCGGTTTGCCGACAGCGATGTCTATGCTCAGGCGAGGGATGCCATGATCAATGAACTCATCCCGCGGGCTGCGCAGAACCTTGCGTCAGCCTATGGACTGACACAGGTGGAGTATTCTTACATTGATGATGATGTGCATTTTAAAATCATGGTTTTCTGGAATTATCAGTGACAGTTCTGAATATTTAGAAGTATTTCTCAGAATATTTCGGACGAATTATCGGTTGAATTATAAGCTCACTTGTAGTATAATCTTTACAATTTGAGAACGAGGGCGCTCTGGATCAAAAGACTCCAAGAGTGCCTTTCCTATGTAAGGGTTTATAAACAGCCCGTCAGGAAATGGACGGTCTTGAATAATTATACGAAGGGAAAGGGTGAACAGATGAAGGCGTTTCTAATATTGGAAGACGGTACGGTTTTTACCGGCACAAGCATTGGTTCAACAAGGGACTGCATCAGCGAGATCGTATTTAACACTTCGATGACAGGTTATCTGGAGGTTCTGACAGATCCATCCTATGCCGGTCAGGCGGTTGTCATGACTTATCCTCTGATTGGCAATTACGGAATTACACCGGACATGGAATCTAAGAAAGCATGGCCGGACGGATATATTGTAAGGGAATTATCCCGTATGCCGAGCAACTTCCGGTGTGAGGGGACGATCCAGGATTTCCTTAAAAAACAGGATATTCCGGGAATCGCAGGGATTGATACCCGTGCACTGACAAAGATCCTGAGAGAAAAGGGTACAATGAACGGCATGATCACGACAAATGAAAACTATGATCTTGGCGAGATCCTTCCGAAGCTGAAGGCTTATACAGTGGGGGATGTTGTCTCAAAAGTGACATGTTCTGAAAAATATGTTCTGGAAGGCGAGGGAGCGAAAGTAGCGCTGCTCGATCTCGGAGCAAAGAATAATATCGCAAAATCTCTGAATCAACGTGGCTGCGAAGTGACTGTTTATCCGGCCCACACAACCGCGGAAGAAATCATTTCATCAAATCCCGACGGTATTATGCTTTCCAACGGACCTGGAGATCCGGCGGACTGCACATCCATTATCGAAGAAATCAGAAAATTATACAATACAGATATTCCGATTTTTGCCATCTGTCTTGGACATCAGCTCATGGCTCTTGCGACGGGTGCGTCTACACACAAGCTGAAATACGGACACAGAGGCGGAAACCATCCTGTAAAAGATCTTGAGACTGGAAGAGTGTACATTTCATCCCAGAATCACGGGTATGTGGTGGATGAGGAATCCGTTGACCCGAAGGTGGCTGTTCCGGCATTCAGGAATGTAAATGACGGTACGAACGAAGGTCTTGCCTATGTTGGGAAAAATATCTTCACCGTGCAGTTCCATCCGGAAGCATGCCCTGGGCCGCAGGATTCAGGATACCTGTTTGACAGATTCATTGAGATGATGAAAGGAGCGAAATAATGCCTAGAGATTTAAGTATTAAGAAAGTACTGGTCATCGGTTCCGGTCCGATCGTCATCGGACAGGCCGCAGAGTTTGATTACGCGGGAACCCAGGCATGCCGTTCCCTGAAGGAAGAGGGCATCGAGGTT
Source organism: Candidatus Mediterraneibacter vanvlietii (assembly GCA_019113645.1). Classification (GTDB taxonomy): domain Bacteria; phylum Bacillota; class Clostridia; order Lachnospirales; family Lachnospiraceae; genus Mediterraneibacter; species Mediterraneibacter vanvlietii. The sequence continues at coordinate 3,297 of DXGZ01000109.1, read as the reverse complement.
GTTCTGCTGAACTCCAACCCGGCTACGATCATGACGGATAAGGATATCGCGGACCGTGTCTACATCGAGCCGCTGACTGTGGAAGTGGTAGAGCAGCTGATTTTAAAGGAAAAGCCTGACAGCGTGCTTCCGACTCTGGGAGGCCAGGCGGGACTGAATCTCGCCATGGAGCTGGAAGAGGCAGGATTCTTAAGAGAGAATGGCGTTCGGCTTATCGGAACTACATCTGAGACGATCAAGAAAGCGGAGGACCGTCTGGAGTTCAAGGCGACCATGGAGAAGATCGGGGAGCCTGTGGCAGCGTCCCTTGTCGTGGAAAATGTGGAGGACGGACTTGCGTTTGCCAATAAGATCGGTTATCCGGTTGTACTGCGTCCGGCGTATACACTGGGCGGAAGCGGCGGCGGTATCGCTCATGACTCCCACCAGCTGGTTGAGATCCTTGAGAACGGACTCCGTCTTTCCCGTGTGGGTCAGGTGCTTGTGGAGCGCTGCATCGCGGGATGGAAAGAGATCGAGTATGAGGTGATGCGGGACAGCAAAGGCAACTGCATCACAGTATGTAATATGGAGAATATTGATCCGGTCGGCGTTCATACCGGAGACTCTATCGTTGTCGCTCCGTCACAGACGCTGGGAGACAAAGAATATCAGATGCTCCGTACATCGGCGCTCAATATTATCAGCGAGCTGAACATCACGGGCGGATGTAATGTGCAGTATGCCCTGAATCCCGAATCTTTTGAGTACTGTGTTATCGAGGTAAATCCTCGTGTAAGCCGTTCTTCGGCGCTGGCATCCAAGGCGACGGGATATCCGATCGCGAAAGTGGCTGCCAAGATCGCTCTGGGATATACACTGGATGAGATCAAGAACGCGATTACGCAGAAGACATACGCAAGCTTCGAGCCTATGCTGGATTATGTTGTTGTAAAACTTCCGCGTCTGCCATTCGACAAGTTCATCAGCGCGAAGAGAACACTGACAACGCAGATGAAGGCGACCGGAGAGGTTATGAGTATCTGCAACAGTTTCGAAGGGGCGCTGATGAAGGCAATCCGTTCTCTGGAACAGCATGTGGACAGCCTGATGTCCTATGACTTTACAGGACTTTCAGAGGATGATCTGCTGGAGCAGCTGGCAATTGTGGATGATATGCGTATGTGGAGAATCGCAGAGGCGATCCGCCGCGGCATTGATTACGATACGATTTATAATATAACAAAAGTAGATAAGTGGTTTATCGACAAGTTTGCAATCATCGTGGAGATGGAAAATGCTCTTAAGACGCAGGAGCTCACAGTGGATCTTCTGAGGGAAGCGAAGAGGATCGAATTCCCGGATAATGTGATCGCACGCCTGACAGGCAGGAGCGAGCGCGAGATCCATGACATGCGCCATGCGAACGGAATCGTTGCAGCTTATAAGATTGTTGATACCTGTGCGGCAGAGTTTGCGGCAGAGACGCCTTACTATTACTCTGTATACGGCAGTGAAAATGAGGTGGAGAAAACAGAAGGCAAGAAGAAAGTTCTTGTTCTCGGATCCGGACCGATCCGTATCGGACAGGGAATCGAGTTCGACTTCTGTTCCGTGCACTGTACATGGGCGTTCTCCAAAGAAGGATACGAGACGATCATCGTCAATAATAACCCGGAGACAGTAAGTACAGACTTCGACATCGCGGATAAGCTGTATTTCGAGCCGCTCACTCCGGAAGATGTTGAGAGTATTGTGGATATCGAGAAACCGGACGGCGCTGTAGTTCAGTTCGGCGGACAGACAGCAATCAAGCTGACTGAGGCGCTCATGAAGATGGGCGTGCCGATTCTCGGAACATCCGCGGAGAATGTGGACAAGGCGGAAGACAGAGAGCTTTTCGATGAGATTCTGGAAGAGTGCGAGATTCCCCGTCCGACAGGCGGAACTGTATTCACAGCCGAGGAGGCGAAAGAAGTGGCAAACCGCCTTGGCTATCCGGTGCTGGTTCGTCCTTCCTACGTGCTCGGAGGACAGGGAATGCAGATCGCCATCAATGACAATGATATCGACCAGTTCATCGGAATTATCAACCGGATCGCCCAGGATCACCCGATCCTTGTGGATAAATATCTCCAGGGCAAGGAGATCGAGGTGGATGCGGTGTGTGATGGAACAGATATCCTGATCCCGGGTATCATGGAGCATATCGAGCGTGCGGGAATCCATTCCGGAGACAGTATCTCCGTTTATCCGGCGCAGAGCCTGACTGAGGGCGCGAAAGCGAAGATCGCGGAGTACACAAGACGTCTTGCGAAATCCCTTCATGTAATCGGTATGATCAATATTCAGTTTATCGTGTGCGGTGAGGACGATGTGTATGTAATCGAGGTGAATCCGAGATCCAGCCGTACCGTGCCGTATATCAGCAAGGTGACGGGAATCCCGATCGTTCCGCTGGCAACACAGGTGATCATCGGAAAGAAGATCAAAGAGCTCGGTTACACACCGGGGCTGCAGCCGGAAGCTGACTACGTGGCAGTTAAGATGCCGGTATTCTCCTTTGAGAAGATCCGCGGCGCGGATATCAGCCTTGGACCTGAGATGAAGTCTACAGGAGAGTGTCTGGGAATTGCAAAGACATTTGACGAGGCGCTCTATAAAGCGTTCATCGGCGCTGGAATCAAGCTGCCGAAGTTTAAGAACATGATCATGACAGTCCGCGATGAGGAGCACCCGGCAGCAGTGGAGATCGGACGCAGATTTGCAAACATCGGCTACCACATCTTCGCAACAAGCGGAACAGCGAGAGCGCTCAATGAAGCGGGAGTGAAGGCAACTCCGGTCCGCAAGATCGAGCAGGAGTCACCGAACCTCCTTGACCTGATCCTGGGACACAAGATCGATCTTGTTATCGATATCCCGGCACAGGGAGCAGAACACTCCAAAGACGGATTCGTCATCCGGAGAAATGCCATTGAGACAGGCGTGAACGTGCTGACAGCCATTGATACGGCGGAGGCGCTGATCACAAGTCTTGAGAATACAGATATAAAGAAACTTACGCTGATTGATATTGCGACGGTGTAACAGCTATTTAGTTGATCAGGTCGCTGACTTTTTGAGACGATATTTCCGAAAACAGGAGAGCATTCTAAAACGTATTCTGCGGAGCCGGAGGGTGTGAGCAGGGCTCCGCTCCAGGGCCTAAGTGAATCTAAGAAGTTCCGGGCATGGACTAAATGCAAGGACAGCCGGCGAGCAACTCGCTTCGCTCAGACAATCTCGCCGTCTGCCCTAACGTCCCTGCCCGGAACT
>DXGZ01000108.1 GCA_019113645.1 Candidatus Mediterraneibacter vanvlietii | reverse complement strand
CACATGAGCATTAGCCCCGGGATTGTCATTTCCATACCCTTCCATCAAATTTATCACGCCCCATACGCCAAGACCGGCGCCGATTGCGACCACTAATGTCTGAAGGATATTAACAGCGCTTGTAAAAAAACTCATATACGCACAACTGACAAAAGCGCCTTTTTTTCAGCCTGTCAGCGCTTTTTTCTCTCCTTTCCCTCTTATTCAGGCCATAAATCCGTATCCCCTGGTCGGGGACCTGATACGAATTTCCATGGTTTTCCTCCATAAAAAAACCCGTCCATACGGACGGTCCCAAACCTAAAAATCGATATCTGATTTATTCTTCCGGCCTGAATTTCAGGGGCAGAATACTACGCATCCAGACAAAAGCTTATTCTTTCGTCAGCTATATGCACATCATCCTACATCTTCCATCACCTCCTTTTCCGCCGCTTCAATCTCTTCCGGCGACAGTTCATACTCATAAAATTCAAAGGCTTCCTCCTGCGGAAGCACAAGCCTGTGTTCCAGATACTCTTCGATATGGAACTCGTTGTTTTTATCAAAATCTGACAGTTCCCGGTAACGCCTGTGTTTCGTGATATCAAACTTATCACTGTAAAACGAGCGCACTCCGCGCAGCTGCAGGATGCACTTATCTCCCGGCATTACTGCCAGCTCATCCCGGCTCATCAGTTCGTGGCCGGTCTTCTGGTAATTCATCCCGTAAGACGGATTCTGTCCTCTCGTATCAGAGGTATTATAAAGATCAATCGTCTCTTTCCCCAGTGTCTCTGAGATTTCTTTCAATGTACTGCTCTCTTTCCCGCCAAGGAACAAGACGGTATCACAGTTGCCAAGAATTGTTTCTGCCGCATCCCGGTAGATCGTCTTCAGCTGACTCTGGGACTGTAGGATGATCGAAGCAGAGATTTCTCTGCTTCGGATCGTGGCGATCAGTTTGTCAAATTTCGGGATCTGCCCGATATTACTGAACTCGTCCAGCAAAAGCCGCACATGATACGGAAGCCTCCCGCCGTATAAGTCATCCGCCCTGTCACATAACAGATTGAACAACTGTGAATACATGATCGCGACAAGAAAATTAAACGTGTCGTCGGTATCAGAAATGATCACGAACATTGCCGTCTTCCTGTCTCCAAGAAGATCCAGTTCCATCTCATCGTAACTGGTCAGTTCCCTGAGTTCCGCAATATCAAAAGGTGCCAGCCTCGCTCCGCAGCTGATCAGAATACTCTTAGCTGTCTTGCCGGCCGCCAGCTTATATTTGCGATACTGCCGGACAGCAAAATGTTCCGGGTTTTCTGCCTCTAATTCCTCAAACAGTTCGTCCACCGCATTCTTAAACTCCTCGTCATCCTCTCTGGTCTCACTGGCATTAATGAATTCCAGCAATGTAGAAAAATTTTGTTCTTCCTCCGGGGCTTCGTACCAGATATATCCGATCAATGCTGTATAAAGCAGACGCTCTGCTTTCACCCAGAAATCCTCTGTGGCTTTTTCTCCTTCACCTTTTGTATTCGCGATAATGGTATTGACCAGTTTCAGGATATCTTTTTCAGAACGGATATAATGGAACGGATTATAATGCATTGACTTTGTGAAATTGATCGTATTGAATACCTTGATCCGATACCCATGCCGGACCAGCATCCGTCCGCACTCCACTATGATGGTTCCCTTCGGATCTGTCACTACATAGGAGACTTTCCGGGTCATCTGCATCAGGTTCGGCTTCACATAGAAGCGAGTCTTTCCGGAACCGGATCCTCCAATCACGATCACATTTTTATTCCTGGCATACTTCGGAAACTTCGGCCTGCTGTTCATTGTCAGCCGCTCCGTCTGTGTCAGGATGATGTTATTCTCAAAAACCGGATCTATAAATGGCTTGATGTCCTCCACAGTTCCCCATCGGGCGGAGCCATATTCTTCTCCGTGCCGGAACTTTTTTGCGTTTTTTCCCCGGTACACAACTGCAAGTTTCAAAAACACTGCAGCTGCAGTTCCCGCAAGAAGATCCGTAAAATAAAAGCTCGGCAGCAAGTGCGTGAACGCCAGCTGAAAATTTATCAGCATAACGCCAAGCCTTTCTATCTGACTGTCTCCGGTACAATGTCGGAACAGCCAGGCACCCCGGTTGACCAGGTAAAACATGATGAAATAAGGAAGATTGAGTACCAGGATCCTGGTCCACTTTTCCTTCATCGTTCCTGACCCCGATCCATCTGCCGGGTTTTTACACGCTCACGATGCTTTGCCAGCCTCTGCATGGCTTTCTGCAGCTTCTTCCGGACAGACGGCTTTTTTGATTTTTTCAGCGTAATCCCTGTATATTCTTTAAAAGCTGCCGTCATCACATCCACGTCTTTTGCCTTAAAGAACACCATATACTTTGGCGGGCTGATACTGCTGTCACGTTTCAGGCTGTAATCAATCCCGTATTTCCTGGCAACCCGGTCAAAAGATTTTATATTATCATCCGTGATCAGAATATTCGTAAGCTGGGCGCCTTTCGCCATCAGCTGCTTCATCGTCTGTTTCCCGTGAGGCTGCTTTTTTTCCAGCTTTCGGCGTTCTTTTGCCCTGCTCCGCTCCTGAGCACGGCCATTCTTCACCGCCTGGCGTCTCTGAACCTTTTTTTGCTTATGGCGTTCTGCCCCATTCAGATATTTCCGCATAGCAGCTTTCAGAACACCCGCCGTCATACGGCCGCACTGTACACACAGCGCAATTGTTTTCTCATTTACTTCATCCTGCAATCAAGCACCTTCCTTCCTGTAGATTTCAATTCCCGATAGATTTCTGCGATACAATATCCGATACACGGCAGATGCTTCCCGTAAGGACAATCCTTACAGTTTTTCGATACATCAGACTTCGGCTTCTCTGGTTTCACCGGCTCCAGGTACCAGCAATCGCTTTTTGTGCATCCGGCTTTTCCCCACCAGTAACAATATGCACAGGACCATGGTCTGTCCTTCTGGTAGATGCGTCCTGGAAGTGCCGCCTTCGGATCGATCACATACTTTGCTTTTTCCATAATCCCTGCATCCTTTCCAAAAACAGCCGCAGGCGCCTACCGATACGGTAAACGCCTGCTCTCTTCCCTTTATCTTCTTTTTCTTCTCATCACAAATGCCGCGCCGGTTCCGCAAAGTCCAATGCCAAGCAGTGCCGTCCAGAATAAAAGATTCGTATCATCTCCTGTCTTCGGAGCATCTGTCCCAACCGGATTTTGCGGTTCTTCCGGTGTTTCCTCTGGAGCCGCCTCATCTTTCATCACAACTTTCTGGATTTCACCAGTATCTTTCACCTCAAACTCTATATCCTCAGCCACCAGATATCCCTCTGGCGCAGACTCCTCATGGAGAATGTAACGGCCAATCGGAAGCATTTCGATATAATGCGGTTCCTCCGTGGAAGTCCAGCTCTCTACTACCTCGCCATTCTCGTCCAGGATGGTGAGCTTCGCTCCCGGCAGCTCCTTCCCGGCAATATCTGTCTTAGAAATCTCTACCTTTGTCACATCATCTTTCATCTCGATTTTCTGGACTTCGGCG
>DXGZ01000107.1 GCA_019113645.1 Candidatus Mediterraneibacter vanvlietii | reverse complement strand
AAGTGCACTTATTAATTATATTTACGTTTTCTAGCAGCTTCAGATTTTTTCTTACGTCTTACGCTTGGCTTTTCATAGTGTTCTCTCTTGCGGATTTCCTGCTGAATGCCAGCTTTAGCGCAGTTTCTTTTGAATCTGCGTAAAGCGCTGTCTAACGTCTCGTTTTCTTTAACGATTACATTTGACATAGTCTCACACCTTACCTCCCCTCCAGCCTTGTATTGTGCATAATACGACTGATCGGGTATTTTTATTGCACTAACAAAGATTATATCATATTTTTCCTGCACGTCAACTGTTTTTGCCTAAATCAGAAAAAATTGTCACCCTTTTATCTGGCTCTCCAGCACTTCAGCCGCTTTCTCAAGAGCTTCCGGAATCCCCGCCGGATTTTTACCGCCTGCCTGTGCCATGTTCGGACGGCCGCCGCCGCCACCGCCTACAAGGCCAGCGATTCCTTTTACAAGATTTCCTGCATGCGCGCCCTGTTTCATGGCTCCGTCCGTAGCCGTTGCCATCAGGCTTACTTTTCCGTCATTTCCGGATGCAAGTACAACGACACCCTCGCCGAGTTTTTCTTTCAGCTGGTCGCCCAGTTCGCGGAGTCCGTTCATATCGATACCCTCGATCTGTGCGGCAAGAAGTTTCACGCCTTTCACCTCTCTGACCTGATCCATCACATCGCCGACCGCATCCTGCGCCATCCGGCTCTTCAGGCTCTCGATCTCGCTGTGGAGTGATTTATTCTCCGCTGTCAGATGGCTGATCTTCTCGGACAGATTATCCGGAGTCGCCTTCAGAAGGTGAGCTGCTTCTCTTAATTTCGTCTCCAGGTCAGCATAATAGTTCAGAAGTCCCTCTGATGTGAGAGCTTCGATTCTTCTTACACCTGCTGCTACACCACTCTCAGAAATAATCTTGAACGCCATGATCTCGGATGTATTCTTCACATGGGTACCGCCGCAGAACTCAATGGAGAAGCCGCTCATGTTTACAACGCGCACGATGTCTCCGTATTTTTCTCCGAAAAGTGCCTGAGCTCCCGTCTTCTTTGCTTCCTCGATCGGCATGTTTTTCACAATTACATCAAGGCCTTTTCTGATCTGCTCATTTACGATATCCTCAACCTGCCTGAGCTCCTCCTGAGTCATTGCCGAGAAATGCGTAAAGTCAAAACGCAGTCTGTCCTCATTTACACTGGAACCCGCCTGCTCAACATGAGTGCCCAGAACTGTGCGCAGCGCTTTCTGAAGAAGGTGGGTTGCACTGTGGTTCCTTGCGGAGAGAGCACGTTTCTTCGCGTCTACTTCAAGAGCAACTTTATCTCCTGTTTTGATCATGCCTTTTGTCATAACTCCAACATGGCCGATCTTTCCGCCCAGGAGTTTCACTGTATCTTCTACTTTAAACTCGCCCTCAGCTGTGCGGATCACACCGGTATCAGCCTCCTGTCCGCCGCTGGTCGCATAGAAAGGAGTCTCGGAAACAAAGATGGTTCCCCTCTGTCCTTCCGAGAGTGCATCTGCAAGCTCATCCTCTGTGGTGAGCACGGTTACGTCAGACTCCCATGTCAGGTTGTCATATCCCACAAATGTGCTTGTCACGCTCGGGTCAATCGACTCGTATACCGTCACGTCAGCTCCCATATAGTTCGTCACTTCACGGGCATTTCTCGCAGTTGTCCTCTGCACTTCCATGGATGCCCTGAATCCGTCTTCATCCACGTCCATACCCTTCTCTTCCAGGATCTCTTTGGTCAGATCCAGCGGGAATCCGTAAGTATCATAGAGACGGAACGCATCTTCTCCGCCCAGTGTCTTCTCACCTTTTTTCTCCATATCCGCAATCATATCGGAAAGGATGCCGAGCCCCTGATCGATTGTTTTATTGAACTGTTCTTCCTCTTTTGTGATAACCTTGAGGATGAACTCTTTCTTCTCTTCCAGTTCCGGGTATCCGTCTTTTGAACCGGCGATAACAGTCTCCGCAAGCTCCGGCAGGAATCCTTTGTGAATTCCGAGAAGCCTTCCGTGACGGCACGCTCTTCTTAAGAGACGGCGGAGTACATATCCACGTCCTTCGTTAGACGGCATGATACCATCGGAAATCATAAATGTAACAGAACGGATATGGTCTGTGATAACACGGATCGATACGTCATTGTTGTATTCTTTTCCGTATTCCTTGCCTGCAAGGCGGCATACATGATCGCGGAGTGCTTTGAGCGTATCAACGTCAAAGATAGAATCAACATCCTGAACAACAGATGCCAGACGCTCCAGTCCCATACCTGTATCAATGTTTTTCTGCTCCAGCTCTGTGTAATTGCCGTTTCCGTCATTGTCAAACTGGGTGAACACATCGTTCCAGATCTCCATATAGCGGTCGCAGTCGCAGCCTACCGTACATCCCGGTTTGCCGCATCCGTACTTCTCGCCTCTGTCGTAGTAGACTTCCGAACAGGGACCGCAGGGACCTGAGCCGTGCTCCCAGAAGTTATCCTCTTTTCCGAATTTGAAAATACGATCTGCCGGGATTCCGATCTTTTTATTCCAGATCTCAAATGCCTCGTCGTCATCCACATATACGGACGGATACAGGCGGTCCGGGTCAAGTCCGACTACTTCTGTCAGGAATTCCCATGTCCACTGGATCGCCTCTTCCTTGAAATAGTCTCCGAAGGAAAAGTTTCCGAGCATCTCGAAGAACGTACCGTGGCGCGCGGTTTTTCCTACATTCTCAATATCTCCTGTACGGATACATTTCTGGCAGGTTGTCACCCTCTTTCTCGGGGGAATCTCCTGGCCAGTGAAATAAGGTTTTAAAGGTGCCATACCTGAATTAATGAGCAGAAGGCTCTTATCATTGTGAGGCACCAGAGAAAAGCTCTTCATTGCAAGATGTCCCTTGCTCTCGAAGAACTCCAAAAACATTTTTCTAAGCTGGTTTACTCCATATGGCTGCATTGTTATAATCCTCCTCTTTCGCTCCAAAAAGCCTGTATTATCATATCATAGCAGGTTATATTTGTAAAGCGGACGCCTGAAAAAGCGTCCGCTCAAACTGTCATTCATTCTCTGTTTTGATATGTTTTCTTTCATCTGCCCCCGGAATCTCTCCCGTAAGCTGACGTTCTCAGTCTCTGTGCATGGAGAAGGAATCCTCATCGTAATTGCTCAGGTTTTTATAAATTCCCCTGTCATCCGCTTCCTTGATCAGTGTGTCACGCGACTTCTTGGCGAGCATCTGATCCTTGAACGAACTCGGACCGCCCACACATCCGCCTTCACACGCCATACCTTCGATAAAGTCTTCCGGAAGACGTCCGACCTTCATGAGCAGAAGCGCTTTCTTACATTCAGCAGCGCCGTTTGCCTTGCAGACTTTAATATCAATATCACTTCCGGATTCTTTCAGGCTCTGGACAACTGCAGCCGTAACACCGCCTGAATTTCCGAATCTCTTTCCGAATACAGAAGCCTCCTGATATGTATTTTCAGCCGGTTCAAGCGCAACGCCTTTGGCGCGCATGATCGCGCGGATCTCACTGTAAGTCAGCACGTAGTCCGCATTACCCTCGATCTTCTGGTCCACGACCTCTGATTTCTTCGCCATACATGGTCCGATAAATACAGTGATCGCATCCGGCTCTTTTGCTTTGACCAGTCTGGACACAGCGCACATCGGCGAAACAGTTGTGGATACTGCATCATTAAGTTCCGGGAAATGTCTCCTTACCATATTGACGAATCCCGGACAGCAGGAAGTCACTTTCTTCTTGCCTTCCTGATAAGCCTCTTTCCACTCTTCCGCCTCGCTTTTTGCTGTCAGATCACCGCCGAGTCCGACTTCTATGAAGTCTGTAAATCCGACTTCCTTCATGGCTTTCTTCCAGCTGGCCATGGTAATCTCCGCACCGAACTGTCCTTCTGTTGCAGGAGCTGCCATTGCATAAACCGGCTTTCCTGACTTGAGAGCTTTAATCACATCCACAATCCATGTCTTGGAGCCGATTGCGCCGAACGGGCAGCTGTGAACACATCTTCCGCAGCGGATACATTTCTCCTCATCAATTACAGAGATGCCGTTCTCGTCATAGTAGATCGCATCTACCGGGCAGCTGAACTTACACGGCCGCTTCAGATGAGCGATCGCATTGTACGGACAGGCTTCCGCACATTTTCCGCACTCTTTACATTTCGATGCATCGATATGGGTGCGGTGGCGTCCTGGTTCAATAGCGCCGAATTTACATGCATTGATACAGGCTTTTCCAAGACAGTTCTGACAGTTTTCCGTCACAGTATAACTGGAGATCGGACAGTCTTCACAGGCAGAACTGATTACCTGAATTACATTCCCATCATCTTTTGGTCCCGGAGCTTTCCCCTCTGCAAGACGGACCCTCTGCCGGATAATCTCACGCTCTTTGTAAATGCAGCAGCGGAACTGGGCTGTCGGTCCCGGGATCAGTTTAAACGGAATTTCATCCTTCCGCTCTTCCAGTTCTCCGGCAAATGCCAGCCTGGCAACCTCCTCTAAAACAGCATGTTTGATTTTGATCAGGTTTGCGTCTACGTACCTCACACTTTCTTCCTCCATAACCATTCATATTTCAATAATTGCTATATCATAAAGTACGGTTTTGACCTGTACTTTCCCTGCCTTTTATGATACCATGCCAGCACTTATTTTCCCAGTGATTTTTTTAACAAACTCTGTACTAATTAAGAAACAATACTGCTGTCCGCACCGTACTCCGCAATAAGTACTCAGGTGTGAACAGCAGCATAACAGGTGTTACAGTATTTCCTGGGCATAGTGGACAGACTGCATTGCGTCTTTCCCGTAGAAATCAGCGCCGATCATGTCCGCGTACTCCTGATTCAGAACCGCTCCTCCAACCATCACACGGCACTCCGGCGCCTGATCCCGGAGCTGGCGGATCGTCTCCTCCATGCTGACAACCGTTGTCGTCATAAGGGCGCTCAGTCCGACAAGGCGTATCTGCTTTTCAAGTACTGTCTCCACAATCTTTTCCGGCGGGACATCCTTTCCGAGATCTATGACATCGAAACTGTAATTTTCAAGAAGTACTTTCACGATATTTTTCCCAATGTCGTGAATGTCGCCCTTTACAGTAGCGAGTACAACGGTTCCCCGCTTTTCCTGAACTTCGCCGCTTCTGTCCATCTGCTCTTTCAGCACGGCAAACGCCGCCTTCGCCGCCTCAGCGCTCATCAGAAGCTGCGGCAGGAACACAGTTCCTTTCTCAAATCCGTCTCCCACATGATTCAGTGCCGGAATCAGTTCTTCATTGATGATATCGAGAGGTTCTCTGGAGGACAGCTGTTCTTTTGTTGTAACCGCAGCGTCTTCCTTCAATCCTTTTATAATGGCGTCTTTCAGTGTCACGGATGATGCGCCGGTTCCTGATGCTCCTCCTGACAACGCGGATGCCGCACCCGACCCGGATGCACTTCCGGGAACTGACGCTTTCCCGGAAGTCTCACTGGAAACAGCATATTTTGCGATATATTTCTCACAGTTGCTGTCCAGATTCATCAGCGCATGGTATGCATACCACGCCTTCATCATATCTTCTGACATCGGATTGATAATCCCGGCGCTCAGGCCGTTCATCATCGCCATTGTATAGAACGCCGCGTTCACGACCGGCCGGGAAGGCAGCCCGAAGGAAATATTCGATACACCAAGCACCGTATTTACACCGATATCGTCCCGCAGGCGACGCAGAGTATCCAGTGTAACTTTTGCGCCTTCCGGCTCGGAACTGATCGTCATTGCAAGGGCATCGATTACAATCTCTTTCTTTTTAATGCCGTATTTTGCAGCCTCCCGGATAATCTTCTCCGCGATTCTGACTCTTCCTTCCGCCGTATCCGGTATCCCGTCCTCATCGAGTGTCAGCCCCACGACAACACCGCCGTATTTCTGAATCAGAGGGAATACTTTATCCATGGATTCCTGCTTCCCGCTGACGGAATTGATCATCGCTTTTCCGTTATAAATCCGAAGCGCTGCTTCCATCGCCTTCGCATCCACAGTGTCAATCTGAAGGGGGAGGTTGACTACGCTCTGCAGTTCCTGAACCACTTCTCTCATCATGGAAGTCTCATCAATATCCGGAAGTCCTACATTGACGTCGAGAATATGCGCTCCAGCATCCTGCTGGGCGATTCCTTCCCGAAGTATATACTCCAGATCATGCTCTTTGAGCGCCTGTTTAAACCGCTTCTTTCCCGTAGGATTAATCCGCTCGCCGATGATTCTGGAACCAGTACCAAGAAATACGCTCTTTCCGTAAGAAGAGATGACGGTATACTCTTTTTCAGAGGGCGGAATCACCTTCACGCCCCGGCATCTTTCTGCCATCACCCTGATATGTTCCGGTGTTGTACCGCAGCATCCGCCGATTACCGACGCGCCCATTTCAGCGATCCTTTGCATCAGATCCGCGAACTCATCCGGAAGAACATCATAATATGTCTCTCCGTTCTTCTGTTTCGGAAGACCTGCATTCGGCTTTACAATCACAGGAAGGGAAGAATATTTCAGATATTCTTCCAGCACGGGAATCATCTGTTCCGGGCCCAGACCGCAGTTGATGCCGAGCGCGTCCACTCTCAGACCTTCCAGCATGGCGATGACGGACGGGACATCCGCTCCGGTCAGAAGTTTCCCCCGCTCATCATAGATCGTTGTCGCGAACACCGGCAGAGAGGTATTCTCTTTTGCGGCCAGTACCGCTGCCTTCAGTTCATAGGTGTCGCTCATTGTTTCGATATGGATCAGATCCGCACCTGCCCGTTCTCCCAGTATCATCACTTCTTTAAACGCATCATACGCTGTCTCAAATTCCAGATCCCCCATTGGTTTTAAGAGTTTCCCTGTCGGTCCGATATCAAGTGCCGTGTAAATTCTCCGCTCTGTTCCAGAAGCCGCTGCCGCCTCTTTCACATGTCTGACTGCCGCATTTACGATCTGTTCAAGACTGCAGGAATCATCATGAAATTTCAGGGCATTTGCACCGAAAGTATTCGTCAGTACAATATCGCTTCCCGCATCAATATAAGCTCTGTGGATGCTCCGTATTTCTTCCGGATGTGTTATATTCCACTTCTCAGGCAGCTCGCCCGGGGCAAGCCCCTTCTCCTGAAGAAGAGTTCCCATTCCACCGTCGAAATAAAGCAGTTCTTTTCCCAATCGTTCTCTGATCATGTCATTATCCTTTCCGCTGTCTTATTTATCTTCTGTATTCACAATCTGTTTTTCCACAGGATTCACAGCCTGCCGCCGGACATCTTATCTTCATCGTGCCTGCCCCGATCAGCGCTGTCACGGATTTGGTCGGCGTCATCATATAACTGTCTGTCATTGTAAGTCCAATACTCTTTGCGCAGTCCAGCATCTGCATAAGCGGCTTCTGAAACGCAATGTCAAAGTCCCCGTACCCCGGACTGAACCGCGGGCGCAGGTAAAGCCCTTCTGCCTCCAGTTCTTCTGCCAGTCTGGCCTGTTCCATATCGCAGAATTCTTCCAGGCAGGCTGCCGCACATGCCTGAAGAACCACAGCTTTACTCATATCTGTCAGAGAAGCCCGTGTTATGATGCGGTCAACCCCGATTCCGAGCGTTGCTCCAAAAAGAATCACTTTCGTACACCCTCTCAGATTTCTGCTGAGGCTCCTGCTTGTGATTTTCATTTTTCCTATTATGATCTGCCCGTCCGCATCCTGTTCCATATTAAAAATGCGGCAGATGGATTTGGGTCCCGCTGCTTTCTCAATGTCAGCAAACGCTTCATCGATCATGGCGAGAGTCCGATCATCTGCCGTATTTCTTCCATATCCCAGATAGCGGATGGCTTCCTTTATGATTCGTTCTTCCATCCGTTTCACCTACGCTTTGATTATTTCTGACAGGTTATTCATAATTGCCGCTGCCACATCCGGCTTGTTCATAGAATATATATGGATATTCTTCACTCCGTTCGCAAGGAGATCTATAATCTGATCTGTTGCGTATGCAATACCCGCCTGTCTCATCGCCCCGGGTGATCCTCCGAAACGGTCAAGGATGGAGAGAAATCTCCTCGGGAATACAGTTCCGGACAGTTCCTGGCTCCTCTTCATCTGTGAAGCACTGGTAATCGGCATGATTCCAGGAAGAACCGGCACCGTGATCCCCGCCTCCCTGATCCTGTAAAGAAAATTGTAATGGATATCATTGTCGAAAAACATCTGTGTTGTCAGAAAATCCACACCGCTGTCCACTTTCTGTTTCAGATACCTGATGTCATCCGCCTTATGTTCATTCTCCACATGTCCTTCCGGATAACATGCGGCACCGACACAGAAATCCCCATGCTTATGGATCTCTTCAACCAGTTCATAAGCGTAGCGAAAACGTGTTTCGTCCGGAAATCTGATTCCAGGAAGAATATCCCCGCGCAGTGCGAGGATATTCTCTATTCCCAGTTTTTTTAAGTTCTCTATAACCTGGCGCACCTCGTCCTTTGTAGATGAAGCGCAGGTAAGATGGGCAAGGCTCAATACATTCAGATCGTCTTTGATATGAGACGCGATCTTTGCCGTATTTTTGCTGGTGCCTCCGCCCGCCCCATACGTTACGCTGATAAACGCCGGATTCAGTTTCGCGATCTCATCCGTCGCATCAATAACTTTATGATATCCTTCATCAGTCTTTGGCGGAAAAACTTCAAATGAGATATGTATCCTGTCTTCCTTAAGTCTGTCAATAATCTTCATCTGATTCGTATACTCCTGTCTTCCGGCTGTCTTCTGACTTTACTCTCCGATCAGCTCTCTGTAAAGATTTTCATACTGCGCAGCAGAATTCTTCCATGAGAAGTCCTGGCTCATCGCACGCTCAACGATCTTGTTCCAGTCTCTCTTTCTGTCATAGTAGATTCTCTCTGCATAGCGGATAGTGTTCAGCATCTCATGCGCATTGTAGTTGCAGAAACTGAATCCTGTTCCGGTCTTCTCGAATTCATTATACGGCTGTACTGTGTCTCTGAGTCCTCCGGTCTCACGTACAATCGGGAGCGTACCGTAGCGAAGGCTCATCAGCTGGCTCAGACCGCATGGCTCGAACAGCGACGGCATAAGGAACGCGTCACAGGAAGCATAGATCTTGTGGGAGAGCTCATCAGAATAATAAATGTTTGCTGAAACTCTTCCTGAATACTTCCATGCAAAGTGACGGAACATGTTCTCGTATTTCACATCACCGGTTCCGAGTACTACAATCTGTACCGCATCCTGACAGAGCTCATCCATTATATAATCCACAAGGTCAAATCCTTTCTGATCTGTCAGTCTGGATACCATACCGATCACCATGACCTTCGGGTCTCTCTCAAGTCCAAGCTCCTCCTGAAGAGCAGCCTTGTTCATCGGTTTATTCTTGCGGAAATTTTCAATATTGAAATTCTTTGCGATGCGGTTGTCTGTCTCCGGATTCCAGTCATCATAATCAAGACCATTGACAATACCGCACAGATCGTTCGATCTCGCGGACATCAGTCCGTCCAGTCCCTCTCCGTAGAACGGAGTCTTAATCTCTTCCGCATAGCTGTTGCTGACAGTCGTTACCTTATCGGCATATACAATACCGCCCTTTAACAGGTTCGCATCTTTGTAAGCCTCCATCTTATCCGGCACGAAATAATACTCCGGAAGACCTGTAATGCCTCTCACTGTCTTTGTATCCCAAACACCCTGGAATTTCAGGTTATGTATCGTCATAACTGTCTTGATTCCGCGGTAATACTCTCCGAGATATCTGAAATTGTCCAGATAAACCGGAATCAGACCTGTCTGCCAGTCATGACAGTGGATAAGGTCCGGCCGGAAGCCAATCACCGGAAGGATACTCAAAACCGCTTTTGAGAAGAAAGCAAATTTCTCGATATTCCACTTCGGATCTCCGTCATACGGCGCAAAACCGCTGAAATAATGCTCATTGTCAATAAAATAAAATGTAATGCCGTCAAGCTCGATCTTCAGCACTCCGACATACTGGTTCTGACCTGCGATATCCATATAGAAATGGGTCACGTATTCCAGTTTTTCTTTCCACTCCTGCTTCATGCATGTGTAGTTCGGAAGCACAACTCTTACATCATATCTCTGTTTGTCAAAATCTTTAGGAAGGGAGCCTACAACATCGGCAAGTCCCCCGGTCTTGATAAACGGGACGCACTCTGACGCAGCAAACAAAATGTTTTTCATATCACGATCCTCCATTTTTGCATTAATCGCCGTACAAGGCTATCTCACTGAATATTATACCCCATAACCTGTGAGTTGAAAAGGATTTTATCGCTTTAATTTAACACAATTCCTCTGTCCCCGTTAATTTTCCTGTCAGTTTCTGTGTCTGTACTCTAATTGTATGGTATCTGCGATCAGAGCAATGAACTCTGAATTCGTCGGCTTTCCTTTCCCTGTGCTGACCGTATAGCCGAAAAGTTCGTCAAGCGTATCGAGCTTCCCCCTGCTCCACGCCACCTCGATGGCATGCCGTATGGCCCTCTCCACACGGCTGGAAGTTGTCTGATACTTCTTAGCCACCGTAGGATAAAGAATCTTCGTAATCGCATTGAGCACATCCATGTCATTTACTGCCATAATGATCGCGTCCCTCAGATAATGATAACCTTTTATATGCGCAGGAATACCGATCTCATGCAGCATGTTTGTCACACGGCTTTCCAGGTTCTCCCCTCCGGAGGAACCGACAGCGGAAGTGTCTTCTGTTCTTTTTTCGGAATTTCTGGACATTTTTCTTACGGATTTTATGCGTTCCAAAAGCATATTGTTGTTGAACGGTTTCATCACGTAGTAGTTTGCTCCTTTATTGAAGGCATCTTCCGTTATCTTTTCCTGGCCTACCGCTGTGATCACGATAAAATACGGACGTTTATTGACAAAATGATCCTGATTCACCTGCTCCATTACAGTCAAACCATCCATTTTCGGCATGATCAGATCGAGAAGAACAACATCCGGCTGTCTGTCTTTGATGATCTGACACATCTCTTCGCCGTTTTTTGCCTTTCCGACTAAATCCAGCTCTTTATCCGTGCTGATGATCTCGCCCAGAACATCCAGTATTTTCTGATTGTCATCAGCGATGGCCACACTCAAATGTTCCATTCCCTGCTCTCCTTTAGATTCGAGAACCTCACTTCAAGCACCACAAGCGTTATTATATCCGGGTAAAAATGCGGAATCAAGGAGATTTTGTAGCACTAATTCGACATCATTTTCGACATATCAGACGATTCGACCTGATTTAACATATTTTCTATAAATATTCCGTATCCCATTGTCGAATCCTGCACGAACACATGTGTCACTGCGCCGATCAGCTTTCCGTTCTGAATAATAGGACTGCCGCTCATTCCCTGGATAATTCCTCCTGTTTTTTCAAGAAGTTCCGGATCTGTCACCTGGATGACAAGGCCTTTGTTGATTTCAGATGAGGACGTGTCGACGTCTGTCACCTGGATATCATACTCTTTGAGCTCATTGTCGATATAACACCGGATTGTCGCATCGCCTTCGACGATCTCTTCCTTTTTGGCGGTTTTTATCGGAATCTGTTCTTCGAACACTTCATCGATTCTGTCGATAGTCCCGTAAATTCCGGCTTCCGTATTCTTGTCGATCGTTCCCAGCACATTATAATTGTTATAGACAATAATCCCTTCCATACTCCCAGGCGAACCGTTCGACCCTTTCCGGATATCCTCGATACTTGTCCGGTATACGGTGCCGTCCGATATGGTCATCAGCACATTGGTGTCAGTGTCGTGGATTCCGTGTCCAAGAGCGCCGAAACGGCTCTGTTCCGTCAGAAATGTGACTGTGCCGAGTCCCTGGATGTTGTCTCTTACCCATATTCCGAGCCGGTACTCATCAGGAGAGTATTCCACCGGACAAATGCTCACATCGAACGTCTCCTCCCCTCTTCTGAGTGTCAGAACAATCTCTTCCCCTCTGATATCATCCACAGCATCCAGAAGGTCTTTTTTGCCCGCGATCTCGTTGTGGTTCACCGCTGTAATATAGTCGCCTGACCGCACAAGAGTGGCTGCCGGCTCATATGCATTTCCGTCCAGCGCTTCAACTTCTTCGGTGCTGAGCACCATAACTCCGTCTGTTTCCATATATATGCCCACCGGCATTCCTCCCAGAAGAACGGTATCGCCCTCCAGTGCGGATGTGCTCGCTTCCGCCTGCCAGATTGCCCTCTCTTCCTGATAGCTCTGTGCAAGATACCAGGTAACGGCTCCGCAGAGAAAGATCAGCGGCCAGAACAGAAGCGCTCCTGCCCTGCGTTTCCGGTTTTCCGCCATACTTTCACTTCCTTTCTGTTGCTTCAGCGAAAAAAGAAACGGATACGTATGCCGTATCCGTTTCTAGTATGTGTGAAAAACCGTTATTTCACACTGGTATTATCTATCACTCTTTCCCAGTTCTTTCATTTCGCGGGCACTTTCCAGTATCGTATCCGTAATTTTGGAGCCTCCGAGAATTCTCGCCAGTTCCCGCACGGACGATTCCTCATCCAGGCGCTCGATCACGGTCCGCGCCTTGCCTTCCGCCGCTTCTTTTCTGATCACAAAGTGCACATCCGCAACTGCGGCGATCTGAGGAAGATGGGTGATGCAGATCACCTGTCTGCTCTTTCCGATCAGACCCAGCTTTTCACCGACCTTGTCCGCAGTGATGCCGGAGATTCCGGCGTCTATTTCATCGAAAATCAACGTAGGCGTATCTTCTTCATCCGCAAGCACTGCCTTGATCGCAAGCATGATTCGAGAAAGCTCACCGCCGGAAGCAATATTGCTCAGCGGCTTCAGCGGCTCGCCCGGATTGACCGCCAGGTAGAATTCCGCCTCATCCCTGCCGTTGGCGCTGTAGTGTCCGGAATCTGAAACACGGATTTCCAAACGCGTATCAAGAAAATTAAGTTCTGTCATCTGTCTGCGGATCTCTTCGGCGAATGCAGAGGCATGTTTTTCTCTTACTTTGCGCAGTTTTCCGGAAATCTCCTCTACTTTTTTTAATGCGTTTTCTTTCTTTTTCTCCAGATCACGGATGAATGCATCGTAATCATTCAACTGTTCTATTCTCTTCTTTTTTTCCTCACAGTATGCAAGGATGTCATTTACATTTTTCCCATATTTTGCCTTGAGATGATTCAGAAGATTCAGGCGTTCTTCCGTCTCCCTGAATTCATCCTCCGAGAATTCAAAGCTCTTCGCATATTCAGACAGTTCTCTGTTGAAGTCATTTAACAGGCTGTCCGCGTCCAGAAGCTGACTGTAAAGCTCCGCTGCGGAATCATCGAACTCCGCTGCTTCCTGAAACGCCCGGATCGCCCTGCTCAGGCAGTCGCTGGCATTCGCGGAAACATCTTCACAGGTATATCGGTATGTCTCTGCGATCGCATCGCGGATTCGTCTGCTCTCCGTCATCCTGCGATACAGAAGCTCCAGTTCTTCATCCTCACCCGGAACAGGAGCCGCCTCTTCGATCTCATTTACCTCGAACTCTGCCAGGGACAGTTCCCTTCGTCTCCCTTCTTCATCCAGGGAAACCTCCTCTTCCTTCCGGCAGATATCCTGGTATTCCCGGTATGCTGTCCTCATCTTCTCTTTCAGGGGCGCAAGCTCTCCCCTTGCAGAGAGATCCAGAAGGGCGAGATGGTTTTTCCGGTTCAGCAGAGTCTGACTGTCATGCTGTCCGTGGATGTCAATCAGAATTCCGGCCGCATCCCTCAGCGTGGACATGCTGACATTCTCTCCATTGACCCGGCTGATACTCCGTCCCTCCATGAGTTTTCGGCTCAGAGTCACCATACCGTCCTCCGGAAAGATATCCAGCGCTTCCAGTTTCTCCCTGACCCGTTCTTCATCCACGCTGAATGTCAGTTCCACCAGTCCGGATCCTGCTCCGTTTCTCAGCATATCCGCACTGTATCTGCCGCCCAGTGCCAGGCCGACTGACCCGAGAAGGATTGATTTTCCGGCGCCGGTTTCACCGGTCAATATATTCAGCCCCGGACCGAAATCCACTTCTGTTTCATCGATCAGAGCGAGATTTTTTACATGAAGATTCTGTAACATAAGTTATACCTGTGTCCCTTTCGAAACAATCCTGCGTATTTTCTCCATTACACTTTCTGTTTCTTCCACCGTGCGGATGGCGCACATGATGGTATCATCTCCTGCAATACATCCGACCACTTCATTCCATTTCATGGCATCCACTGCCGCGGCAACTGCCATCGCCATTCCGGATACTGTTTTAATCACAAGAATGTTCTGTGCCATATCCATGGACACATATCCGTCGCGCAGCACACGTATGTATTTTTCATTCATTGCGGGCTCGTCCTGACGGTGAACCACGTATTTCTGCTTTCCACTGTTTACGGATACCTTTGTCAGTTTCAGATCCCGTATGTCTCTGGAAACAGTTGCCTGAGTCACCTTGAATCCGGCGTTATTGAGATATTCCGCCAGTTCTTCCTGCGTTTCAATGTCATACTGGCTGATCAGTTCAATTATTTTTGCATGTCGGCTGACTTTCATATCTTCTTAATTTCCTTTCATCTTTTTGCGCATTGTTTTCATGAAACTCTCTCTGCTCAGTTTGATCAGACGGGCCGTCTGCCGCGCTTTCCGGATCGTCACACGCTCGCCTGTTACCAGAGTTGTCTGCTCCGCGCCGTCAAAACACAGAGAGACCTGTTCCTGTCTCCCATATCGTCCCTCACATATTTCGATCTCAAGCACATCATCAGCGGAAAGAACGATACTGCTCGTGTTCAGTGCGTGAGAACAGATTGGAGTAATTAGGATAATCTGTGCGGTCGGCTCTACAACAGGACCTCCTGCCGACAGGTTGTACCCCGTACTTCCTGTTGGCGTGGAGAGGATAACTCCGTCTGCCTGGTAAGTATTGAGAAGAGTGCCATTGACATAGATGTTAAAGCTGATGATCCGCACTTTGCCCTCCCTGGCGAGGACGATATCATTCATGGCAATATCTCTCCTTGTATTCCGGAAAACGCCTTCCAGCATCATACGCTCCTCAACCTCGGGCGTACCCTCGAAGAGTCTGTCCAGCGCGCTTTCATATCCTTTCAGCTCCACGTCAGCCAGATAGCCAAGAGTTCCGAGATTAATTCCGAGAAGCGGAAGGCTTCTCTCTCCGAGATCTCTCACTGCGCGGATCAGAGTGCCGTCTCCGCCCAGCACAAGACCGCACTCCACATCTTCCGGCACGGTTCCGGGAATGATATGCCCTTCTCCGTCTTTCTCGGAAACATAGCACTTCCTGCCATGGCTTTCAATATAATGCCGAATCTGGTTGGTTATTGTGTAATCTTTGTCTTTCAGCTTATTTGTGATGATATAAAAACAATCCATGCAGCACCTCTTGTCTCTTACTTTGCAAGTGTTGTGAATGCCTGTTCCACAATCTGTTCCGGATTGATCCCGTGATTTTCACCGGTCTCATTTCCGCTTTTTTTCAGATGGATCAGGTATTCGATATTTCCTTCCGGTCCCTTGATCGGTGAGAAATCAAGTGCGCACAGGTCAAACCCGACAGACATTGCATAGTCCATCACCTTATGGATCACCTCTCTGTGCGTGCTCTGCTCTCTGACAACGCCTTTCTTGCCGACTTTCTCCCGTCCCGCCTCAAACTGAGGCTTGATCAGAGCAACGATCTCCCCCTCCGGGGTCAGATAGTCACGGATCGGCACAAGTACCTTTGTGAGAGAGATGAAGGAAACATCAATTGAAGAAAAATCAACCGGCTCACCGATGTCCTCCGGAGTAACGTATCTGATATTTGTCTTTTCCATACAGACCACGCGCGGATCATTTCTTAATTTCCAGTCAAGCTGTCCTCTTCCCACATCAATCGCAAACACTTTGACAGCGCCGTTCTGAAGCATACAGTCCGTAAAACCGCCTGTGGAAGATCCGACATCCGTGCAGACCTTCCCTTTCACATCCACATCAAAATTCGCCAGCGCCTTCTCCAGCTTCAGACCTCCCCTGCTCACGTAGGGGAGCACATGGCCGCGCACTTCAATATTCACATCTTCTGCAAAGGTGCTTCCCGCCTTGTCTTCTCTCTGTCCGTCTACGAATACATTTCCGGACATAATGACAGCTTTTGCCTTCTCTCTGGACTCTGCCAGATTTCTCCTGACGAGCAGCACATCCAAACGTTCTTTCATCTTATTATCTGTCCTTTTCTGTTATCTGTCTGCTTTCTCTTCCCAGATCTTCCAGCACCTGCGCGATAATCGTATCCCGGTCAAGGCCGACTTCTTTTCTCAGAAGATCAACATTGCCGTGCTCCACATAATCATCCGGTATGCCGATATTGCGCACATGCACATCCAGGCCGCTCCGCGATGCATACTCAATCACCTGCTCGCCAAAACCGCCGATGATCACATTCTCCTCTATGGTCACAAACAACCGGTGGTCTTTGGCAAGATCTGTAAGCATTTCCGTGTCAAGCGGTTTTACAAATCGCGCGTTGACCAGCGTGCACGAATAACCACGTTCCTTCAGTCCGTCATATACCGAAAGCGCCAGCTGCGCCATGTGTCCGACAAAGATCACGGCAATATCGGATTCTCTTCTGATCATCTCGCTCTTCCCGTATTCGATCGGAGCACGGAACTGACGCATTCCCTCGTATGCTGCTCCCCGGGGATACCGCAGCGCGATGGGATACTGGAAATCCACTGCAAAACGGAGCATATCCGCCATCTCCCAGCGGTTCTTCGGTGACATCACTGTCATATTCGGAATCGAAGAGAGGAACGACAGATCGAACACACCCTGATGAGTCTCCCCGTCATTTCCAACGAGCCCCGCCCGGTCAATCGCAATCACAACCGGGAGATTCTGAAGACAGACATCGTGAAGCAGCTGGTCATATGCCCTCTGAAGGAAAGAAGAATACACGGCAAACACAGGCTTCATCCCGCCTGCCGCAAGCCCTGCGGAAAATGTCACAGCGTGTTCTTCCGCAATCCCCACATCATAAAACCGCTGCGGAAATCTTCTCTCAAAAGAAGAAAGTCCCGTGCCGTCCGCCATGGCCGCTGTGATCGCCACGACGCGGTCATCCCGTTTGGCAATATCTGTCAGCACTTTCGAAAACACCTGGGTGTAGGTATCAGTTTTTCCAGTCTCCACCGGTTCTCCGGTCTCTATGTCAAATGGCCCAAGACCATGAAAACGGGCAGGATTCTCCTCTGCCGGTCCGTAGCCCTTGCCCTTTTTCGTAATGACATGGACAAGGACCGCGTGATCCACGCGTTTTGCCTCGTTCAGCACACGCACCAGTTTTCTGAGATCATGTCCGTCCACGGGTCCGAGATAGGTGATATCCATATCTTCGAAAAGCATTCCCGGAACGATCAGCTGCTTGATCCCGCTTTTTGTCTTCCGGATCTGATTTACGATCTGATCCCCTTTTCGCGGAATCTTCTTCAGCGTGTCCTCCACTCCTTTTTTCAGCTCCGTGTAAGCCGACGCCGTACGGATGCCGCTCAGGTATTTCGACATACCGCCCACATTTTCGGAGATGGACATATTATTGTCATTAAGCACAATGATAAAATTGCTCTTTAACCGGGACGCATTATTCAGCGCTTCATATGCCATCCCGCCAGTCAGTGATCCGTCTCCAATCACGGAAACAACCGTGTGCTTCTCCCCGAGCAGTTCTCTGGCCGCCACATATCCGAGCCCTGCGGAGATCGATGTAGAGCTGTGGCCCGTGTCAAACGCATCGCAGTCACTCTCCTTGCGCTTCGGAAATCCGCTCATTCCTCCGTATTTCCTGAGTTCATCGAATCCGCCCTTTCTCCCCGTGAGAAGCTTATGGGTGTAGGACTGGTGCCCTACATCCCAGATCAGCTTATCGTCAGGAAAATCAAGGGTAAGATGAAGCGCCATCGTCAGCTCCACAACGCCCAGATTGGATGCAAGATGTCCGCCCGTGCGGCTGATTTTCTCAATCAGAAACTGCCGGATCTCATCCGAAAGCTGCACGAGCTGCTCCGGGCTCAATTTCTTTATATCGTTTTCTTTCTGGATCATCTCAAGCACCATAACCGCGTGCCTCCTTATTTTTCCCTGTACACAAGCCAGCGCAGAAGCTCCTCCAGGAATTTGTCATTTTTGCCAAGACTCTTTAATCCGGCAACAGCCTCATCTGTCAGCCTGGCGACTTCCTGTCCGGATTCCTCAATTCCCTTCCATGTCACGTAAGTCGTCTTTTCGTTTTTCTCATCGCTGTGTACCGGCTTCCCGAGCACTTCCGCGGAACCGGTCACATCGAGAATGTCATCCTGAATCTGGAATGCCATTCCGGTTTTTGCGGCAATCTGTTCCATGGTATGCACCTCTGATTCAGAAGCGCCCGCCAGAACTGCGCCAATCATGACAGACGATTCGATCAGCGCGCCCGTTTTCAGCCGGTAGATGAAATCAAGCACATCTCCGCCGATCTGATGGCCGGACTCTTTCACATCCACCACCTGTCCGCCGATCATCCCGTAGATGCCCGCCTTTTTGGCGAGTATCTGGAGGGCTCTGCCTGTACGGCGAGGATCCGCCTCATCCATGTCAAACGCGCTGCAGGCAGTCTCGAACGCATAGTTTAAAAGCGCGTCGCCTGCAAGGATCCCCATATCTTCCCCATAGACAACATGGGTGGTCTTCCTGCCTCTGCGGTAATCATCGTTATCCATTGCCGGGAGGTCATCATGCACGAGTGAATAAGTATGGATCATCTCAATGGCAGCCATAAAAGGCTCGATGATCATGCCTTCCCCGCCGAAAAGGCGGTAGGATTCCAGCATAAGAATCGGGCGCAGACGTTTGCCTCCCGCCATCAGGCTGTATTCCATGGCTTCCATGATGACCTTCTGAAGACCTTCTTTTTCAGGAAGATACTTCTTTAAAACCGACTCCACATATTCTGTTCTGTTTTTATATTCACTATTAAAACTCATGTGTCTCTCCATTCTCATCCAGGACCAGTACTTTTTTCTCAACTTCATCGATCATCCGGGTACAGTTCTTTAACAGCGTCATACCCTTGTTATACAGGTCAAAGGACTGTTCCAGAGTGACGTCTTCCCCTTCGAGTTTTTCTATCACTTCCTCGAGAGCCTGAAATTTCTGTTCCAGATTTTCCTTCTTCTCTTCTTTCGCTCCCACGTTTCTCCTCCTGTCCGTTACACAGATTAATATCTCTATCTTGCGTTTTCCGAACCGTTGCGTTCTGTTCCGTCCGGATAGGCAATCCTCTGCACGGAAACAACTTCGGCACTTATCACGCCGTCACTGACAAACACTTCGATCTGCTCACCCGGACCGGTCTGTCCGATGCTCCGGATGTTTTTGCCTTCAGCGTCCCGGCTGTAGGAAAATCCCTGGCTCAGCTTGTCCAGCGGCGAAAGGCCCTTCATCCGCTCCGCCGCGATAGCGAGCCGGTGTCTCTCTTTTTCCAGCCTTTGTCCCATCAGTGTGCGCAGCCTGTTCTCCAGGTCTGCCGCATACTGTCTGTTTTCATTCAACTTCTGCCTCGGATGGGTATATCTCAGGCGCAGCGCCAGCCGCTCCAGGGTATTTCTTCTGTCTGCCGCTTTCTGAAGCACCATCCGCCTGAGCGTATCGCGGTACGCTGCAATCCGCTCCAGTGCGTCCCGGTAATCATAGACCGCCAGTTCAGCTGCCGCCGACGGCGTGGGCGCGCGCAGATCCGCCACATAATCCGCAATTGTTGTATCTGTCTCATGTCCAACCGCTGATATCACAGGCACACTGCATTCAAATATGGCGCGGGCTGTGATCTCCTCGTTAAATGCCCATAGATCTTCTATGCTTCCGCCCCCGCGTCCTACAATAATCACGTCAACCTTCTTCTCCTCCAGGGCGCGGATTCCCCTCACAATGCTCTGCGCCGCCCCTTCTCCCTGCACCTGGGCAGGATAGAGAATCAGCTGGACATAGGGATTGCGTCTCTGTGAGATATTGATAATATCGCGAACCGCGGCTCCCGTGGGCGCGGTAACAATCCCCACTGTCTTAACAAACCGGGGAATGGGCTGCTTATACTCTTCAGAAAACATGCCCATCTCTTCCAGTTCCTTCTTCAGGGCCTCGTACTTCTCATAGAGAGCGCCGAGACCGTCGCGCACGATTTCTCTTGCGTAGAGCTGGTACTTTCCGTCTCTCTCGTAAACACTCACAGAACCGAGCACAATCACCTGCTGTCCTTCCTGCAGGCGAAAAGAAAGTCCAGACCTGGAGCCTGCGAACATCACGCAGGCGATCGTGCCGGACTCATCTTTCAGTGAAAAATATATATGTCCTGAAGTGTGATACTTACAGTTCGAGATTTCTCCCTTTACATAAATACGGTTCAGCATGAAATCCTGCGTGAACATATTTTTAATATAGGAATTAACCTGTCTTACCGTATAGACGTTTCTCATCTTGTTCAGGACTCCTGTTTGGCTATCTTGCCGAGCACTCCGTTTACAAAAGCGGAGCTGCTTTCGCCCCCGAATCGTTTTGCAAGTTCAACAGCTTCATTGATCGCCACGCCTTCCGGAACATCACTATCCCATTTCATCTCATAAACCGCAAGCCGCAGAATCGTAAGATCGACCTTGCTCATCCTTGTTGTTTTCCATCCTTTTGCGGTATCATTCAAAAGCGCGTCGATCTCCGGAATCTTTGCCGCAGCCGCTTCGTATTTCTTCTGAATATATTCTTTGTCCCTTTCCGCCGCGTCATCCAGCGATTCAAAGTAGTATTGCAGATGCTCCGGCATGTCTGCCGCATCATTAAATTCTATCTGGAAAAGCATCTTGAACACATGCTCTCTGAGTTCACTTCTTACCATATCTGTTCCTTTCTTTTCTTCAGTCTGATTCATAGAAAAAGGATGTCTTACGACATCCTTTTCATGCGCGCAGCCTCCGTGCCGCGTACCTGTGTCTCATACGCTCCGGATCAGACGCCTTGCAAGAACGCCGGGTGCAGATCAGTCCTGTTTCTCCATCTCAACGCCTGCCACTTTGATATTGACATCAGCCACTTCAAGTCCTGTCATATTCTCAACGGCATTTTTGACCTTCTCCTGCACTTTTTTCGTCACTTCGATAATACTGTAATCGTATTTGATGTTCAGCGCAAGAGAGACAGTGACAATTCCTTCAAGGACGTCCACTTTCACCCCTTTTGAAAGGTTCTTAATGCCAAGTTTTCCGATCACTTCGTTTGTAATGTTGCCTGCCATGGATGCAACGCCTTCTACTTCCGTAGCTGCAAGCGCGGCGATAATGGCAACAACCTCATCCGCAATCTTTACTTCACCAAGGCTTGCGTCATTCTGTATTGTATAAGTGTTTCTTTCGTCCTTTGCCATATTCAAAACCTCCCGTTTTGTCTAATCTCTTTCCCCATTATATCAAATATTGCCCCGTTTGCAAAGAAAAACATTTTATGAGCGTCCGAATTCAGAGAGCACAAGCCCCTCGTTTCTCTCCAGTGTCATCCGGATGCTCCACTCATGGATAAAAAGGAGAAGCGGGCGGTCTTTAAGATCCTTGATTTTCTTCATATCCGAAGTTCCGCTGATATGGTCGAGATCCACATCCTCATTCTCAATCCAGCGGATATGCTCATAGGGCAGGTTCTCAAGAATAATCTCTACATTATATTCGTTTTTCAGGCGGTATTTGAGTACGTCAAACTGAAGGACTCCGACCACGCCGACGATGATCTCTTCCATTCCGGTGTTATATTCCTGGAAGATCTGAATCGCCCCTTCCTGGGCGATCTGGTTGATTCCCTTGACGAACTGTTTTCTCTTCATCGTATCAACCTGGCGTACCCTCGCGAAATGTTCTGGCGCAAAAGTCGGAATTCCCTCGTAGGCGAACTTCTCTTTCGAAGTAGTGAGCGTATCGCCGATAGAAAAGATACCCGGGTCGAATACACCGATGATATCGCCTCCGCAGGCTTTGTCTATGATCTTTCTCTCGCTCGCCATCATCTGCTGAGGCTGCGACAGCCTGACGTCTTTGCCTCCCTGCACATGGTATACACTCATTCCCGCGTTGAACTCTCCGGAACAGATACGCATAAAAGCGATCCTGTCCCTGTGCGCCTTGTTCATATTCGCCTGAATCTTGAATACAAAGGCGGAAAAATCCTGTTCTTTCATCGGGTCGATCTCACCGTGATCCGACATTCTCGGAAGGGGAGAAGTCGTCATGGCAAGGAAGTGTTTCAGGAAGGTCTCTACGCCGAAATTGGTCAGCGCAGACCCGAAAAATACAGGGGAGAGCTCTCCCTTGTCCACCAGTTCCTGGTCAAACTCCGCTGAAGCCCCGTCCAGCAGTTCGATCTCTTCTTCCAGAGTCACTTTCGCCTCGGTTCCGATCAGCCAGTCCACCTCCGGATTATTGATCGCCACTGTCTTCACCTCTCCGACAGATGTCCCTTTCCTCGTGTCAGAGAAGAGCTCCACTTCCCGTTTTTCTCTGTCATATACGCCCTTGAACGCCTTGCCTGAGCCGATCGGCCAGTTTACCGGGCAGGTCGGGATTCCAAGTTCCTTTTCAATATCGTCAAGCAGGTCAAAGGTATCTTTTGCATCCCGGTCCATCTTGTTAATGAACGTAAAAATCGGTATATGCCTCATGGCACATACTTTGAACAGCTTTCTCGTCTGTGCCTCCACACCTTTTGACGCGTCGATCACCATCACCGCCGAATCCGCCGCCATAAGCGTACGGTAAGTATCCTCCGAGAAATCCTGGTGCCCCGGCGTGTCCAGAATATTGATACAGAACCCGTCATAATTAAACTGCAGCACAGAGGAGGTCACCGAGATACCTCTCTCCTTCTCGATCTCCATCCAGTCGGAGACTGCGTGTTTCGCCGTTGCCTTTCCCTTCACGGATCCTGCCTGGTTGATCACCCCTCCGTACAGCAGGAACTTCTCTGTCAGAGTTGTCTTTCCGGCATCAGGGTGGGATATGATCGCAAACGTTCTCCTCTTCTTTATCTCATTGATAAAATCTGACATACTAACTCCTTCTCCTCACATGGTCTGAATCTCCGCACGGTGCAAAGCCGTCGGACCGCATACACGCAGACATCCGCAATCATCCGCACACGGACGGCAGCGCCGGCCACAGAGCCGACGCCTGATTAATTTCCGGATCCATCAGTTACATCCGGACATACTTATTCAGCTTACCATATCTGTCCAAAGAGTTCAATCCCCAAGAATTTCATTCATGAATCGGAGTGATCACAATATTCTCCGGAGCAATCTCCGTTCGCCTCGTCACAATATCTTCGATCTGCGCGCGGTTCGCGTCCGTCAGCTCATCTGCCTTAACCACGATATCGGCAGAGTCTGCATCAAGACTTACCACTGCTTCTGAGAATCCCTTGGAAGCCATCAGTGTCTCGATCGCCGCCTCCTGTTCCGATATCTCTGTAAGCTGTACCATCTGCGCCACTGCATCCTGTTTCTCCGCATCGCTCAGATTCGTGTTGTCAATAATCGCCTGCAGTGTTTCCTTGTTCTGGGCGCGCACCTGTTCTCTTGTCACCTTTGCCTGTGCCACTGTTGTCTCCGCTGTGCCGCTGGTGAGAACCGCCTCGCCCGGGGTGCCTTCCGCCTCAGAATCAGTGCTTACGATATCCTCTTCAGATGTTTCGAGGTCATCCTGCGAGATATCCAGAAGTTCCTGATTGGCAAGATCAGCATTCGCCTCCGCCGTGCCGTCCTGAGAATCCCCGAACAGTCTGCCCGAATAATTCAGGTATCCCGCAATGGCAATCATGACAGCCAATGTCGCAATAATGATCTGGTTTTTCTTGAATATACGTTTCACTTTCCCATCCTCCTCTATCTATGTATCAAGCCCGTTTCATTATTTTAATCTTATGCGCCTCCACACCGAATAATGCCTGCACTGCCTCGGTAATATTCTGTATCACAACCGCGTCATCCCCGCCGTCGGCGATGACGACAACACCCTCGATTTCCGGTGACAGTTCCTTGCTCACATAGGGAGCGGAAGAGCCGTCAGCCCCCTGCGTATATATACTCGTTTTATCAGAGGACTGATCTTCCACCGCCCGCGTCCCGCCGGAGCTGTCCTCCTCTTCCGTTGTCTGTACTGTGTTTGACTGATCCTTTTCTATAATCTTCTGTCCGCCTGATTTCAGAGTGATCATAACCGTAACTTCACCCACTCCGGACACCTGCCGCAGCGTCTGAGCGGTTTTCTCTTCCAGATACGCTTCGTACTCACCTGTCCCGGAAGTGTCTGCTGCAGCGTCCGCCGCAGTGTTGTCTGCGGATAAGGAACCTGCCGATCCTTCCGCGCTGTCTCCCGCGCCGCTGTCCGGAACCGGAAATACAATGACAAGCAGCAGGATTCCCGAAAGAAGCAGGATGAGCAGCTGATTCTTTTTCGGGAGCTTATCTCCCGATCGGATTCCCGCGATCCATTCCTTCCACTTTTTATTTGCCAATCTCTATCTCCCCCACTTCGATCCTGCTGCCTTCATTTTCTCCTGCCCCGTCTGGGTTCTCCTGCTGCCCTGTTTCATCTGCGGTTCCCGGCCGCCCGCTCTCATCTTCCGGCACATTCCCCGTCTCATCTGAGCCGCTGTATCCGGGTTCGGTCAGCAGATCGTCAAGCCCTGAATTTTCATAGATCTCATATGCTTTTTCTATTTCCTGCCGTTCCATCTCATATTCCACTCCGCTGTACAGTTCGGAAAATCGCCGTTCCATCCCGGCAGCGCGCAGAAGCGGCGTGAACATCAGAAGAATCAGTACGAGCCCTGAGAAAAAACGGATATACCTGCCGTAGTCTTTCCCGGGAATTGCATGCATCACTGCCGCTGTCATAATCAGATAAACAGAAACATTCTGTATCCAGCCGTAAATCTGGTCGAACATATCGCATCTCTCCTTTTCCGCAGTCCGCTGTCTGTTCTGACAGGTCAGCGCGGGAACACATTCTTCTCTGGGCCGGACCTCATTCAGGAAGTTGACGCCGCAACCACTGCTATAGTCAGAAGAAAGAGCACTCCTGCTGTAAAAATGACCCGAACCATCAGTTCATACCCTTCGCTCACCCCGCTGATGCAGGAAGTGATCCTCTTGTCTGAGACCGGCTGGACAAGCGCTGCCGCCAGTTTGTACATAAAGGCCATGACAAGCATCTGAATCACCGGCACAGCGAAAATCAGAAGAGCGATTGCCGCCCCTGCCATCCCGATCCCGTTCTTGATAAGTACTGCTGTCCCGAGAACGATTTCCGCTGCGCCGCCGATGGCATTGCCTACCCACGGCAGGGCTTCCGCAGTCCGCGTCAGAGCGCTCCTCCTCAGAGTGTCAATGGCGGGTGCCAGGATTCCCTGTACAACATTTACACCGATCACACATGCCAGCATTGTCTTGAGAATCCACATCACCGCTTTCTTCAGAAGATCCGCGAATTCGGATATAAAATCTTCGCCGGTCAGGTTGCCAAGCACCTGTATCATGATATAGATATTAATCACCGGAAGCAGAAAGCGTACAATCACCAGCTCAACCACATAGATAATCATGAGGATGACATTGTAAAAGAAAAGGGACGATGCGCTTCCTGACGCAAAAGCCACTGCCAGGAAATAGCTCGGGCAGAGGATACGCATAAACTCCGTCAGCGCCTGCAGTCGTTCTTCTGCTCCTGCCGCTGCTGTCTGGAACGATGTCAGGCAGAGCGCGATCAGAAGCATGTACATCACATAGAAACTGATCTCTGATATCTGTATGCTCCGGAATGCCCCGGCAAAATTGCTGAACACAGCTGCAGTGAGCGAGACGAGCAGAACGTAGATCAGATTCTGTCTGTTATATTTAAACTCATAAAAAAACTGATCCGATATATACTCAAGAAGCAGTTGTCCCACGCTCCCCGCATCGCCGGAGGCCATAGCGGAAACCATATCCTGAAATGACATCTTCTCACCAGGGAACATGGAATGCAGACTATACTCAATCTCATCAAAATCAAATTCCGCAAGAAGGGCGTCCTCCACTTTTTCCTGAAGGTCTTCCGCATCCTCTGCACTGTCTTCTGCGGTGCTTTCCTGTGCAGCTGCTCCTGCAGCGCTCCCCGTGGAATCGGTTTCCGCCGCATTGACGATCCGGGTGCCAAGTCCGAACACCAGCAGGACAAGAAGCAGAGTCAGCGCAAACCGGGCCGTCCGCTTCATGACAGGAACTCCCGGATCGTCTCAAGCAGAGCTGTGAGAACCGGCATTCCGAGAGCAAGTATGGTGAGCTTCCCGAAGATCTCGATCTGTCCGGCCATCGTCTGATATCCCGCGTCGCGGCAGATGCCGGAGGAAAACTCCGCTATGTAGGTGATCCCGATCATTTTCAGCATAATGCCGAGATATCCCGCGTCCATATCAATATACGAAGCAATCTGTTCCAGCGTTCGCACGAAAATACTCAGTCTGTCCACAATAAATGAAAACAGAATAATCCCTGCCGCAGCGCTGACATAGATCCCGTATTCTGCTTTTCCGCCCTTTAGCTGAACCGCCAGCACGGCTGCGATCACACCGATAATTCCCACCTGTATCATGCTCATGCCTTTCCCTCCTACAGTGCAAAAAGCTGACGGATTGTAAGAAACAGGTCGTAAATATACGGCAGCACCCAGGTCAGTACAAGAATCAGCCCTGCCAGGCTCACCAGAAAAGCCTGTTCCTCCCTGCCGCTGTGCTTCAGGACCTGGCTTAAGATCGATACGAGTATGCCTACCGCAGCTATACGAAAGATTAGATTGATATTCATGCTTCCTCCCTAAATTCAGAGCAGGATCACGATGAGAAAGATTCCGCTCATCACCCCGAGGCATCCGCCGACCCTGATCTTTCCGGCAAGCCCTTCTCTTAATTTCTCGATTTCCAGGTCCATCCTGTTCAGATAGATCTGCAGTGTCCGGTCAAGCGTGTCCCGTTCCAGGCTTGCCAGGAACGTACCCGGTTCCTTTAACAGGATTACGTGCTCATATTTCAGACGGAGGGGCTTCAGATAGCGGTCCGTGCATTTGTTCCACGCCCTTGCGAAACCGGATTCTGTCCGGTTCTCCAGTTCGCGCGCCATCCCTCTTAACCAGGCGCGGTAAGGTTCCCGGACTCTTTCCGCCACCTCTGCGAAAACTTCCTGCAGGGGTGTTCCGGAATAGGAGATCTCTCCTTTTATCAGGCTGACGACATACCGCAGATACCGCATTGTCTCCAGATAAGTTTTCAGCTCCATGCCGTACACATATCCCGCCCCCGCCGTGGCGGTCAGGATCAGAACCCCGCCTATAAATCTCTGCAAAGCACACTCCCCCGCTCGTCATATACCCCCCGGATCTCTCCCGGATGCTTTCCGCTGCCCAGAACTACATACCGCTCAAACATCCTCCGCCGGATCAGCTCGCCGAGAACCGGTTTCCTGGTCGCCTCATCCATATCAAGACCGTGGACGCTTGCGATCAGCTTGCAGCCGCACTGCATGGCGTATTCTATGGCATGGATATCCTCGCTGGTGCCGATCTCATCCACTGCGATGACCTGGGGCGACATGGAACGGATCAGCATGATCATGCCGTCTGCCTTGGGGCAGCAGTCCAGGATATCTGTCCTTGACCCAAGATGGTTCTGGGCGATCCCCAGATAGCACCCTCCCAGCTCAGAGCGTTCGTCCACCACTCCCACCGAGCATCCTTTTACATATTCGTTTCCATCGGAGATCTGCCGGATCAGATCACGGATCAGAGTCGTTTTCCCACAGCAGGGCGGTGAAATAATCAGCGTATGGCACACCTGTCTGTTTTTGGTAATGTACGGCAGAAGCCGGTCCGCACAGCCGAGCATCTCATGGGAGACACGGAC
Source organism: Candidatus Mediterraneibacter vanvlietii (assembly GCA_019113645.1). Taxonomy (GTDB): domain Bacteria; phylum Bacillota; class Clostridia; order Lachnospirales; family Lachnospiraceae; genus Mediterraneibacter; species Mediterraneibacter vanvlietii. Next base: position 25,474 of record DXGZ01000107.1, on the reverse strand, counting down.
GTTTACAGATGATATGTACTGGATGTTTTTTACTTTCTCTTTCTCAATAATCACTTTTCCTGCCACTCCTATTCTGTGTCCTCCTTCCACGGTCAGGAATCCCTGCCTGAGTTCATTTTCGTACGCATACAGAGAATAATGGCTCACATACTCCATGGTCTCTCTGATCTCTTCCTTTGTGATAATATGCGGCTTTTCATCCGAGGGGAGCACCCTCTCCCGGCTGCCGCGGAGCATGCGCAGCGGCTGTCCTGCCCGGAGCCGGATCTCCTGAACATCCGCAAGATCCGGCGACTCCTTCTCTATGACAGTCCGCACGCTTTTTGCCAGAATGTGAAATATCTGACTGTTTCTATCCCTTCTTTCCATCTTGTCCACCTCTTTACACAATATATGAGAGGTTCAAAAAAATATGACTGGCTTCGGAAGATTCCTTTTCCATGGAATCCGTTTTCCGAAACCAGCCATATAATCTGTACTTCTATTCTGTTTTGCCCTCTGTCATTTTCCCGAGATAATAGAATCCCCTGCACTCATCGAGGCTGACGTCCACGAATTTCCCGATCAGGGATGCGTCACCCGGAAAATGCACGAGAAGATTGCCGCTCATTCTGCCTGTCATCAGGCTCTCATCATGCTCGTTTACGCTTTCCACAAGAACTCTCTGCACGGTTCCTTCATACCGGGCGCACATCTCAGCCGAAATCCTCTGCACCTCTTCAAGCAGACGGTTGAACCGGTCTTTTACCACATCCTCCGGAACCTGATCTTTCATCACTGCCGCGGGCGTGCCCGTGCGCCTGGAATAGATGAATGTAAACGCGCTGTCATAGCGCACCTGCCGCACAACATCCAGCGTCTCCTGGAAATCTTCTTCCGTCTCTCCCGGAAAACCGACGATAATGTCTGTTGTCAGGGAAATATCCGGCACAGCGGCTCTGATCTTCCGCACCAGTTCCAGATAGCCTTCCTTTGTATACCTGCGGTTCATCTTCTCCAGGATCCTGGTGCTTCCGGACTGTACCGGAAGATGGAGATGGGTGCAGATCTTCTTTGACTCTGCCATAACCTGTATCAGCTCATCTGACAGATCCTTCGGATGAGAAGTCATGAAACGGATCCGCTCAAGCCCTTCGATCTTCTCGATCTCTTTTAACAGCCGGGCAAAAGTGATCGGCTCCTCCAGCGTTTTCCCGTAGGAATTGACATTCTGTCCCAGGAGCATCACTTCCACAACGCCGTCAGCGACCAGTCTCTCGATCTCACGGATAATCGCCCGTGGATTCCTGCTTCTCTCCCTGCCCCGCACATACGGCACGATACAGTAGCTGCAGAAATTATTGCATCCGAACATGATGTTGACGCCGGATTTGAAAGAATATTTTCTCTCGCTCGGAAGATCTTCTACGATCTTGTCCGTATCCTTCCATATGTCGATCACCATGTCACCGCTTTCCATCCGTGTTGCAAGAAGTTCGGCAAACTTGAAGATGTTATGCGTGCCGAAAATCAGATCCACAAACCGGTAACTCTTCTTCAGCTTCTCCACGACCTCCGGCTCCTGCATCATGCAGCCGCACAGAGCGATCATCATATGCGGATTCTTCTTCTTGATTCTGCCGAGCTGTCCAAGACGTCCGTATACTCTCTGGTTCGCATTCTCGCGCACCGTACATGTATTGTAGATGACGAAATCCGCCTTCTCCTCGTCCGGCTCTTCTATGTAACCGATCTCCTCCAGGATTCCAACCAGTTTCTCCGAATCACGCGCATTCATCTGACAGCCGAAAGTGGTAACGCAAAAAGTCAGCGGCCTTCCTGCCGCTTCACTCATTTTCTTCAGATCTTCCCTGGCTCTCTGTATAAAATAATACTGCCGCTCCGGTTCCGATACGGGTGGCTCAGTCGGGAATTCCTCCATAAAATGCTTTTGTATTTTATCCTCAGTCATAATTGTTGAGTACTCGCTTTCTGTTTTATATTTTTTTGTAATCAGACAAACTGATTCCGTCCCGGGTCATATATATAATCGATCAGGGAAAGTTTCTCTGTCAGTTCGTCTCTGTCGATTTCCATATCTTCACAGAGTGCGTCCAGCGAAGAATAAAAGTCCCGGAGCTTTGTATTGATCACTCCGAGAAGTATCACCGGGTCTCCGGGCAGTCCTGCGTGCATCTGATGATCTCCTCCTCTGTTACTATGATATCCGCTCTGACGTCATGGGAATCTGCAGGTACATTTTCCGAGATCTGGGCATGAAAAGCAAGCGCTGCTTTCCTGCACCTGTCCTTTCCTTCCAGATAAGCATCATAATATCCTCCGCCATAGCCGATTCTGCCGCCCCGCCGGTCAAACGCAGTCCCCGGAAGAATCACCAGTGTCTCCTCATACGGCGGCGCTGCCTTTTTACACCACGGTCCCGGTTCCGGTATGGAAAGAAACCCCGGGCGAAGATCCGCCAGACTTTTGATCAGACAGAACTCCATCCGCTGTTTCCCTCTTACCCTGGGGGCTGCGACCTTTTTCCCTCTCCGCAGGGATTCCGCTATAATCCGGCGGGTATCCGCTTCATCGTTAATGGAGACATAGCAATAGATAAACCTTGCCTCTTCATACTCCGGAAGAGAAAGCAGATTCTCTGTGATCTTCTCTTCCGCAGCTTTCCGCTGATCCTCCGGTATCTCCTGCCGGATCTTTCTGTACTTTTCTCTAATGTCCTTTTTTGTTTCCGTATTTCTCACCTAAATTCACAACCGTTCCATCTTTTTGTTCGATATCGATATTGTTAAGCTGTCCTCTCAGATTGCGTCTGACTGCCTCCAGATATTCAGCGCGCAGAAGCTTCTGCTCCTTTTTTTCCGCTTCCGTAAGACCTTCTGCCTTGGATTTTCTGTACAGCTCATTGATTCTGCTTATCTTCTGTTCGTCCATGGTTATTCCTTTCCATCAGATCTTTTCACGGGCACCGCATCCGCGCATGTCCCGTTCACAGATCTGTATTATACACTATTTGCCCTGCCCCGTCCAGTCACAGTCAGCTGGAGTAATTTTCAAGAAAAGCATAAAGCTCCTCCGCGGTGGCAATGTATTTGCCTGACGCCACCTCCTGCTGCACTTCCTCCGGCAGATCTGTCAGAGGGATTTCCGTGAGTTCAAAAATTGTTTTCCGATCACTTAAATATACGGTCACAAATCCCTGAAGTTCACAGAGATAGAAGCCATCTTCCGTATCTGTTCCTTCATTGTTCACATTCTGCCCCTCAGCCGCCACACTGCCAGCGTCAGGAGCTTCATTTTCACCGGAAGCGCGCCGTTCGACGACCCGGTCATAAGTCATCTGATAACCAGCGCTCAGAGCCGCAACAAGAATTGTAAATGCGGCAAAAAAGCCAATCATGTATCTGGATTTCATTGTTCCACTCCTTTTTTATACAGTATTGGCTTTTTTTCGTCATTTATTCATTTAGAGCTTCCGTCTTTGTTCCTGTGGTTTTAGTCTTCGTATTCCTCCGGTTCTTCCGGCATCAGGTGAAGTCTGCGGCAGTATCCGAGTATTCTCACACCCATCGGCAGTGCCTCGATATCATCCGCGCTGAGCGTGCCGATTTTCAGCACAATCACAACATACACTACAACTGCCACAAGAATCGCGATCACGGTCGGGATGACTCTGCCTCCAATCAGTGTGTCAAGACCGAGATGCACAAGATATGTAACAACGCCCATCGCCGCGGCAGCGATAAACGGTTTAACAAATGTCTTTTTAATATTTACTCTGAATCCGCACACCTGGTGGATCTTTCTCTGATTCAGGAAGCACATTACAAGAGCGAAAACAATGTTGCTTGCCACCAGCGCGTACACATCCATACGGAACACTGTCATCATGATCACCAGGGAAATCAGATGTACTACCAGTGCTGCCGCCGCATTCTTCGCCGGTGTGCTCATGTAGTTCAGACCGTGCAGAACCGAGTTCGTAATGGTGGACCATCCGTACAGAACGATCACGATGGATCCGAGCATAAGCAGATTCGCCGGAGTCGCGCTGTCATCATTATAAAGCAGCACCATCAGGGGCGATGCCAGCACGAAGAATCCGACACAGCTGGGAATCGTCATCATTGTTGTCAGTCTCAGTGTCTGATCAATCTGGTAATGCGTCCGTTTCTTCTTGCCCGCCATAACCACTGCCGTCAGACTGGGAACAATCGAAGAACTCAGCGCATACGGAATAGACATGGGCACATTGATCAGGGGGTCATATTTCCCCGTATAGATTCCCTGAAGAGCCATATATTCCTGTTCCGCGAATCCTCTTGCATCCATAATATGATTAAAGATCGTCAGGTCCAGGATCTGGTTGATATTATAGATCGCCGTACTGAAAATCACCGGCACGGCAGTCAGCACAAGGGCTTTGAGTATGGTAGAATATCTCTCCTTCTGCCTGTTCCTGTCCCGTCTGAGCTGTCTTTTGATACCGCCACGGAATGCCCATAACACAAACAGAAGAAAAAGAAGGCCTGCCACAGCGCCCATTACAGTGCCGAGCGTCGCTCCGGCCGCACCGTACGCAGGCCCCAGCAGTTCTTCCCCCGCTTTTTCGCCGGCTCTTGTTCCGATGCCGAAGAGAACGCCTGCTCCCACAATACTTACCACGGCATTGATGATCTGTTCGATAATCTGGGATATCGCAGTCGGCATCATAGTTCCAAGCCCCTGGAAATATCCGCGGAGAACCGCCATCACCGCGACAATCAGAAGCCCCGGTGCAAGCACGCGGAGCGCATAGAGACTTAACGGCGCACGCATCATATGTTCTGAGATCGCTCCGGCGCCGAGAAAGATCGCCAGAGAGATAATCAGCCCAACGATCACGGCAAATGCCATTGAACATATGAATACGCGGAACGCATTTCTACGCTCGCCGGCAGCCATCCTGGATGAAACCAGTTTTGAAACCGCAGTCGGCAGACTCAGCGATGAAAGCATCAGAGCTATGGCATAGACCTGATAGGCATAACCGTAAAATCCGTTCCCTTCATCTCCCAGTATATTCGTAAGAGGGATACGGTAGACAACTCCGATTACTTTTGTAATCACAACAGCTGCAGCCAGAATCGTTCCCTGCACGATATAATCGTCGTTTTTCCCTTTTCTGTTCCTTGGTGTATCAGGCATATAAGTCCTCCTTAAAATAAATGTATGCCATCATCATATCCGGTAACCGTCCGGCAGATACCTCGCTCATCGCGGAATATTTACAATCTTCATGATCTCCCGCTGCTTCTCCTCCATCACGGCACGCTCTCCTTCTTCCATATGGTCATATCCGAAAAGGTGCAGCATGCTGTGCGCGATCAGGAACGCATATTCCCGCTTCACAGAATGTCCGTACTCTTCCGCCTGGGCAATCACCCTTTCTTTTGAAATCACGATGTCTCCCAGCATGAGCTCGCCGTTTTCCGGATTAAACATATCTCCGGTCTCTTCGTCGACACAGGAGAAATCCCCCGGAATGTCATATTCTACCATTGGAAATGACAGCACATCTGTCGCGCGGTCGATTCCTCTGTGCTCCCGGTTCATTTCATGAATCTCTTCATCCGCAGTAAGAAGAAGGTTTACTTCTGCTTCATAAGGGCATTCCGCATAATCAAGAGCCGCCCCGATCACAAGTTCCGCTGTCTCTTTCTCGTCAAACGGAAACTCAATTCCACTTTCATCTTCTACATAAAGGCTCATGACCTTTTCCTCCTGGTGCTTCTCTGTTTTCCGGCGCTTTTCTTCTCGTAGTCCTCGTACGCCTTGACAATCCGCTGTACGAGCGGATGACGTACCACATCCTTGCTTGTCAACGTACAGATGCTGATCCCTTCCAGATCTTTGATTACCTTCACCGCCACGTCAAGTCCCGATACTGCTCCGGCAGGAAGATCCTTCTGCGTGGAGTCTCCTGTAATCACGACCTTGGAACCGAATCCGATTCTGGTGAGGAACATCTTCATCTGTGCAGGTGTTGTATTCTGTGCCTCATCCAGTATGATAAACGCATTGTCCAGCGTACGCCCGCGCATATAGGCAAGAGGCGCCACTTCGATCAGTCCCTTTTCCTGATTTCTCAGGAAACTCTCAGCGCCCATGATCTGATAGAGTGCGTCATAGAGCGGACGCAGATAGGGATCGATCTTGCTCTGCAGGTCGCCGGGCAGAAATCCCAGCTTTTCTCCTGCCTCAATCGCCGGACGGGTGAGTATGATCCGGCTCACTTCATTTCTCTTAAATGCTGTGATCGCCATCGCCATTGCCAGATAAGTTTTTCCCGTACCCGCCGGACCGAGACCGAAAGTGATCATATCGTTTCGGATTGCATCCACATACTTTTTCTGGCCAAGAGTCTTCGGTTTGATCGGTTTACCCTGCAGCGTATGGCAGATCAGATCTTTGTCGATCTCAACAATTCCCTCTTCATGATCTTCAAATACAAGAGAGATCGCATAGTCCACATTCTGTTCTGTTATCGTATTTCCTCGCTTCGAAAGCTCAAGAAGCTGTGTCAGGATACGGCGTACTTTCTCCGCCGCAGTGCTCTCCCCAACAATCTTCGTACTTCCGTCCCTGGCAATCAGTGTAACATGGAATGTACGCTCCAGTTTCTTGGCATATGCATCAAACTGCCCGAACACATTTGCCTCATGTTCGGCCGGTATTTCAATTATCAGTTCCGACAGACTCATCCGTTTCTTTCCTTTCAATTGTCAGTATTTCCGTGTCCGCTTCCTCGCCTATCTCCTCATTCAGATAAAGTGTTCCCGATGCGGCGGCAGAATTATCATACAGTTGTATTTTAACATTATTCTCTCTTATTTGAATACCTTTTTCCTCCAGATCAGCGCAAAACCGCCTGAAATTCTTCGTCAGAATCTCCTGCACTTCCGCTTCCGTGTATTCTTTTTGCTCAAAAGAATACGAGCACGCAGTCCGCATCCCGAGGGAAACCGGGAGAGTAAATGTTTCACCCGCCTTCAGGCGGGTCTCAGATGTAAAGATTTCACTGTTGGAATAACTGTTCCTGATGCTCCCCACAGAGATGCACAGATCAAAAACGCGCAGGAACGGCTGAAACTTCTCTTTTCCGTCATACACCTTTTCCTGATAGACGAGAGACATACTGTCCTCATACTCCATCTGTGTGTCCGCCAGTATGTCCGCGTCCGCGTTCACATACTGATATCCTGTCGTCTCACCTGCATCATTCATGACATCCACCCTGCCAAGCACGAGAACATCCCCTGCCTCCACCGTATCTCCGGCATGCACCTGGGGAACGCCGGCGCGGGTCACGATCTCTGTGATCACACCGCTTTTTTCTGCCACAAGGTCCGTGGGTGTTCTTTCCTCCGCCACATCTGTATTCTCTTCCTGCAGCGTATCATCATTCTCTTTCACCTGTATTTTTAAAAGGCTTCCGTCGATGGAAGCGGAAACCCAAACGATATCATTATATGCCTTTCGGATGTTTTTTACAATACCCGGACAGTCAACTTTGCTCTTCAGCATGAACGGCGTGACGTCCACACTCTCCAGATATTTCGCCAGATTTTCATCCGTCCATCTCACATTGCCTTCAAAATGAATATCCCAGATAAACAGAGAATAGACCTTCAGAAGCACAAAACAAAGCAGCACCCCGGCGAAAAAGAACTTCCGGTGCCGGTAACGCTGCACAAAAAAAGGGAAACCGCACCGTCCGATCAGCCTGACTTTTGTATGTGTTTTTCCTGCAAGAGGCTTCAGTTTTCTGAAATCATCGATACTCATATACATCTCGTATCCGTTCCCGGAAGGAGTAAGCCCCCAGATCAGGAAGTTGTGATAAGAGCAGAGATTCAGAAAACGTTCCGGAGAATAACCTTCCACACGGATCATGACATAACCTCTCAGATAGCGGATCAATGTTCGGATCACTCTGCTTTCCTCCCGCCGTTATATTCTATGGAATGAATTTCTCCGGTGATTTTCATCTCATCATTCGTATAGTATTCGATCTGAAGCCGTTTCCCGGCAAGCCGGATCTGTCCTGTTTTGGACTGCACCCTGATCAGCGTGTCCGTATACTCTGTGATCCCCCTGTAGTTTTCGATACATACCTCTGTATTCCCAAGAACTGTCGTAACCGCAGCTCCCATAACCACATCTTTCGGCATACTTGCAGCCGATGCCAGCCGTTCCCTGATTCCTTCTCTCTCCATAAAAGATGCCACACATACGCCTTTTATAGCCAGTATATGTGGCATGCGTTCAAGTTATGAGCAGAGGCTCAGCTTATAACCTCTTTAATCAACGGAATTGTCTCCGGCTTCATCTCCGTCAGAGTATAGGCTGACGCGAGGCGTTCTGCTGCCTGCCCGAGAAGTTCCTCATCATTGGCATGGATAACAGCAAGCGGCTCTCCTTTCCTTACTGCATCGCCCTTTTTCTTACAGAGCACCAGGCCGACGGAGAGATCGATCCTGCTCTCCTTTGTCTCCCTGCCCCCGCCGAGGAGGAGACAGATCTTCCCGATCTCTTCTGTCGCAATATCCGCCACATACCCGTCCCCGGGTGCGGGAACTGTTTCCTGAAACCGCGCGGCCGGAAGCAGTTCCGGATGCTCCGCCTCGTTCGGATCTCCGCCCTGTGCCCGTACGAATTCTTTGAATACTTCGAATGCCCTGCCGTTTGAGAGGGATTCTTCCAGCATTGTTCTCGCCAGGGAAAGGTCATCCGCTGCCCCTGCCTTCACTACCATATGGGAACCGAGTACAAGCACCAGCTCTCTTAGATCCGCCGGTCCCTGATTCCTCAGAGTGTCGATCGCCTCCCGGACTTCCAGCGCATTTCCGACAGCGCAGCCGAGGGGCTGATCCATATCTGAGATCACTGCGGACACGTCTTTCCCGGCAAGTTTCCCGATGCTCACCATCTCTTCCGCAAGGTGGATGGCGTCTGCCTCTTTTTTCATAAACGCCCCGTCTCCGGTCTTTACATCCAGTACAATGGCGTCCGCTCCGGAGGCCAGTTTCTTGCTCATAATGCTGGAAGCGATCAGCGACATCTGGTCCACGGTTCCCGTCACGTCCCGGAGCGCATAGAGTTTCTTGTCAGCGGGCGCCAGATTCGCGGTCTGGCCTGCGATGGCAATATGGATCGTATTTACATTCCGGATAAACTGTTCCGGGGTAAGACTGGTGGAAAACCCGGTAAAGCTCTCCAGCTTATCGATCGTTCCTCCCGTGTGTCCCAGTCCTCTGCCGGACATCTTTGCCACCGGTACCCCAAGAGACGCCACCAGAGGGGCGAGAACGAGGGAAGTCTTGTCTCCCACTCCGCCCGTGCTGTGCTTGTCAACCTTAATCCCGTTAATCGCAGACAAATCCAGCATATCTCCGCTGTGCGCCATGGCAAGTGTCAGATCCTTTGTCTCCTCGTCTGTCATCCCGACAAAACAGATCGCCATCATCATGGCTGACATCTGGTAATCAGGCACATCTCCGTCCGTGTATGCCCGGATCATCCAGTCGATCTCTTCTTCCGTAAGCGCGCCGCCGCGCTTCTTTTTTACAATCAGATCATACATCTTCATATTGCCGCACCTCCTGCACCGATCTGTATCTTACTTATTCTATGTCCTGTCTGTCCTGCTGCCAATGCATCCGTTCACGGTTTTCGTTTCCGCTCCTTGGCTGTAAAATGTGCCACATTGATCCGGTACACATTCGTTCTGGCAAGAGCTTCCGGGCCAAATTCGATCACTGTGCCCGGCGCCATATGCTCCATCAGCCTGGTGAGTGCATACTTCTTCTCTTCCTCCCCGGTGAGCAGAACTGCCTTCCCGTTCCCCATAATGCTGCGGTATGCGTAGGAGTAACTGCAGGAGTAATCCCCTGTGATCACCTCGTGCCTGCAGTCCATCTCTATCGCTGTTTCCGGATCCGCGGCAAGAGCTTCCGCTTTCCGCCCCTCGCCTGCTCCGTGGAAATAGAGAGTCAGACGCAGATATCCGTCTTCTTCCTCCAGCTCATAACCGTAGTTCACCGGGACGATGAACATCCCTTCCTCGTCACGGATTCCGATCCGCATGACGCTGCATTCATCCAGAATCTCCCGGATGATCTTCGGATCCTCGACTTTTCTCCTGTGAAGGCGCATCTCTCTCACTGCGGTATCCTCCTCTCGTTTACGAACATCCCCTGATATCTCCGCGCCTGGAATTTCCGCACAAACCAGTCGCATTTACAGAGAAACAGATAGTAGATATTCAGGCCGCATCCGTGGATCGTCTCGAAGTTTCCCTGTCCTTTTGAGATGATCAGATCCGCGCTTCGTATCGCATCCGCCGCCTCTCTTCCAATATCCGACAAATCCGTTCCTGCGATGTCGCTTCCGTTTCCAATCACCTCTGTGATCCGGTCCATTCCCACATATTTTGCAGCAGCCACGTCAGCATCGTTAACTACCGGAGCGCCTCTTACAATCACCTTCACCTCAAGGCGCGGATACTGCTCTTTCAGGATCTTCACCGCAATCTTATCCAGAACGATCTCCCCGCAGTTGTCCGTCAAATAGACAAGGGAAGACGCATTCGCCAGGTCTTTGGAAAATGCGGCGTACTCGTCCGGATCCAGCCCTTCCTCCGCCTGCGTCTCAAAGAGTTCCAGAAGCTTTTCCCTGGAGATGTCTTTTACCGCGGCGAAATCAATATAGTTTCCGGTCCTCGCATACAGAAGAGCGGCCTGCAGCGGATCTTCATGCTGCCGGATCCTGGTTTCCACCGCCGGTTCCAGTTCCAGAAGGTAGTCGTTGAACTCCTTTTTCACATCTTCCATGGGGTCTTTCTCTCCCCAGTACTTCTCGTAAATCCGGGACAGAGGGCGGACAAGGGACGGCGCGGACATCTCCGGGTCGCAGGAAGCAAGGTACGCGCAGACTTCCCGCATATGCTGAATCTTCTTTTCTTCATCTTTGAATTCCCTGATCTGGCTCTCCTGCATCTGTACAAGACATGTCAGACAGAACGAATTGATCTTCATCCTTTTTCCTCCTGTATTTCAACAGATTTGCTCCCGGATTTTTCCAGAAGAATCTCCGTTATCTTCTCCATATCCATTTCCGTTAACACATGATCCGCGTCCGGGAAGTCTTCTTTCGGTGAAATCTCAGACCTCACGTACAGAGTGGACAGCCCCGCTTTTTTCGCTCCATCGATATCACAGATCCCGTCATTTCCGATCATGACCGCAGAGCCGGGATCGATCCGGTACGTTTCAAGGAGCCGGTTGAAAAACTGAACATCCGGCTTCTTGCAGCCATGTTCAGAAGAGATAAAGATACCGTCAAAACATTCCGTAATCCCAAGCGCGTTCATCTCATACCGGGTAAAGATCTTCTGCGCGTTCGACAACAGATAGATCTTCCGCCCGCTTCGCCTCACCGCGTCCAGCATCTCTTTTGTGCCGTCATAAAGCCTGAGGTGATCGATGGAAAGGATACGGAAGAACTGTCCCGCGTGAAGTACCAGTTCCTTGCCCGTAGGAACCCCTTTCTTCTCAAACAGTGCGGCGAACACTTCCTCGATCTGAATCTCAGGATACGCCTCGTGCGAATCATTGCGCAGTCTTTTCGCCCCGCCGGTAAATCCCTTCACGGATTCCTCATAAACTGCGCGAAGCTCATCCGGTGTATAGTGCGCACCATAGAAAGAATAAAACAGCGCCAGTCTCTCCCAGAGTTCCGGCTTCTCCTCATCCGTATGGATATCCACAAGCGTCCCATACAGGTCAAAAATACAGGTCTGATACATGGCAAAATTCTCCTTCATCTTTATTAAAGGAATGTCTTGTAATCCTCGTAGTTTTTCGCCAGGAGTTCCGGCGTGTCGAGTCCGTAAGGACATCTGCTCCGGCACTGACCGCAGTGCAGGCAGTCATCGATTTTCGCCATCTTCTCCTGCCACTCCGGCGTCAGCCAGTCTCCCTGAGGCGCGCGTCTGAGCATCAGACTCATTCTTGCGCAGTTATTGATCTCAATTCCGGCCGGACACGGCATACAGTAACCGCATCCGCGGCAGAAGTCTCCGGATAACTGTGCCTTGTCCGCCTCAATCTCTTTTAAGAGATCTCCGTTCAGTTCAGGCGGACAGACCTGATAGGAAAGGAACTCATCCAGCTCTGATTCTCTCTGGACGCCCCAGATCGGCGCCACATGGAAAAACTGTGGCTGAACCATATAAGCATAGGCGCATGCCGAATTATGAATCAGTCCTCCGGCAAGACCTTTCATGGCGATAAATCCCATATCTGCTTTCTTACATGCCTCCACGATCTCAAGATCAGCGTCCGCTGCAAGATAGGAGAACGGGAACTGAAGCGTCTCGTAAAGCCCTGATTCAATCGCCTCTTTCGCCACAGCGATTCTGTGATTCGTAATTCCAATGTGACGGATCTTCCCCTGCTTCTTTGCCTCGAGCGCCGCGTCATAAAGTCCGGACTCATCTCCCGGTTTCGGGCAGAATGCCGGATTATGGAACTGATAGATGTCAATGTAGTCTGTTTTCAGCATCTTCAGGCTTTCTTCAAGATCTCTCCAGAAACCATCCGCTGTCTGCGCCGCAGTTTTCGTACTGATGACAATTCTGTCCCGCGTATACTCAAACGCAGCTCCCAGTTTCTCCTCACTGTCTGAATATGCTCTTGCAGTATCGAAGTAATTGATCCCGTTATAGAACGCTTTCTGCAGCAGGTACACCGCATCCTTTTTGCTGATCCTCTGGATCGGAAGTGCACCGAATCCGTTCTTGTTTACTTCAAATCCTGTTTTTCCAAGCACTACTTTATCCATGTCTTTCCTTCCTTTCTGTCTTTTTCTTTCTCGTTGTTTTTTCTTCCGTACTCTTCCACACATCAGGCTACCCGCTACGGTACAATGTGCTTCAGCACCGGTATTTTCTTTATGATCAGGACTGCCGCCACACAGATAAAATATATGACGAACGGCATACCAAATCTCCATAAATAGGAATGCGCGCCCAGTCCTGTCAGATGCTCCAGTATCCGGTACACGATCATATGCATCAGATACACGCCGAATCCGGCTCCCGCGATCTGCGAGACGATCCGCTGGCTCTTTGCTGTTTTAAACACCTTCTCCCATGGAATATATCTCACAGCCAGAAATACCGCTGCCGCGAGAAATACGGATGGGAAGTTCAGATATCCCCAGAAATCCTGAGCCAGTTCCCCTCTTCTCTCTGAAAGGAACAGTGTGGAGCCGTAGCGCACCGCTATGCCGAAAATCCCGAGCACATATGCAAAAATCCTCGTTCCGCGTCCGTACTTCCCGGTGGAAAACAGGTATCCCAGCACGACAAAGAGCATGTAGCCTCCTGCCACGGGGAAAAGCACGGCTGAATTCTGCGATACGCCGGTCAGCCGGCAGAACATCGGGTAAACAGAGTAGATCAAAAACGCTGTCCCCGCTATATATACAAGCACTCTTCTATTGTCTTTCAGAAGAGACACGACCGGCATGGACAGGTAGACCATAAACAGCGGGATAAAAAACCAGTATACGCTTTCCGCTGTCGTGTTGTTAAACATACTGATGATCCCTGACACACTGAAATCCGGTTCCATCAGTCCTGTCACCGTTTTAAATACAATGTTGATCACTGTCCAGATCACGAACGGGATCACTGTCTTGACCATCCTTTTCTTCAGAAAAACAGTAGTCGAATACTTGTCCCTGTATCCGAGCAAGGTGGATCCGGAGATCATGAAAAAGACCGGAACCGCCCAGTAGGCAACCGTCTCCACAATCATACTCTCCTTCCACGCCCGTGTATTTTCATAAGAGTGTACAATCCCGTTGCAGTGCATGAATACCACGCACAGGCAGGCAAGTATATTCAGGACATCGATATACTGATATCTCGTCTTTCCTTTCGAAGTGCCTGTTGTTATCGAATACTCCATCGGACTAACTCCTTTTATTTTTTTGATTTTATAAAGGCCGAAACTGCCAGCCTCACCGCAGCGACCGCCACAGCCAGAAGCACCACTCCCGCCGCAAGAGCGCATGCCAGGAATGTGGAGTACAGCCGCATCAGATAGAGGATAATCCCGCCTGCAGCACAGCCGAAAACGATCTCATTTGCCACGTCATGGAACAGATTTCTCTCCTTCTCATCCGCCGCTTCACCTGCATCCGCCATTCTGCCATCATCCGCTGTCCCCGCTCCGAAAAACCGGATCATGCTCCAGATAAACAGAATGAATACAGCGCATCCCGCTGCCAGCACGATCACTCCTCCCCTCCGGTCATGGAACCAGAAGAAGAGCTTTCCACCTTCATACAGAAACATTCCGGACAGGAAGGCGGAAACAATGCCTGATATCAGCCACAGTATTTTTTTCATATCCTGCTTCCTCCTAACCTGCCTCTTCCGGCGTATCATCCGCAATCTCTTCCACAAAGGTAAATGTACTGCCGTCCTGCGATTCATAGAGGGCTTCCACAAGGCTGCCATCTCTTACATAATCTCCGTCATCTCCCTGCCCGACAACAAGATAGAGAATCCCGCTCTCCTCATACATTCGTTCTACTGTATCGTAAGGGTTGAATCCAAGCTCAGCTGTCACTTCCACAGCTTCCGGTATCTCGATCTCCTGCCAGGTCGCGCCGCCATCCGGGGTCATGTAAAAATATTCTCCCTGCGCATAGTACCCGATCCCGCTTTGCGTCCAGTATACGCAGGTCAGTCCTGACCATCCGCCCTCCTTCGAATTTATGGTTTTCCAGTTCTCCAGATCCGAAGAATAAAACGTAGTGTAATAGTCACGCCCCAGGGAGCGATCACCCGCAAAGGTCACATAATATCCGTTGTCCGTCCGCGAGAAAAAGCTGTTCGCCAGATTAGGATAATCGCCGATATGACTCGTCTGCCAGGTCTGTCCCATATCCGTGCTGTAGAGCAGATCATTTCCTGCCACAAATCCGGTAAACTCCTCTGTCACTATATAACTGTTGGAGTGCAGAAGCTCTTCATACCTTCCGTCCGATTTTGCACAAACCTTCTCATAGCCATCCGGCACTTCAATCAGCGTATCCCCGGAATCATAAGTCACATAGAGCACTCCGTCCGCGATATAATATGTCATCGGCTCGTCCGTCCGGATCTTGTAGTGCTGAGTCTGCGGGGTGTTCCGCTCCTCCTGGAATTCCGGCGTCATGATCTGATACTGTACAGGCCTCAGCTTATTATCCAGTGTATAGGTGCCGTCGCCATTGTCCGTAAAATGGAGAACCATCTGCCCGGTAAACATCCTTCTGGTATCTGTTGTCATCAGCTCCAGGTTCTGAACGATCTGCGTGTTTGAACTGGCTGTATACACGGTATAGTCAAGCTGCACATAAGGCTCGTCCAGATCATCCAGCACTTCTGCCTGATTGATTCGTGCATCTGTTATCCGGTATTCATAGGGAACCGTCCACCCTTTCAGCTGATCAAAATATTCCTGGAACCAGATTCTGCTGACCATTTCCGGATCATCGGCATAATACTCCACACTGCTTCCTGTCGTCTGCGGGGGAATAAAACGGTCCCATACAAATTCGCGGAACAGAGCTGCAGCAGCAAACGCCCAGAGAAAGATTGCCGCTGAGATCATTATCTGTTTTATTTTCATTCCAAACTCCTGTTTATTCCAGCCGTTCACCCTGGCTGTCCAGGTGATTTAATATCCCATCTGTGCCATTTCTTCCTTTACAGATTCCTCACAGGAACGCATGGCGAGAATCGTTTTCTCAAACAGTTCGTTCAGCTCCCAGCCAAGCCGCTCAGCTCCCGTGCGGATTACGTCTCTCGAACATCCCGCTGCAAAACGTTTGTCCTTGAACTTTTTCTTCACACTGGACACTTCCATATCCATTACACTCTTCGACGGGCGCATCAGTGCCGCAGCCCAGATCAGGCCGGTCAGCTCATCAGCTGCAAACAGTACCTTTTCCATCTCATGGACCGGCTCCTGGTCGCTGCACAGACCATATCCGTGGGAGCAGACCGTGTAGATCATATCTTCGCTCACGCCGCCTTTCTCCAGAAGTTCCGGCGCCTTTTTACAGTGCTCTTCCGGATACATTTCAAAATCAATATCATGGAGCAGGCCGCTGATTCCCCAGTAGTCCTTCTCCTCTCCGTATCCAAGCTCGCCGGCATACCAGCGCATCACACCCTCCACTGTAAGTGCATGCTGAATATGGAAAGCCTCTTTATTGTAAGTCCTCAGCAGTTCCAGAGCCTGCTCTCTCGTAATTGTGCTTGTTCTCATGAAAATTTCCGCCTCCTGTAAAAATAGTCTCTTCTGATATTATATCGACTATCGGCTCCGCGGACAATATATTTTTCCCTATAACAGTTCAGCCATGGAGCTGGCAGCTCCATGAGGGGAGCGCCCGTATATGAGGAAAACAGCGGCGCAGCCGCAATAAGCACGTCAGTG
Source organism: Candidatus Mediterraneibacter vanvlietii (assembly GCA_019113645.1). Taxonomy (GTDB): domain Bacteria; phylum Bacillota; class Clostridia; order Lachnospirales; family Lachnospiraceae; genus Mediterraneibacter; species Mediterraneibacter vanvlietii. The sequence continues at coordinate 8,933 of DXGZ01000107.1, read as the reverse complement.
CGGTTTTCCGAATGGCGCGGGCTGAACTGTTGTCTCCTGACCCGACTGATCTGTTACCTCTTGATTTTTCATGCTTACCGGACTACAATAGAGCAAACATTCAATTACAGGAGAAAAAATTTATGGCACAAACAGACAACAGACAATTTGACAGAATCACTGTAAAATACACTCCCAGGATGGTTCAGATTACCTGTGACAGCAATCTGAAATCTTATCTGAAAGAAAAAGGAAACGGCGCTGTGAAGCTTGCCGCCCATATTCTTGATCAGTATGAAAAAGCGCAGGGAGCACCGCTTAAGATCAGTATTGACTCCCTTGCGATTGAGATTCTCGGACATACATATACGGATACATTTTCCGCTGCGCTCGCTGTTTTTGACAAGCGGCTTCCCTCCTCCCTCCGGCGGCCCCTTGACCGGCTGACAGATCAGATCCAGCATCACACAGAGATCATTGACTGTGGGGAAGCTGAAGTTGACAGCAACCGCTGGGTGTGGGACACGCTCAGCAAATATAAATCCATTATCTATAAAATGATGGGGGATCTGGCGTAGAAGTTTCATGCTTCTATACCGGATCCCCCTTTTCATAATCAAAAGCTCTGATTTTTCATTTACTTCAGGAAAAGGGGACAGGGTGCATCCGCACCTCCCTCATCCCTTTCAGGCACCTTCCATTGACCTGGTCAGTTCCTTAATGTCAGCTCTTGCGATCATCCTGCTGCCGAAAGGTCTCATCGCCAGTCCCATGAGCTTCATCGGATTGTCATCCGCCGCCACCCGGTTGGATGCAACCTTCCCGCACCTTGTGCATCTGTGGATGACCGCCCATTCTCCGTTCTTCCGCACCCATACGCCGATCGGTTCCATGCGGCCGTGGCAGTCTGACGAGCGGTCTCCCGGTTCATTGTCCAGATGGATGCTGTACAGGCAGTTCGGGCAGTGATTCCTGTGATTGCTCCCCGCTCCCGCAGATACAACCGGCCATCCGCACACTTTGCATGTGAATGAATCCGTACATGGATGTGTCTTAAAATATCGCTTATCGTATTTTCTTTTCTTATTTTCTCTGTTCATCGCGTTTTTCTCCTTTCCATTTATTTCATGTTCTATTTCTCACTTTATATTTCCGCGTCCGCCCATTATCTTCGTGAGTTCTTCCAGCCTGTCGATCGGGAACGGCGGCGCTGACAGCGGCTTTGACGCAATCGAGAGCAGCTTGATGATGCTGTCCTGCTCCGCAACCGGTGCAAGATGCATTTCTCCGCACAGGCTGCACCGCTGAATGATAACCCATTCGTCATCCGATTTCACCCATACGCCGACTGGTTCCAGTATTCCTCCGCACTCATATCCCTGTTCGTCTTCTCTGTGAATGCCTGCCAGGCAGTTCGGACAGTGTTCCGGTTCTTCTCCTGCCATGTCCTCTGATGAAACCCAGCCGCAATTCATACACCTGAACTCTTTCTTATTATCCTTATCGTCTTTCATGTCAATATCTCCTTATCCGTTTTCCAAAATCCCCCTCCCGCTGGAAAGAGAATGCTATATTCGCAGAGTTCTTCTGACATCAGGAATTCCTCTGCTGATCCCTGATGCTCCGGATTATAAGGACGAAATCCCCGGAAATGCCAAAAGGCACATTCCGGGATTGTAAGCGATCGCCAAGATCTCGGACAAGCCCGGGCTTTGGCTCATCGACAATACAAAAAACGGATGGCTCATTGCGCTGAGTCATCCGCATACCTGTTCAAAGTGTCTTTTTCGACAGACTGCACAAGCGTTATCTTCGACTGATAACACTTGTTCTGTATTTTCACGGGCAGCACAAATAAAAACTGCCCTTAAATCAAAGTCAGCCTGATGAAACTATCCACAAACAGGTACAACAAATAAACCCATCGCAATTACTGAATGATGAGATCTGTTTATCGTCCTTATTATCTGTGAATAGCCGACATCAAGCCACCTCCCTTGCTTAAACTTTTTTCATACTAACACATAGCTGTTGCTTTGTAAAGTACAGAGCATTTATATTCTCTAGATAAATGATTCCGCTACATACAAATTCTTTTGATTTTTATCCTGCAATATTATCATCTCGTCTCCACCATACTTCTGCTGATACCAGAAAGAACAATCCTCATACTCCGGCCGCCAATCATCCGGAACATTAATGCTGTCCAGCCACTCGGCGACTGCCTCCGAATAATTCATCCGAAATCTTGTCTTTCCTTCCGTCAACTGCCAATCAACCATCGTATCTATCGCAGTCTCGTCTTCATAATTGAAAACATGATAACGAATGCCGTCCCCGTGAAAACTGGGACCGGAATCATCGCTGTAAATTTCTGAACAGCCGGAATCTGAAGGCAATATCAAATTCCAGTTTAACCTGAGAATATGGGAATAATCGTTCAGCCGATTTCGTATAACAATTCTACCGAACAAAATCACCAAAACAGCAGCAACAACTGATAAAGTGATGATAATTCTCTTTCTTTTCATTCTTCCTATCCTTTTGGAATCATAATACTCACAGAGTTACAGCATACTTGATTACATGATCCTTCTTGTTCTCAAACACATCATAGGCTTCCATTATCTGATCCAGCCCGCACCGATGTGTGATGAGGAAGTCAGTATCCAGCTTCCCGCATGCAGTCAGATCCATGATCTCCTGGCAATAACTTCCGTCAACGCCCCCTGTTTTAAATGTCAGATTCTTTCCGTACATATCCGGCAGCGGAATCATCTGCGGCTCTTCGTACATTGCCACGACTACAACGACAGCATTCGGTCTCGCGATCTTCCACGCTGTCTGGAAGGTGTCAGCTCCGCCAGCCACCTCAAACACCGTATCCGCGCCTCTTCCTCCGGACACTTCCATGATCCGCTCTTCCAGGTCATCTCTTCCTGCCACAAGCGTGAGATCAGCCAGACCTTTTTCTCTCGCCAGATTCAATCTGTATTCATCTGTATCAATGGCAATGATCCTGGCAGGCGTATACAGGCGGGCGCAGAGCATGGTGCACAGTCCGGTCGGTCCTGCTCCGATCACCGCGACCGTATCTGCCGGATGGATCTCACCGATTTTCGCAGCCCAGTAACCAGTCGAGAGAATATCTCCGTTGAAAAGCGCCTGTTCATCAGTCACATGATCCGGTATGACGGTAAGCCCGTTATCTGCAAACGGAATTCTCGCATATTCCGCCTGCCCGCCATCAATGCGGCATCCGAGCGCCCATCCGCCGTGTTCATCTGTGCAGTTGTTCACGAATCCTCTTTTACAGTAGAAGCAGTCGCCGCAGAAGGTCTCCACATTAACTGCCACCCGGTCGCCAGGCTTTACTTTCTTCACCGCATTCCCGGTCTCAACCACCCGGCCCACAAACTCATGTCCGAGAATCGTTCCCGGGACGGCTCTCGGCACTGTTCCGTGTTTTATATGTATGTCACTGGAACAGATTGTCGTGAGCGTAACCTGTATCACAGCATCTCTCTCATCCTGAATCTTCGGTACAGGACGCTCTTCCAGTGATATCTTCCCATTTCCGTTGTAAACAACCGCTTTCATCCTGCGCTCACCTCGCTTTTCACGCTTTCCGCAATATCTTTTCCATAGATTTTCCCCTTGCCAGCTCATCGATCAGTTTGTCCAGATATCTGGCTTTCTGCACCAGCGGATCTTCAATGGATTCCACAGCGATTCCGCATATCTTGCCTTTGATCAGGGAACAGTTCGGGTTGATACAGGGCGCATTATTAAAAAACGTCTCATAATCCGCATCCTGTTCCAACTGTTCTGCCAGCCCTTTTTCATCATATCCCGTAAGCCAGAAGATGATCGTATCTACTTCCTGTCTGGTCCGGTTTTTCCGTTCCGCCTTCTGGACGAGCAAGGGATATATCTTGGCAAACTTCATTGTATATATTTTATTCTTTTCCATAAGACAGTCTCGCCTCTTCTTATCAGATAATAATTCCATGAACCGTACTGTTACTATATTAATTATCAATACGGCTTACACAGAATCTCATGGATCTTTGTATCCAGGATACTGTGAGTGTACGCCGGTGTGGTCACGATCGCGGAATCCGCGCCTCTTCCCGTACCGCCCACTGATACGACAGACGTTCCATACGGCACAGCTCCTGCGTCAAGAGCCATTGTCGCACACTCGACTCCAACCTTCACTCCCTGGGAGAGCATCCGGAGTGTATGCGCCATAATCTCAATCGGCCCCTGTCCATGGAAGCGGTTAGAGAAGCTGCGCTCCGCCCCGCTCAGCGCATGAGCTGCAGTGACAATCTCTACCCCTTTGCTTTTCAGCTCTTTTCGCTGGTCCTCCGGGAACTGATTCTCTCCCGGTTTCGGCATCCCGTAAACCGCTGTCACAACAACCACTGGCAGCTCGATCTTATTTTCTTCAAGAAAACGGACCAACGTGCCTGCTGTGTACCCTGTATTTGACGCTATAACTATGGAAGTGTTGAGCTTCTGCGCCCTCTCAACAGCTATTTTTATTGTTTCTTCGGTATTGTCTTTTCCTGCCTTTTCAAATACGATCATTCTGCAGCCTCCTTCTCAATCAACATTTCTCATCATCGTTCTTTTCATTCAATACTTTTTCTATTCGCGGTAATCCGCTCTGATAAACGGCTCCCGGATTTCCTTTTCTGTCAGCATCCCGTACAGCCGCGGATGACGGTAAGCATTGCCATGCACTTCTGATCTCCGATACTCCCTGAGCTGGTGCAGATCAAGTTCCGCCATATAGATGCCTTCCGCACCTCCGGTTTCCAGGATACAGGTATCCCGCGATCCTTCCATATCCGGAAGATAAGCCACACCGTCAAATACCGTCGATCTCCCGTTGCAGTCCGGTACAGTATCCGGATAATTGCACGTGGCGACTGCCAGCATATTTTCAAAACTTCTTGCACGAAGCTGGGAGAGGCGGTTGATCTCCATCGGACAGGCATTCGGAACAAGAATCAGCTCCGCTCCCTGAAGCATCAGGATTCTGGCGCTTTCCGGGAACTCGCGGTCATAACAGATCATTGCTCCCACCTTCACATTTCCGCATCGGGTATCCAGATCCACGGTATAAAACTGCCCTCCCGGCAGCAGATCCTTCTCCGCGCCGAAATCGCACGTATGGACTTTGGCGTAAGTAAGCTGTCTCTTCCCGAACCGGTCAAAGAGAATCAGTGTATTGCACACGCCTTCCTCCCTCTTCTCCAGGAGTGTGATTCCGACTGCCATCTGCAGTTCCCCGGCAGCCTCGCCGAATGCATGGACAAACTCACTGTCTCCGGGAACCGCCTCATCCTTCCATTCTTCAGGAGGACGCTCACAAATATCATATCCATTGCTCCACATCTCGGGGAAAAGAGCAATGTCCGCACTCATCTCCTTTGCTTTGCGGCAATATTCAATTCCTTTTTCCAGATTTTTCTCCAATGAGCCGCAGGGTGCGATCTGCAGCAGAGCTATTTTCAAATTCATCTGTCTTACTTCCGGTCTTTGGCCAGCAGGATGCCGATCACTGTCTTCGCATCGTCAAGCTCTCCTGTTATGACCATTTCGTATGCATCTTCCAGGGAGACCCATTTCTTCTCAATATCCGCTTCCTCATTTTCTCTCTGGAACTCCGGAACATCTCTTAATCCCTTTGCCAGATAAACATAGGTTTTCTCATTCGTCCACCCTGCGGAATTCAGAAACAATGTCAGCAGTTCCACACTCTCTGCTGTTGTATCTGTTTCTTCCTGAAGCTCGCGGATCGCTGTCTCCTCCGGCTGCTCTCCGTCCACATCCATCTTGCCCGCCGGGATCTCCCAGACCGGGCGTCCCATGGGATGCCGGTACTGGCGGATCAGGAGAATCCTCCCCTGCTCATCTATTGCCACGACTGCGACTGCATCGCTGGATACAGCTGTCTCTCTTACAAAGTTTTTTCCGTCCCCGCGGGTCAGTGTGTCCCGCTTTATTGTTATAATCTTGCCTTTGTATACCTCTTCTGATTCTAATACTTCCGGAATAATCATCCTGATTCCTCCCTGTTCATTTCTCCTTTGGATTTTCTATTAAATGTTTTCTGTTATTATACCATTCCAGTAATTTTCTGTCATTTCTTTCTTATTTCTTTTTAAAGAGCAAAATGGACACCAGCACTGCTCTGATGTCCATTTTGTATTGCTTATAAAAACTTTCATTCTTTTTCCATATTGTAATCAGCCTCAAAGAAATTACATGAATCTCCAATTTTTGTTCAGATTGATAACGTTTCGTATAATACATTCCTCCTGGCCTTTCATGCATGTGACCAGTTCTAATCGATATTATAAGTTCTGATATCATGAAATAAAAGGAAGATATTTCGTGTTTTTATCACAATATTTAACTGTTTTCCCAGCAATCCTGAACCTCGTCTCTTTTCATAAACTTCATAATCTCAACATACTGCTGAAATCCCCGCTCATATTCCTCCGGATATGTACCCCCGAGATCCTCTGCGACCGAAACCGCTGTCTCACGGAACAGTCTGCACGCAGCTTTGATCGCCTGCCGGAAATGTTCATAGCTGCTGTCCGGAAACGTCTGCAGATACAGCAGATAAATCTTCTCCGGAAGATACCGCCTAAAATACTTATTCAGCTTCCCGCAGGAGACAGCATAATCCGTTCTGCCCCCGACATACCAGCCCAGCATGATTTCAAGCATCTGATGCGGCCCCGAATAATAAGTCGACATGGCAAAGGGGAGCTCATCCCGCAGGATTCCCTTCACCACATCGCAGAGTGACCAGTAAAACTCATTGCAGCATCCGCGGAATCTTCGTTCTCCGGGCTTCTTCACATGGAACTCTTCATCAGTCGGCGCGGGAAGCTCTGGCAGACATCCTGTTTTATCCAACAACGGGACGAAAAGCTTATTCCTGTTATTCCCCTTCCGCATGGCCTCTTCAGTCTCAACGCCAATGTCAATCCGGTTGCCGTCCTCAAACATCACCAGCCAGGAATAGGTCTGATCATAATTGCTGCGCAGCCCGAAACGCTCCCCGTATCCAAAATCATCGTCCTGCTCCTGTTTTAAGATGACCTTCCCAAAAGGCTCCATCCACGATAAATCCTCCCGGAAACTTTCTGTCTCTTTCACCACATACATGATATCAAAATCCTGATAAATATCCCGCGGGACATTCGGGTTTGCCCGCGATCCCTTCATGTATGCCGCCAGGACGCGGTCATCCGTTTCCGCAGCATGTATAATGATATGAAACATTTCTTCTTCTGTACGCATTTCATCCCCCCTGATTTCTGTTACTATTATTTCATTCTTTAACATCTCTTGATCTTCCGGCAGTGCAAATGTATAATGGAAATGTTTATGGAGCTGCCGCAGTTCATCGATCCTGCTGCCGCTCTGCAAAATAATCTCAAAAGGAGTGATCCATATGAGGCGCACTGATGCACCCTTCAACGGAAAACAATTTATCTTAAATAAAAACACAGGGGAAATCCACGATCTTGACCGTGAATCACCGCTGTGCTGTATCGACAAAATAGATACTGATCATATCTTTTCCTGCGATACCTATGCGGAAGCCGTACTGTTCGCATCTGTTCTTGGAATCCAGCGAAACGGATGTGCTCACTGCATGCCGGAGAGGAACAGGGAGTGAACTATCTTTCCACTCCCTGATTTCACCTGCTGCAATCTCAGAAGCCGGATCATGGTATAATCTGCCTCCATATTTTTTAATTCTTCCGAATCCTGAATACCTGCCAGAATTTCAGGTTAAGAATGTTCTTCCACATATTTCAAAAATTCCGGTGTCTTTGACCAGTATTTAATGCCCCAGTTTTCAAAGTTCCATTCTTCCATGTAATCATTGCACTCAAAATCAATATAATATATTTCTTCATTACAAACCACAAAATTTGTCGGAAAATAATCAATATTTGTATAGGCGGCATATAACAACACACACATACTGCGCAGCTGTTCAACGTAGATGGGTTTCATCCTGTCCTGCAAAATCAATTGATAGATTGTATCACCATCAATAAATTCTTTCAAAATACGTTCATGTTCAATATCGACATCAATCATGTCGGGAATTTTTATTCCAATTGCTTTTAACCGCTCATAATCTCTTATTTCCGCTTCAATTTTGTTTCCAAATTGATAATAACTGCAAGGCTCATGATGTATCTGCTTCAAAACGTATTTTTTTGTTCCATCGTCTGCCAGATAGGAATAGCCACCTTTCCCCTTTCCTAATAATTTAATTATGTTATACTTTATTCCATTTACAGTCATTTCTTTATTCATTCATATCCTCCGTAATAATGTTTCCTGGATATTTGTTTTTTCGGTGAAATTTATTTATAAATCAAGTTTCATATATATGGAAGTATCCATAGGACTGTCATTATAGCTGCTTATTGCATAAAAACCATATTTTTTATACATATGTATTGCGCTTTTCAAAAAAGGAAGTGTATCCAATAACATATGAGAGTATCCGATCTCTTTTGCATCGTCTATGATTTTCTCAACTAACAGATTGCCTATTTTTCGTCCTCTGAATTCTGGCCTTACATAGAGACGTTTCATTTCACAGTTTTGAGTGTCAATTTTTCTAAGTCCTATACAGCCGGCTAATTCTTCATCACAATAAACCAGATATAACCTTCCATCAGGCAAACCGTATTTGCTCTCCAAATGTTCTATTTCTTCACTGTAATTCTGGATATCTAAATATTTCTGGAAAGAACTGTCGTTTTCAATTAGCATATCTGTATATTCTTTAAACAACTTGCTTACTTCTTCTGCCCGGTCATAAGCTGATACTATTTTTATTCTCATAATTGCTTGATCCTCCTGCTGCTTTTAATCCCAGTGTATAAGATACGATC
>DXGZ01000106.1 GCA_019113645.1 Candidatus Mediterraneibacter vanvlietii | reverse complement strand
ATTATTGTTCTATTTGTAATATAACAACTATTTTTCAATATGTCAAGTGGCTCTTGGCTCTTTTCACACCTGACACATTATTTACACTTTTTATCCTATCCTCCGCATTATTGTTTACGCACTTCTCTCCTCCTGCTATAATGCAGGAAAACAGCCGCCTTCTCAGGCGGCAGAACGGAGACTGTTTATGAAATACAAACATATTATTTTTGATGTTGACGGAACGCTTCTCGATACGTCCAGAAACATTCTTCAATCCCTGAAAGACGCACTTGCCGAGACAGACGGAATTCACCGCGAGATCGATGAACTGCGATTTGTTCTGGGATGCACTTCCCTTGTCTCGCTGGCTCAGCTGAAGGTCAGGAATGCGTCCGAGACACTCGGACTCTGGCTGGAAAATGAAGCCAGATACGTTCATCTGATCCGCCTCTTTGACGGCATCGAACCGCTCCTCGAGAAGCTGTCCGAATCCGGATACCGTCTGGGAATCGTGACTTCCCGTACCCACGAAGAACTGGAGCTCGTCTTAAGCGCCGCGCCGATCCAGAACTATTTCTCAGTCATCATCTGCTCTGATGATGTGGACTCGCCCAAGCCCGCGCCTGATCCGATCCTGAAATACCAGAATCTCACCCATGCCCGCACAGAAGAGATCCTCTTTGTCGGCGACACTCTGCAGGATATGAAGTGTGCCGATGCTGCCGGAGTAGATTTCGCGCTTGCGGTCTGGGGGACCCATGACGACTCCCTTCTCTCAGGGAACGAACGCGCAGAATACCTTCCCGCATCCCCGGACGCCCTGGCACAGCTGCTCACCGGGCTCTGATCGCAGATGTTCACGGGAGACATTTTCCCGGTTTTATACACCAAAATATTAAACGGGCAGTCCCGCTCAGTGCTTCGCGCACTTACAGCTAAGGACTGCCCGTTCTGTATTTCCGATCACGCAAAATTCACACCCGCTCAGGCCGCGCCATCCGCAAAGACACACAACCGGACCGTCGCCTAGATTCCCCGCATTGTCAGCTGGATTCTCTTTTTCTTCAGATCCACGCTCATAACTTTCACATCTACAATATCTCCCACGCTCACTGCCTCAAGCGGATGCTTGATATAACGGTCTGTGATCTGCGAGATATGCACGAGTCCGTCCTGATGCACGCCAATATCCACAAACACACCAAAATCTATCACGTTGCGGACCGTTCCCTTCAGAACCATTCCTTCCTTCAGGTCCTTCATCTCGAGAACATCCGTGCGCAGGATCGGTTTCGGCATCTCATCACGCGGATCTCTGGCAGGTTTCTCAAGCTCTTTCACTATATCTCTGAGCGTGATCTCACCGATTCCCAGTTCCTCTGCAAGCTTTTTGTAATCTTTGATCGTAAGAGAAAGTCCTGCAAGATGATGCCCCGCCACATCGTCCGGGGTAAATCCCTGCTTTTGCAGAAGTTTTTCTGCCGCAGCATAGGACTCCGGGTGAACCCCTGTAGCATCAAGCGGATTATCCCCGCCCTGGATCCGCATAAATCCGGCGCACTGTTCAAAGGCCTTTGGTCCGAGCTTCGGCACTTCCAGAAGTTCTCTGCGGTTCGCGAACCTTCCGTTTTCTTCCCTGTAAGCCACGATATTCTTCGCGATCGTACTGCTGATGCCGGAAATATAGGAGAGAAGCGGCGCTGATGCCGTATTGAGATCCACTCCGACTTTATTCACGCAGTCCTCAACCACTCCGTTTAAGGACTCTCCTAATTTCTTCTGATTCATATCATGCTGATACTGACCCACGCCAATGGATTTCGGGTCGATCTTTACCAGTTCTGCCAGCGGATCCTGAAGCCTTCTTGCAATCGACGCGGCGCTTCTCTGTCCCACGTCGAACTTCGGGAACTCTTCGCTCGCCAGCTTGCTCGCCGAATACACGGACGCGCCCGCCTCATTTACAATAACGTACTGCACCTTCTCCGGAATCTCTTTTAACAGATCCACAATAAACTGTTCCGACTCTCTGGACGCTGTTCCGTTTCCGAGAGAGATCAGGGAAATATTGTATTTCGGAATAATCTTCTTCAGCAGATCCTTGCTCGCCTTAATCTTGGCAGGCGTAGTCGGCGCTGTCGGATAGATCACCGTTGTGCCCAGCACTTTACCAGTAGGGTCCACTACTGCCAGCTTACATCCGGTACGGAAGGCCGGATCCCATCCGAGCACTACTTTTCCCGCAATAGGCGGCTGCATCAGAAGCTGATGCAGATTCTTTCCAAACACCTCGATGGCGCCGTCCTCTGCCTTCTCAGTCAGTTCACTCCTGATCTCCCTCTCAATTGCCGGTCCGATCAGCCTGTGATAACTGTCTTCCACTGTCTCTTTAAGCACAGGTGTTGTATATGGATTTTCTCTCCGGATCGTCTTTTTCTCCAGATAGCGCAGAATATCCTCCTCCGGAGCATCTACCTTCACAGCAAGAAATTTCTCTTTTTCACCACGGTTCAGCGCCAGAATTCTGTGCCCGGCCAGTTTGGAAACCGCCTCCTGAAATTCATAGTACATCTCATATACAGACTCGGCTTCCGGATCCTTTGCCGTGGATGTGAGCGTTCCTTTTTTCATGGTTGTCTTCCGGATCCAGCTTCTGTAATCCGCATTATCAGAAATCGCCTCTGCGATAATGTCTTTTGCCCCTGCAATCGCTTCCTGAGCACTGTTCACTTCCTTTTCCGCGGACACATATTCTTCCGCGGTTTTCTCAAGCGGCTCCCCGGCATTCTGCAGCATAATATACGCTGCCAGCGGTTCCAGCCCTTTCTCCTTCGCAATCGTGGCGCGCGTTCTTCTCTTCGGCCGGTACGGGCGGTAGAGATCCTCCACAGTCACAAGCGTCTCAGCCGCAAGAATCTGATTTCTCAGCTCTTCTGTCAGTTTGCCCTGCTCTTCAATACTAGAGAGCACCTGCTCTTTCTTTTCTTCCAGATTGCGCAGATACACCAGTCTTTCATGAAGTTTTCGGAGCTGCTCGTCATTGAGCGATCCGGTAACTTCTTTTCTGTATCGCGATATAAAGGGGATGGTATTTCCCTCATCGATCAATTTTACCGCCGCATCGATCTGCCAGCGCTTCACATTTAATTCTTCTGTCAGTTTCTGATTAATATCCATATTCAGATTTCCTCTCTGCAAATTTTAGCAATACCTGTATATTGTAACACAGTCGGGAAATCTGTTCCAGTTCTTTAAAGAACAGTTCAGCCATGGAACAGCTCGGGAGAGAAAATCATGCTTGCATGATTTTTCGATCGGGCTGTTCCGTGGGGTGAGCGCCCGTATATGAGGAAAACAGCGGCGCAGCCGCAGTAAGCACGTCAGTGCGGTTTTCCGAATGGCGCGGCTGAACTGTTGCCTATTTCCCCGTAATTCAGCCATGGGACAGCTCGGAGAGAAAATCTGACTCTTGCCGGCAGGATCCCTGTTCTGCTATGATAATGTGCAGGCACATTGTCAGGGTACCGGTAAAACTGCTGCCAGCAGATATCCTCCCCGCGCACTCTGACGCCGTTGTCACAGAAACACCGGGGAAAGTGAAAGGAGCAGACCAGATTGGAACGCATCATCCATTACAACATACACGAGACGGAAGCCGGGCTTCGGACAGAACAGTACCTCCGCAGAAAGGGCTATTCCTACCAGAATCTTACCCAGTTAAAAAAGATGCCGGAGAGTATTCTGATCAACGGCGTCTGGTCCTATATGCGCACTCCTTTAAATGCAGGCGACGCCCTCACAGTCCACATCCGGGAAACTGATTCTTCACCCAATATCCCGCCAGTGCAGCTTCCTCTCAGCATCGTTTACGAAGACGAAGACATTCTCGTGGTAAACAAGCCTGCCGGAATGCCGGTCCACCCGTCCCTTAACAACTACCGCAATTCTCTGGCAAACGCCCTTATGTGGTATTACCAGAATCAGGGAAAGCCATTTATCTTCCGCTGCACCAACCGTCTGGATAGAGACACCTCCGGGCTGACCGTAATCGCCAAACACATGGTCAGCTCCAGCGTTCTCTCCGGTATGGGATACCGTCACGAGATTGAGCGGGAATATCTCGCCATTGTGCGCGGCAGCCTGAGTCCGGAAGAAGGCGTCATTGATGCGCCTATCGGCAGAACCGGCAGTTCACTCATCGAAAGGCGGATCGACTATGAGAACGGTGAACACGCTGTCACTCATTTCAGAAAAATATGCGAAAAAAACGGGCACAGCCTTGTCTCGCTCATTCTCGAGACCGGCCGTACCCATCAGATCCGCGTCCATATGCAGCACATCGGTTTTCCGCTTGTCGGAGACTATCTCTATAATCCGGATATGGAACACATCAGCCGGCAGGCGCTTCACTCTCACCGGCTTTCATTTTCCCATCCAATTACCGGAGAAGCGATGGAGTTCACTGCTCCACTCCCCTCCGACATGCTCGCAGTGCTGGAAGGCTGACGGTTCCGCCGTCCGGCCTTCCTGCATCTCATCCGCAACCTGTCAGCATCCCATCTGTATGCTGCCGCCTGATGCTGACAGCAGCCCATCTGCACGCTGCCGTCTGATGCTGGCAACAGCCCGTCAGCAGTCTGCATCTCAGCCGTCCCCCACATTAATCACACGCTCAGCTTCTTATCCGCCAGAACTCCTGATACAAGGAACAGGATAACCGCTGTCACAAGATAGTAGATTCCATCCCATATGTTGATTCTCGGAGATCCTGCAAAATCGGCAAGCCACGGAAGGCGGTACATAAGATCAGATCCAAATGCGATCACAAAATCAATAACGAAAAACAGAATCACGGACAGGAAGCCTGCAAACCTGGATCTGAGCAGTATGGTTCTGGACATAACCACTGCCAGAAATCCGATCATAATCACCTGCGACCAGGCAATAAAAATATACACCGCCAGCCATACAAGATCCGTCCAATTCACTCCGCCCCGGACAAATACCTCGGACGCTCTCTGAAACATATCCGCTAATGCCTGAACCCCTTCAAACCGGATCACCGCCCCCAGACATCCGATTCCGACCGCAATACAGAAAGCAGCGTACACAATCGCCATCTGCAGAAGCGCGGAGATAAATTTTGCTCCGAGGATCTCCCAGATCGACTTCGGGAGCATCCAAAGCATATAACTCTGCTTTGTTTTCAGATCCCGGTTCAGTACCAGTATACTCTCAATGCCCGTATAGAAAAACACAAGCAGAGCGGCACATACCCCAAGTCCGATAATCACAGCCGTCATATTTATATTGCCGGTAAGAATGCTCAGGCAGTACGCAATCACGCCGACCAAAAGCCCGATCAGTATCACCATCCTGGATGTTCTCTGTTTCCTCATCTCATATTTAATCAGTTTAGCCATCATCCGTTCCTCCTTACATAATGTCCACATAAATATCCGTCAGCGAACGTCCGGTCTTCATACGCTCTGACTCCAGATTCACTTTGTCTACCAGACGTCCTTCTCTGATAAACACAGCGTACTCTATAAAACTCTCAATCTCCTCCAGCAGATGTGTGGAGATAACAAATGTTTTGTTCTCATCCGCTGCACGGATAATCAGCTCTATAATCTCTTCGCGCGCCTTATAGTCGATTCCGTTGAGAGGCTCATCCAGAAGGCACAGCTTCGCGTCTCTTGCAAGTGTTGCCGCAATCTTCAGTTTCGCGTTCATGCCGCTTGAGAGATTCCGCACCTTCATCTCTCTGGTCAGCCCCATGGCTTCTGTCATCTCCGTATACCGCTCCGAGTCGAAATCACTGAAGAAATCACCATAGTATGTTCCCACATCCGCCACATTCATAAAATCATAGAAAAACGGTTCCGTAGACATATACGCGATCTCTGCCTTGTCCTGATAACAGAGCGGATGTCCCTCATACAGGATCTCTCCTCTGCTCGGCTTCGTAAGGCCTGCTGCCATCTTCATCCATGTCGTCTTCCCGCTCCCGTTCTCTCCGAGCAGTCCGTATATCTTCCCCTTATCCAGATTCAGCGTCAGATCCTCAATCGCTTTCTTTGCTCCAAACCATTTCGTAAGTCCCTTACACTCCATCATCATGATCCGCATCCTCCTTATAGTCCTCAATCTGGAAAATAATATCTTTCTTCTCAAACCCGAGATCTCTCATCTCATGCATAAAATTGCTGAGCAGCTCTCCCGCCATCTCCTTCTTTAAATTCTCAAACATATTCTCCTCCTCAGAAACAAACGTACCGATTCCCCGTTTCGTAAAACAGTAACCTGCCGATTCCATCTCCCGGTAGATTCTCGCCGCCGTATTCTGATTCACCTTGTACAGAACAGCCAGCTCCCGGCTCGACGGCATCTTCTCACCCGGTTTCAAATCTCCTTTTACCATCCTCTTCTTCAGTTCATTTATCACCTGAAGATAAATTGGAGCACCTGTATTGTATTCCATCACATGCCTCCTCTTTTTTATCATTGCACTAGTGTCATAGTTAAATAGTACACTAGTATTTCTTCCCTGTCAAGCCCTTCCGCTATTTAGTTGATTAGGTTCGCTGACTTTTGGAGACGATATTTCCGAAAACAGGGGATCCTTCCAAAACGTATTCTGCTGAGGTTGAGGGTATGTTCAGGGTTCCGCTCCAGGGCCTAAATGAATCTAAAAAGTTCCGGACATGGACTAAATGCAAGGACAGACGGCGAGCAACTCGCTTTGCTCAGACAATCTCGCCGTCTGCCCTGACGTCCATGTCCGGAACTTCAAGATTCACTAATGCCCTTCCGAAGTCACCCTGCCCACACCCTCAACCTCCGCAGAAAGGCTTTTGAAATGCCCCCTGTTTTCTGCTTTATCGACAGGGGAAGTCATCGAATAATCAACTGAGTAAAAAGCAAGGCGCGGCTGGACGGTTTTACAAATGGTAATCCCTCCAAGCCGCGCCGTTTCGCGCTTTTCTCAGCCTGTTTTGCTTCACTGAGCTTCCAACGGGAAGTGCGAAGGGCGCGAAGCGGACAGCTTGGATAACCTTTCTGAGAGCGGGGAGATGTGGGCCGTGTGACTTTGGAGGAATCCGCTGGAACTTCTTAGGGGTGGAAAAATGTCGTTAAACGGTGCGAGGGGATTGTCTGAGCGAACGCGAGTTGCCCCGAGTGCCGTTTTGCATTTAGACATTTTTTCAGCCCTTTAGAAGTTCCCGGATTCTGGAACGGAACACGGAACGCATCTCCCCACTCTCAGAATACGTTTCTTCAACTTATCTGCTTTCGATTCCTGACACACTTTCCGCCGATCCGCTTAGTGAACAAAATAGCGAAAATATTTTTGAAAAAGTTATTGACATTTCTCCAGATCTGCCATATAATAATATCTGCTGTTGAGGACAGCACCAATTGAATATGTGCGATTAGCTCAGCTGGATAGAGCGTCTGGCTACGGACCAGAAGGTCGGGAGTTCGAATCTTCTATCGCACGTAAAGAAAGATGTCGCTATGCGGCATCTTTTTTCGTATCAGTTTCCAGGGATGCGGCGTCGCTGCACCATTAAATAACTGTTTTCTAAATATCAGTTTTTAAAAAAGAAGTGCTGCACCAAACCGGTACAGCACTTCTTTTTCGCCAGGCTTTTCTTATGCTTCTGTTGTGAATTTTTCAGACTGCATCTTGATCAGCTCTTCATCGTCGAAATAATTGATCTTCATTGCCGCCTTTACTTCTTTCAGTGTCTGCGCAGCCACTTTCTCTGCCTTCTCGCTTCCTTTTCTGAGAATCTCGTACACGGCAGGAATATCTTTCTGATATTCTTTTCTTCGGTTTCTGATCGGCTCAAGCTCTGTCTGAAGCACATTATTCAGGAAGCGTTTTACCTTCATATCGCCGAGTCCGCCTCTCTTATAATGATCTTTCAGCTCATCAAGCCCTGAATATTCCGGAAGGAACTCGTCGAAATATTCCGGTCTGCAGAACGCATCCAGATAAGTGAATACTGTATTTCCTTCCAGCCTGCCCGGATCCTCAATGCGGATATGATTCGGATCTGTGAACATACTGAAGACTTTCTTCTTGATATCTTCCGGTTCTTCGGAAAGATAGATGCAGTTATTCAGCGACTTGCTCATCTTCGCCTTTCCATCGATTCCAGGAAGCCTCATGCATGCCTGATTATCCGGAAGAAGGATCTTCGGCTCCACAAGAGTTTCCCCGTATACGGAATTGAATTTATGCACAATCTCTTTTGTCTGCTCCAGCATCGGCATCTGATCCTCGCCAACCGGAACGATCGTTGCCTTAAACGCAGTGATATCAGCCGCCTGGCTGATCGGATAGGTGAAAAAACCAACCGGGATACTGGCCTCGAAATTCCTCATCTGGATTTCGGATTTTACCGTAGGATTTCTCTGAAGCCTCGACACTGTCACCAGGTTCATATAATAGAATGACAGCTCGCACAGCTCCGGTATCTGCGACTGAATCAGAAGTGTGGATTTCTCGGGATCCAGACCGCACGCAAGATAATCCAGCGCAACTTCTATGATGTTCTGGCGCACTTTCTCCGGATTGTCCGCATTGTCAGTCAGCGCCTGAGCGTCCGCGATCATAATAAAAATATCGTCAAAATCCCCTGTATTCTGAAGCTCAACACGGCGGCGCAGTGATCCCACGTAGTGTCCTACGTGAAGCCTTCCTGTGGGCCGATCCCCGGTAAGCATTATCTTCTTCATTTTTCTCTTTCCTCCTGAATCTTTTATATGATTTAACAGTTCAGCCATGAAACTGCTTTATTTGTTCTGCAGCAGCGCCCCCTTCTGCTTTGCGTAGCGCGGAGCGCTTTTCTTTGCCGGAGCGTAAATGAACTGATACAGTATATATGCCATGATCGTTGCTCCGAACACATCGACAACAGAGTGCTGTTTTAAAAATACAGTTGCAAGGATGATCAGAGCCGCCATCGCATATACTCCGAAACACACTCCGCGATGCTTTTTCAGGTTCCGGCTTTCGCAAACGGCAACGCACACGCTCAGCGAATTGAATACATGAAGGCTCGGAAAAACATTCGTACATGTATCCGCCCGATAGACCATTCTCACCAGGTCTACGAATATATTATCCCTCTCGAATACAACCGGACGAAGATCCTGTCCGTTCGGAAATATTGTGGAAATAATAAGAAATATTGTCATCCCCGTAAACATAAACTGTGCCATTCTGTAAAATCCCGGCACATCCGTAAAGAAAAAGTACAGAAATGCCGCAGCTATAAATACAAACCAGAGCAGATAGGGAACCACAAAATACTCGATAAACGGAATATGCTCATCCAGTTCGATCTGAATCACATGATAATTCGTGGTGACGTGCCTCTCCAGCAGCAGAAACCACGGCATATAGACCAGAATGTACAAAAACACCCATGCATGCTTATATTTCTTTACCAGTGCGGAAAGTTTTTCTTTGAATCCCATATGTGATGCCCCTTTATAATCAATTTAATTCCAAATCAACAGCGCGGCGGCAGGCCGGCACCTCTTCCGGTACTTCTCCCCCGGATAAGAATATTTTCCCTGCACTCTCTTTCTCTCAGATTCGCATCGATTATATCACGATTTAAAATTGACAACAACTGAATTCACAAAACATTTATTAAATCTTAGGAATTATCAGGTATCATCCGACAATCACCCGCAGCTTCTCTTCCAGGATTCCCACAGAAACTCCATCTCTTGGAAATCCCGGCTCTCCGTCCATATGCAGAGGCAGCGGCCGCGAAGTCTGCACCTCCGCCCCGCTGCAGCGCAGAATCGTCACTCCCTTAAATCCCACGTGCTTTCCCGCAAACGCGGTAGGCAGCAGACATAAGATCTTCAGCACCGGTATGTCATGAACAACAAGGATATCCAGCAGCCCGTCATCCGGTTTTGCTTCCGGGCAGAAACGGAATCCGCCGCCCTCATACTGCAGATTCATAAACGCTGCAAAATATGTCTTTTCAAACACTTTCCTGCTGCCGTCCGAAAGCACAGCTTCCAACTTCACCGGACGGTCCTTCATCAGCCGGTCCAGCGCCACAACCGCATAACTCAGTTTTCCAAGCCCCAGCCGGTTCAGAAACACCTTCCAGGGAGATACGCACACCTCATGGCATACCGCGGCATCAAATCCGATTCCCGCGCTGACCGCAAATCTCCTCGCGCGTCCCGCGCGGATCATCTCCCCCACATCCAGCGGAATCACCTTCTTCGGATTCAGGACCACATCCAGCGCTTTCTCCGTATCTTTTGCGATCCCCAGCCCGCGCGCAAAATCATTGCTGGATCCGATCGGGATATATCCGATCACCGTCTTATCAATGCAGGAGATGCCGTTAATCACCTCATTCACTGTCCCGTCCCCGCCAAGAACCACCAGCAGATGTTCCCTGCCGTCCGCTGTGACAGCCGCAGCGATCTTCTGTGCATGATTTCTTCGCTTCGTAAGGTAGGCGCGATAGGTTATGCGGCGCTTTTTAAGCTCCGGTTCCAGCATGTTCCAGACCATCTCTCCCATCCCGGAACGCGCTTTGGGATTTATGATAAATTCATACTCGCTTCTGAATTCATACTCACTTCTGTCTCCCATAATCCTCCCCCGTCCCTCGCGTTCTCAGGCATCCCCGGCCGCACTGAGCACTGCGTCCAGATACTTGCCGAGCGAACGCGACATATTGCCCTCAAAGTCCGCCTCGCCATGCTTGATACACCACTCAAATACATTTCCAATTACAATCATCCTGATATCTGTGGTAAATTCTTCTATCTTTACATTCAGGCTGACAATCCCCGCCTGAATTGCTTTTTCCACATATGTCTGGACCGTTACGATCGGGTAAGGCCGCTCCGTACGGATATCCGCGTTGAGTGCCTGATTCTTCGTATCATAGTACTCTGCCATAAACTCTACGCCAAGTTCCCGGCAGTATTTCACATAATTCATATAAACCTGTATGATCCCCGTCTTCACTCCCGCCACGTTCTCCGGCAGCTCCAGCAGATCCGGATCTATCTTCGGCTGATCTTCAATATAATATGAGAGCAGGTCATCTTTGGTCTTGAAATGATGATAAAAACTGCCGTTAGACACTCCTGCCTCCTCACATATATTTTTGATAGACAGCTCCTCGTAGCCCTTTTTCTGCAGAATCCGTTTCGCCGCCTGGAATATCTTTTCTCTTGTCTCACGTGATTTCTGCTGCTGTCTGGAAATTTCTGATTTTTCACCCATTTTATGATACTCTCCTGTTTTATCTGTCGTGGTCAGTATATCACAAATCATATCTCGTTTCAAGAAAACCGAGTGAGCTCTGTTATGCCACTGTGACAGTTCGGACACGGAACTGACTGTAGGGGAAAATTATGCCGGCAGGACGATTCAACCGGCAGTATCAAACCGCCGGCATATATGGTTCAAACGCGGAAGGCATCGGATATTTTTCTTCCAGTTCTTCCAGGCTGGCAAACAGCACGTCAGCTTTCATTTCCCGCTCCAGCTCATCCACCAGCACCTCGTATCCGATCATATGCCATTCCACATGGCTGAAAATATGCTTTGCCGCAGGAAGCGGTTTCACCCGGATCGGAGCAAGCCCCAGCTTCTTGCCATAACCAATCACTTCCTCACGGGTCAGATGTCCTTCCACGTTCGGGAACTCATACATTCCCGCCAGAAGTCCTCTTGCCGGACGTTTTCTGACTGCCGTCTCATTCTCATCACGAAACACAAGCACGGTCCGCTTTTCTATTCGCCGCTTCTTCTCCTTCTTCTTCACCGGGAAATCTGTCTCCTGGCCCAGTTCATGTGCCAGACACAGTTCCCGCACCGGACATTCGCCGCACTTCGGCTCACCGTTTGGCAGACACACAATTGCCCCCAGCTCAATCAGGCTCTGGTTAAAATCTCCCGGCGCATCCGGCGGAATCACTTCCTCCACCAGCTTCTCGATTTTCGTCTTTGTCGCAGCCCGGGCAATGTCATCGCCGCACGCTGTAATCCTTGTAACCACACGTAGTACATTTCCGTCCACGGCCGGTTTCGGAATGTGATACACAAAAGATGCAATCGCTCCCGCAGTGTAACTGCCGATTCCCTTAAGCCTCCGGATCTCCTCGTAAGTCTCCGGGAATTTCCCGCCGTAATCCCGCACGATCTGACCTGCCGCCTCTTTTAAGTTTCTCGCTCTGTTATAGTATCCAAGTCCTTCCCAGAGTTTCAGAAGCCGGTCCTCCGGCACCTCTGCCAGCGCCTTCACATCCGGCAGCTCTTTCAGGAATCGTTCATAGTATGGCTTCACCGCCTCCACCCGGGTCTGCTGAAGCATAATTTCCGAAATCCACACGCGGTAAGCATTCATCCTCTGCCTCCACGGCAGATCTCTCTTGTTGGCCCGGAACCATTCCACAAGAGGCTCTGCCGCTTCTTTAAGACGGGGACTTCCCAGAACCACATCTACCGGATCCTGAATGGAAATGCTCTCCGGCGTCACCGCGCAGTCACGCGCAAGGATATGAACGCCTGCGTCACGCGCCGCCCCAAGCGCCTCCGCAAACGCCGGATGTGTATCCGTATTCGGTGTAAAATACTTTACACCGCTCATCTGGATCACGAAAAACACATATGTCTCGTATCCTTCACCTGCGGCTTTTACCAGCTCCTCCATATGCTTTACCGCACGGTCACTGGGAGCATCAGGAAATCTGCACACGCCGTTTTCCTCCAGCGTCACTCCCTTTACTTCGATAAAGATCTTTCTGCCATCTGCCTCCACGTAGAGATCGAACCTTGAATTGCCGTAAGTGGTCTCCGGGCGCACCAGCGTCACGTTGTCAAACATGGCTCCTGACTCTATCCATTCCTGCACCACCCGGTTCGGGATCTGCGAATCCATATTGATCAGACGATCGCCTTTTTCCACCGCGATCAGATCCCATTTTGTCTTTCTTGCCGGATTCGCGCTTTCCTGGACATAGATTACCGCTCCCGGAACAAGAAGTTCCGCGCATCTGCCCGTATTCTTCACATGGATCGTCTCCCTGGCGCCGTTGATTTCCGCATATGCGATAAAACGATTCGGGCGTTCGAGATAGACTGCCTTTCTTATTCTTTCATATTTCATTCAAACAACTCTCCTGTTACTGTAAAAACACGCAGGAACCGGACCATGCGGGCAGCCGTTCCGCAATATATACTATCTTTCGGAAAGACGCCCCGGGGTTCCAGTCCCTGCGTATGTATTTTTTATATCAGTATGTGATCAATTCATTATGTGATTATGCCAGCAGAGCAGTGATTCCGAAATACAGGAATACGATAACGCCGAGCACAATCCGGTAATATCCGAACACTTTGAAATCATGGTTCTTGATATACTGCAGCAGGAATTTGATCGCTATGATCGAAACAGCAAAGGAAACCACTGTTCCGAGAAGCAGAAGGAACACCTGCATTCCCGTATAATTGAGACCGAATTTGATCAGCTTCAGAGCACTTGCTCCAAACATCACAGGAATAGCAAGGTAAAATGTATACTCTGCCGCAAGCCCTCTGGATACTCCGAGCATAAGCGCACCGACAATTGTAGCGCCCGAACGCGACGTTCCCGGAATCATGGCCAGCATCTGGAACACACCGATGATCAGGATCATGGGAAGAGTAAGCTGCGACATTTTCTTAACGCGCGGTTCTTTCCCTTTCTGATAATTCTCTACGATGATAAAAAGAATACCGTACACAATCAGCATCGCAGCGACAACGTACCAGTGATACAGATATTTGTCGATCACATCGTTGAACAGAATTCCGATGATTCCCGCCGGCAGACATCCGATCAGTACTTTAATCCAGATCTGAATTGTCATCATCTTCTGCTTCTGCGTTTTCTTCGGTGAGAAAGGATTCAGCTTGTGGAAATAAATGACCACAACCGCCAGTATGGCGCCAAGCTGGATCACCACTTCGAACATTTCAAAGAACGCATCCCCCTGCCCCAGTTTCAGGAATTCTTCCAGAAGGATCAGATGGCCGGTACTGCTGATCGGAAGCCATTCCGTAATACCTTCCACAATTCCAAAAATAATTACTTTCAATGCGTCTAACATAATCTTTCTCCTCCTCCGAGAACAAATTTTTCTATCGCTTCAGCCACGCCGTCCTCCTCGTTTGACAGCGTAATGTAATCCGCTGCTTCTTTCACCTGTTCTTCCGCATTTGCCATGGCGACGCCGAAACCGACTTCTCTGAGCATAATCGTATCATTGTCCCCATCTCCGCATGCCATGATCTCTTCTCGCCTGATCCCCAGGATTTTTCCCAGATTGACAAGCCCTGTCCCCTTGTTTACTCCCGCAGCATTGACTTCTATGTTATATTTGAGCGAGCCGACCGGTTCCAGCCCCTCAACCGTCTCCAGCTCTTCCCACGCCTGCCTGCGCTCATCCATATCGGCAAACAGCGCCTGCACTTTATCGAGCCCGCGGTTCTCGCGCTCAACCAGCCCGAATACGTCCTCTACCGGTATCCGGGTTTTCCTCGTGTATTCCCACATATTCGGATTCTTGTGGTAACGCTCCACCCGTTCCATCTTCTCCCGCTGTCCGTATCCCTGCCCGTCAAAATATACCTCTAGTAGAGTATCATATTTCCCGCATATTTCCAATGTTTTTTTCGCCAGTTCCGGTGAAAGTAGGCACTCTTCAATCACCTTTCCGGTCTCTGTGTCGATCACCCGCGCGCCGTTTGACGTCAGCGCGTACCTCATCCCCGGAAATGACCTGAGTTCTTCCGGAATTCCCATCCACGGTCTTCCCGTAGCTACCAGGACAATGACTCCCACCCGGATCGCCTGTTCTATCGCTTTGATGGTCCGGGGAGTAAGTTCTTTTTTATCTGTCAGAACCGTCCCGTCAAGATCAAGACCAATCATTTTTATCTGATGCTTCATTGCCGCCTCCTCCGTATTCAACTGTTACTATTTTATCAGAGTTTGCCAAATAACGCAATTTATAGTATAATAGTTATCCGGCAACTGATGAATGCACGGAGAAAGGAAAAAAAGGTATGAATATCCAGAAAAAACGATGGGCACAGACCGGTATCGCACTGTTCTGTTCTCTCGCGGTTGTACTTTCGGTTTTCCCCACATTTGCCGATGATGAAATCGAAAGTCTGGAAGGACAGAGTTCAGCGCTGGAAAGCGAGCTCCAGGGAATCAACCAGGAAATCCTTGATTTAAGCGATCAGATCTCAACCACAGAAATGCAGGTAGAGATCTTAAACGGAGAGATCGCACGTACATCGGATGAGCTTGCAGAAGCAGAAGCGAACGAAGAACAACAGTACGAAGATATGAAAGCCCGTATAAAGTATATGTACGAACACGGGAATGCAACACTGCTGGAAATGCTTTTTTCCGCAGAAAATATGTCGGATTTTCTCAACAAGGCTGAATTTATTGAAAACCTGAGCGAATATGACAGAAACGCCCTTGAAAATCTGCAGGCTGTTCATCAGCAGATCGAGGAACAGCAGGAAACTTTAAAGACACAGCAGGAATCATTTACAGACCTGCAGGCAGAACTTCAGGCGCAGCAGACAGAACTTCAGGCAAAAGCAGAAGAAACATCCACTAACCTCGCCGATGTGCAGACGCGTTTGGAAGAAGCAAAAGCCGCGGAGGCTGCCCGCATCGCCGCTGAGGAAGCGGCCCGGGAACAGGCTGCGAAGGAAGCTGAGGAAGCAGCGGCAGCTGCCGGCAATTCTGATAACAGTTATGATGATTCGATAATCAACAACGGCGGGATCGATGCCTCCGCAGATGATACCACTCTTCTTGCCGCTATTATCCAGTGCGAGGCACGACAGGACTATGACTCTCTGCTTGCCGTTGCAACAGTCATCATGAACCGCGTAGAAAGCCCCCGCTTCCCGAATTCAATCAGCGGTGTGGTTTATGCAAACGGGCAGTTCGAACCGGTATGGACAGGCCGTCTCAACACAGTCTTAAAAAATGGTCCGACCAGTCTTTCCATCCAGGTGGCGCAGGACGCAATCAACGGAGCGCGTCTCGCAGCTGTAGCAGACTGCTATTACTTCCTGTATGCGGGATCAACCGACAGAGACGGAGTCAATATCGGAGGAAACCTGTTCTTCCAGAGCTGGTAGGAAATTCCGGATTTGTCTGATTCTTCAACAGAGTAAAACGTCCGAGAAATGCGGAATAAAGTTTGTAAAGACATATTCAAAGGGGAGGGGCATTGTCTTTTGCTCCGCTCCATGGAGTAAGAAAAACTAAGGAATCTGACAAATAACTAAAAACAACAGGGCAGATGGGCAACTCGTTTCACTCAGACAATCCCATCTGCCCTGTTAACGTTATTGTGCCAGATTCCAAGTTTTTTAACTCCATTCCGAAGTCGCCAAATCCAACGCCCCTCCCCTTTGAAAAGTGTTCCAGACTTATATTCCGCAGTTCTCTGCGTTCTTCAAATCGGAAGAGTCAGAGCAAATTCAGATTTCGAAAAAGCATGAACGTGGTCGGAAGGGTATTGATTAAGGGTTGTGAAATTTAAACTTAACAGTATGGTTTAAAACTGACTGTCTGAATTCATAGATCTTAGTCATTATCCTGCCGGGTTCTATCTGGCTTCTTAATCGCGAGTATGTCGAACAGGAACCTCAGATTTATTTTCTATTGGTAATCGATAACATCGATCCATCTCATCAGGAAATCTTTCTCCATCGCATGTTTCTTCGACAGCTGAGCAGCTGCAACGATCGGCAGCCACTGCTGTACATACTGTCTTGCAGTATCGCTCTTCTTGCAGAACAGTTTCATATAGAGATCTGCTGTCTCCTGATCTTTCAGGGCAAAAAGAAGATATGTCATAGCTGCATCAGCGCTTGCATTTCCCTGTGTTGCATGTGCCCAGTCAACAACTGTCATCTTGCCGTTCTTTCCAACGATAACATTACTCGGGTTAAAATCGCCGTGGCACACTTTATTATGTTTCGGCATACTTTCAAGACGTGTAAGAAGCTCATATCTTGTTGTTGCATCCAGATCTTTCAGTCCGTTGATCTGGCGGGAGAGCTTATCCTTCATCCCTTTCAGAAGAGGCGACGTCTTGCCGAGCACCTCAAGCTGAAGATCTACAAAATCTTCCATATATTTTTCAATGTTCTTTTTGTCTGACTCCATCATCTCTTCCAGAGTCTTTCCTTCTTTGTATTCAATTTCGATCGCCCATTTTCCTTCGATCTGCGTTACGCCCTTTACCTTTGGAATCTCCAGTCCTGTCTCCTCGATTCGGGCCGTAATTAAAGCCTCGTTAAATACATCTGACTTCGGATGAGTTTCAGCAAAAACCTTAACAATGCTGTCATCGCATCTGTAAACTGTTTTGTATGGACGCTGTACGATAATGTTTTGTTCTTCAAGTTTCATAGATAAGGCCCTCCTTGTAATTCATATCGTTTCTGATAGGGACATTATAACTCACGAAATTCCGGAATGTAACCCCTTGGAGATAAATTTGTGCATTTTTTATCAATCTTTTTATCTGTGTTTTTATTGTTAAATTATTAACATTATTAACTTTAATTTTATAATTTGTGATAACAATACGCGGCATCCGCCCTTCTCAACGTCCGCAGTGCGCTCGCTCGATTCCGCTTCACTCCATCCACTGTGTGTACCTTCTCACTAGGCTCGTGGGGAACCTCGCCAAGTGTTCAGGCATCGCACGCGGGCATCCGCCCTTCTCAGCGTCCGCAGTGCGCTCGCTCGATTCCGCTTCGCTCCATCTCGCACGCGGGCATCCGCCCTATGCGTAAAAGGAGAGAGGCTCCGGCATTCATGCAAGCATGATGCCGGAGCCTCTCTCCTTTTACGCGCACTGCTGATTGCTTATGCGATTATTTTCCGTAATAGCATTTCAGGTAGATTTCTTTGATCTCTTTGATGAGCGGGTATCTCGGGTTTGCTCCTGTACACTGGTCGTTGAATGCCTGTTCGCACATATCGTCCAGAGTATCCAGGAAGTATTTCTCGTCGATGCCGTAATCTTTGATTGTTTTCTTGATTCCGATCTTTTCTTTGAGATCTTCCAGTTTTGCGATGAAGTTCTCGAATACTTCTTCATCTGTGTTTCCTGTGCAGCCTGCGAAGCGTCCCAGTTCTGCGTATCTCTGCAGAGCGTGCGGATACTGATACTGTGAGAATGTACCCATCTTTGTCGGAACTTCTGCTGCGTTGTATCTCATAACCTCTGTCAGGATCAGGGCGTTTGCAACACCGTGCGGCAGATGATGGAATGCACCAAGTTTGTGAGCCATGGAGTGGTTTACGCCAAGGAATGCATTTGCGAATGCCATACCTGCCATACAGGAGGCATTGTGCATCTCTTCACGGGCTTTCGGATCATTTGCTCCGTTCTCGTATGCTGACGGAAGGTTGTCGAATACCAGTTTAACAGCTTTCATAGCGAGACCGTCTGTGTAATCGGAAGCCATGATAGATACATATGCCTCGATTGCGTGTGTCATAACGTCGATACCGGATGCGCTTGTCAGTCCCTTCGGAGCTGTCATTGCGTTGTCAACGTCTACGATTGCCATGTTCGGAAGCAGCTCGTAGTCAGCGATCGGCCATTTTACGCCTGTTGTAGCGTCTGTGATAATCGCGAACGGCGTTACCTCAGAACCTGTTCCTGAAGATGTCGGGATAGCTACGAAGTAAGCCTTCTCTCCCATTTTCGGGAATGTGAATACTCTCTTACGGATATCCATGAAGTCCATAGCCATATCCTCGAAGTTTGCTTCCGGATGCTCGTACATCAGCCACATGATCTTAGCTGCGTCCATAGCGGAACCGCCGCCGAGAGCGATGATTGTATCCGGCTCGAAGGATCTCATCTGTTTTACACCTTCCTCTGCGCACTGCAGTGTCGGGTCCGGAGCTACATCGTAGAAGCATGTATGCTGGATTCCAAGTTCGTCCAGTTTCTCCTCGATCGGTTTTGCGTTTCCGTTTTTGTAAAGGAATGTATCTGTTACAATGAATGCTCTCTTCTTGTGCATTACTGTTCCGAGCTCATCCAGAGCTACCGGCATACAGCCTTTCTTAAAGTATACCTTCTCAGGTGTTCTGAACCACAGCATATTTTCTCTCCTCTCGGCAACTGTCTTCACATTCAGAAGATGTTTTACTCCAACGTTCTCTGATACAGAGTTTCCGCCCCATGAACCACATCCAAGTGTAAGTGACGGAGCAAGTTTGAAGTTATAAAGGTCACCGATACCACCATGTGATGACGGTGTGTTGATCAGAACACGGCATGTCTTCATTGCCTCGTAATGTTTCTGGATCTTCTCTTTCTCTGCCGGATGTACATACAGGGATGATGTATGTCCGTATCCGCCGTCTGCAACAAGCTGAGCTGCTTTCTCAAGCGCCTCATCAAATGTTTTTGCTCTATACATAGCAAGTACAGGAGATAATTTTTCGTGAGCAAATTCTTCAGAGATATCTACTGATTCTACCTCACCGATCAGGATTTTTGTATTTTCCGGAACTTTTACGCCTGCCATAGCAGCGATCTCGCACGCGGATTTTCCAGGGATCTTACTGTTCAGAGCGCCGTTGATGATGATAGTCTTACGAACTTTATCAAGCTCCTCGCCCGGTTTCAGGAAGTAGCATCCTCTGTATGCAAACTCTTTCTTCACTGCGTCATATACGCTGTCGAGCACTGTTACGGACTGCTCGGATGCACAGATCATACCATTGTCAAATGTTTTTGAATGGATGATGGAGTTAACTGCCATTCTGATATCAGCTGTGTCATCGATGATAACCGGTGTGTTTCCGGCACCAACTCCGAGAGCCGGTTTTCCTGAAGAATAAGCTGCTTTTACCATTCCCGGGCCACCTGTAGCCAGAATGATATCAGCGTCTCTCATAACTGTGTTTGTCAGCTCAAGTGACGGAACATCGATCCATCCGATGATTCCTTCCGGAGCTCCGGCTTTTACTGCCGCCTCAAGAACAACCTTTGCTGCCTCGATCGTACATTTCTTTGCAGCCGGATGCGGGCTGATGATGATCGCGTTCCTTGTCTTCAGACAGATCAGAGTTTTGAAAATAGCTGTAGATGTCGGGTTTGTTGTCGGGATAACCGCTGCAACAAGTCCGATCGGCTCTGCAACTTTTTTGATTCCGTATGCCGGATCTTCCTCGATTACGCCGCATGTTTTTGTGTTCTTATATGCATTGTAGATATACTCTGCTGCGTAGTGGTTTTTGATGACCTTATCTTCCATGACACCTCTCTGTGTCTCTTCTACGGCCATCTTAGCAAGCGGGATACGCTGCTTGTTGGCTGCCATAGCTGCCTCGTAGAAAATCTTGTCTACCTGCTCCTGAGAATAGGTAGCAAAAATCTTCTGTGCTTCACGCATGGCTTTCATTTTCGCCTCGAGTGCCTCCACGTTGTCGATCAGGCCAGGCACAACTACTTTTTCATTCTCTGCCATTTTGATAATTCCTCCTGTAATTGAATCAATCTGGTTTCTTACCACGCTCTAAGTATAAGCGATTCGTTAAATAATTGTCAACCCTGTAATTGTTAATATTTTAACGTTATTTTTTTAACATCCTTTGTGCAGATTATACAAAGAGGATCATTTTTTAAAACTTCCAGTTCACTTGGCCTGAATCTAGTGTCCCGACGTCGCCTTTAATCCCACAATTCCAACCAGAAGCAGCGATACAAAGAAAATACGCGCTGCTGTTACCGGCTCCTTAAAGAGTACGATGCCGACAATCACAGCGCCCAGTGCTCCTATTCCGGTCCATACAGCGTACGCGGTTCCCAGGGGCAGAGTCTTCGTGGCCTGAGACAGAAAGAGGAAGCTGAAGATCATACCAACAACCGTGAGGACTGTAAATTTCAATTCCGAAAATCCATTTGAATACTTCATACATGTGGACCAGAACACTTCGAGTCCGCCCGCTATAACAAGAAAAAACCATTCCATAGTCTTTTACCTTCCTTTCCATATATAGTAAATGTGTGCAGCCCAGCCCTCGCCATTCAGAAAAGCGTGCTGCTATGCTCGCATCGGCTGCGCCGGCCTTTTTCATATACGCCAGCATTTCCGCCGATGGACGAAAAGAAAAGCGCTGATCTTGTATCTGCTAAAGGCCTACCGATACAATACCAACGCTTTTACCCGGCGGTAAATAATATACCGTATTTTATTTTACTGATTAAACAAGCTCAAGAAGAACTTCCATAGCAGCGTCACCTTTACGCTGACCGATCTTGATGATTCTTGTGTAACCACCGTTGCGGTCTGCATACTTCGGAGCAATCTCATCGAAGAGTTTTGCTACCATGTCTACGTTCTTTGTATTTGCTTTCTTACCTGCGTTCTTAGCCGGAACTTCTTTAACCGGGTAAAGAACTTTCATCATCTGACGTCTGGCGTGAAGTCTGCTCGGCTGATCTTTTTTGATTTTCTTCTCAACCTCATCGTATACAGTAACTTTCTTTCCGTCTACGACTTCTTTCACTCTTTTGCCGTCTTTGTCTTTGCGGGCAACTTTAGCTGTTACAGTTACTTCATCGTAATTGTCTTTCTCTTTTACAGCCATAGCGATGAGACCTTCAGCAACTTTGCGGATCTCTTTAGCCTTAGCCTCTGTTGTAACGATTTTTCCGTTGTTAAGCAGAGCTGTTACCTGGTTTCTGATCAGGGCTTTTCTCTGGTCAGATGTTCTTCCGAGTTTTCTATATTTTGCCATTTTAAAATTTCCTCCTAAATTTCCGTCATAGTTCAGCCGCGCCAATCGTGAAACCGCACTTCGTGCTTACTGCGGCTGCGCCGCTGTTTTGCTCATGTACAGGCGCTCAGCCCATACATATGACCGCTCGATAAACCATGCGAGCATGGTTTCTTCTCCCGCTCAATGTATGCCTGAACTATAACTCCTCACATTTGGTTATGCATCTTCGGGCTTATTAATCAAATGCCCCCGCCGCGCTCTTCGGACTTACCGACAGGGTTATATGACAATTTCCATTCTCCGCCTCTTCCGCACGCATTCACGCGGAAATCAGGCAGCTGCTGAGGGATCCGGTGAAGATTTACTCGTCTCCCTGTCTGAGCTCAAGGTTGAGCTCTTTGAGCTTCGCAAGCACTTCCTCAAGGGATTTGCGTCCGAGGTTACGGACTTTCATCATATCCTCAGGAGTCTTGTTTGTAAGCTCTTCTACCGTATTGATTCCGGCTCTCTTCAGACAATTGTAGGAACGAACAGAAAGCTCAAGTTCGTCAATGCTCATCTCGAGTACTTTCTCTTTCTCATCATCCTCTTTCTCGATCATAACTTCAGCTGCCTGCGCAACTTCGGAGAGATCTACAAAGAGTTTCAGATGCTCGCTCAATACTTTCGCAGCAAGGCTGACTGCCTCGTCCGGAAGCATTGTCCCTTTTGTCCAGACATCAAGTGTCAGTTTATCATAGTCTGTAATCTGTCCCACACGGGTATTCTCAACTGTAAGGTTCACACGGTCAACCGGCGTGTAGATAGAATCAATCGGGATCACACCAATCGGCATGTCCTCTGTCTTGTTCTTATCCGCACTCACATATCCTCTGCCTTTTGTAATGGTAAGTTCCATATACAGCTTACAGTCTTTCCCGCCGCTTAATGTAGCGATGACCTGCTCAGGGTTCACGATCTCGATATCCGAATCTGCCTGGATATCTGCGCCGGTAACAACGCCTTCCCCCTCGTACTCGATATACGCGGTCTTTACCTCATCAGATTCTGAAGTATTTTTGATCGCCAGAGATTTCAGATTCATGATGATCTCTGTGACGTCTTCCTTTACGCCAGGAATGGAACTGAACTCGTGGAGCACACCGTCGATCTTCACAGAACTGATCGCCGCTCCCGGAAGAGAAGAAAGCATAATTCTTCTCAGGGAGTTGCCGAGTGTTGTTCCGTATCCTCTCTCCAGAGGCTCTACGACAAACCGTCCATACTTTTTATCATCTGAAACATCCGTAATTTCAATATTAGGTTTATTAAAATCAAACACTACACAGACCCTCCTTATGGGTTTTAAAATGTTGAAGGGATACGCTGTTACAACCGATATTACTTAGAATATAACTCGACGATCAGCATCTCATCTACAGGAACATCAATCGCATCTCTTGCCGGAAGCTCTTTTACTGTTCCTTTGAGATTCTCGGAATCTACATCAAGCCAATCCGGGATCATGTTGCCTGCTGTAACCTCGAGAATATCTTTGTATCTCTGTGAGCCTTTTTTGTTCTCTTTGATTTCAATCGTATCTCCGGCTTTGATCAGGTAAGACGGAATGTTCACCTGCTTGCCGTTTACAAGTACGTGCTTGTGATCTACGATCTGTCTAGCTTCTTTTCTTGTTCTTGCAAATCCCATGCGGAACATAACATTGTCCAGTCTGGACTCAAGGATTCTCATCAGGTTTTCACCTGTCATACCTTCCATCTGTTTTGCTTTCGCATAGTAGTTTCTGAACGGTTTCTCCAGAACGCCATAGATGAATTTAGCTTTCTGTTTCTCACGAAGCTGGAGTGCATACTCGCTCATTTTTCTGTTTGATCTTTTTAACTGTCTGTTAGATTTTTTATTGATTCCGAGGTAAATCGGATCCATGCCTAAAGAACGGCATCTTTTAAGAACAGGAACTCTGTTTACTGCCATGTCTATCCTCCTAATTTCATATCAGCGGCAGTGCCGCGTTACATCTATTACTTTCCGATACAATTTCAGCAATCAAATTACCGATTACACTCTTCTGCGTTTCGGCGGGCGGCATCCGTTGTGCGGAACCGGAGTTACGTCCTTGATGCTCACTACATCAATACCGCATGCCTGAAGCGCACGAATTGCTGCCTCTCTTCCTGATCCAGGTCCTTTTACGAAAACATCTACTGATTTAAGTCCATGTACTAACGCTGCCTTAGCTGCTGTCTCAGCTGCCATCTGTGCTGCATATGGAGTAGATTTCCTTGAACCTCTAAATCCCAGACCGCCTGCACTTGCCCATGAAAGAGCATTTCCCTGTGTATCTGTTAATGTAACGATTGTATTATTAAAAGATGACTGGATGTGTGCCTGTCCTCGTTCAACGTTTTTCTTGACACGTTTTTTTGTTACTTTTTTCGCAACTTTCTTTGCCATTTAAACTAACCTACTTTCTTAGATTCTTACTTTTTCTTGTTTGCTACTGTTCTCTTAGGACCTTTGCATGTTCTTGCATTTGTCTTTGTCTTCTGACCACGTACCGGAAGTCCTTTTCTGTGACGGATTCCACGATAGCAGCCGATCTCTTTCAGTCTCTTGATGTTCAGCTGAATCTCTCTTCTGAGATCACCTTCTACAAGCTGTGTCTCATCGATAACTGCACTGATCTTCTTTACTTCTTCACTTGTAAGGTCTCTTACACGAGTGTCAGGATTAACTCCTGCATCTTTCAGAATACGGATAGCGCTTGTTCTTCCGATTCCATAAATATAAGTCAGACCGATTTCTACACGTTTGTCTCTTGGTAAGTCTACACCTGCAATACGAGCCATGTGTCTTTCCTCCATTTTCTTTGTTGATATCTACTTTAACTGAGGCTGCGGATGCCTGCGCAGAATATCTGCTTTCATTCCTGCATCCTACCGGGCTCACATATCTCTCCCGATATCCCAGCCCAGGCATGCTTCCTATAATAAAGCACACCCTTTCCCGACACGGATTCCCAATGTCATCCGCCAATGCAAGCGTCGGGTATTAGAAGCAATATACATTCGAACACGCGCTCTGTAGGTACCTGCGTACAGATGCGGTGTATCCTTACTGTATATTAAACAGAGTTCTACACACCTCCGTGTGTATCACGCTGTCAGCCGCCTAAATTAAAATCCGAATTAGCCTTGACGCTGTTTGTGTTTCGGATTTTCACAGATAACTCTGATGCTTCCTTTTCTTTTAATAATCTTGCATTTTTCACAAATTGGTTTTACTGATGATCTAACCTTCACGTCAAATCCTCCTTCCCTTATGTGTTTGCCTACAATTTACCGGTCATTTGGGCACACCTTCCCAAAGTGACCATTTCATAGTATAGCATCAAATACATTCTCAAGTCAACAATTAATTTACTTATCTCTCCAGATAATTCTTCCTTTGCTCAGGTCATACGGTGACATCTCGAGTGTTACCTTGTCGCCCGGCAGTATTTTGATAAAATTCATTCTGAGTTTTCCGCTGATATGCGCGAGAACAATGTGACCGTTCTCCAGTTCAACTTTAAACATTGCGTTCGGAAGTTTTTCTACTACAACTCCCTCGATTTCAATCACGTCAGCTTTTGACATATTCAATCCTCCTGGATATAACTCCTGATTTCCTCCCTGACCGCCTGATCGTCGAGCGGCCCGTCCGCCATTACCTTCAGAATCGGCTGAAGATGCCGGCTGTTTTTCCTTTTCATCCGGCGGATCGGCCTTGTATCGCCGTCCGCCAGATATGCATATTCATTCTCAATCCGGATTATGATATAGACATGGTCTTTATCACGCCCCGCCTTTGACTTCACAAGCATTCCCGGTCTCAGTATCATCCCGGTTTACTCTCCCAGAATTGCAACGATCTCGTTGAATACATCATTGATGTCGATCGTTCCGTCAACTGTTCTGAGGATGCCTGACTGTGTATAATAGTCGATCAGAGGCTGTGTCTGCTCATGATATACACCCAGTCTTTTAAGTACTGTTTCCGGCTTGTCGTCATCTCTTAAGATGAGGCTGCCGCCGCATTTGTCGCAGATTCCTTCTTCTTTTGTCGGAGCATACACGATGTGGTAAGTAGCGCCGCAGTCAACGCAGGCTCTTCTTCCAGACATACGATTTACGATGTTTTCATCCGGAACGTCAACATCGATGGCATAGTCCATCTTCTCTCCCATGGCAGCCAGCGCTTTGTCCAGCGCCTCTGCCTGCGGGATCGTACGCGGAAAACCGTCAAGCACGTATCCGTTTGCGCAGTCATCCTGCTTTACTCTGTCCACTACGAGGTCAACAACAAGCTCATCCGGAACAAGAAGTCCCTGATCCATATAGGTCTTAGCCTTCTTTCCAAGTTCTGTGCCGTTTTTGATGTTGGCACGGAAAATGTCTCCCGTGGAAATATGCGGAATAGAATATTTCTCCGCAATCTTCTTTGCCTGAGTTCCTTTTCCGGCACCCGGTGCTCCCAGCATGATAATCTTCATACTTCTACCTCCAATCTCCTGTTTAGTTGTTTTTTTGCTTCAGCAGCCCTCATTCCTGTGATTCTGCTGAATATTTCTATATATAAGCCATGAGCCCGCAGTGTTTTATCTTATATGACAAAACCGAGCGAGCTGAAAAATGGCTTAATATCCAAGAAAGCTGTTCGACATGTTGCTTCCTTTGTTATTTAAGAATCCTGTATAATTTCTCACAAGCATCTGCGATTCAATCTTCTTGATTGTATCAAGTACAACACCTACGATAATGATGAGCGAAGTTCCTCCGAAAGAAACGTTTGCACCAAACACACCGTTGAAGAAGAACGGAATCACCTGAACGATGATCAGTCCGCAGGCGCCGATGAAAATGATGTAATTCAGAATCTTCTGCAGGTACTCTACCGTCGGTTTGCCCGGACGGATACCCGGTATAAATCCGCCGCTCTTTTTCATATTGTTCGCAATCTCCAGCGGATTAAATGTAATCGACGTATAGAAATATGCGAAGAATATGGTGAGAAGAATATATACAATCAGACCGATTGAATAGATCGGCTGATCCGGATTACACCAGTTGTTTGAGTTCAGACCTGCCAGTATCTGACTGCCGATCCCCGTACCGTTTCCGGCCCCCACAAAACTTGCGATTACGATCGGCGTCTGCATCAGTGATGATGCGAAGATAACCGGAATAACTCCGGCTGTGTTCACACGGAGCGGAATATGTGTTGACTGTCCGCCATACATCTTTCTGCCCTGAACTTTTTTGGAATACTGCACTGCGATTCTGCGCTCGCCGCTCTGCAGGATTACTACGAATATAACTACAACGAGCAGCACTACAAGGATCACAACAGCAGCGAGTGCTGCCTGTGCAAGTTTCTTTCCTGACATGAATGACTCATAAAGCGTCATGAAATCATTCGGCACGCGGGAAAGAATATTGATCAGCAGGACGATGGAAATACCATTTCCCACACCATTTTCCGTAATACGCTCACCAATCCACATAAGGAAAGCACTACCTGCCGTAAGCGTACATACAACGATCGCGCAGTCAACAAAATTATAGTTTTCCAGAAGTCCCTGACGTCCCAGTCCTACTGCAAGCGCGGTGGACTCGATCAGAGCAAGACCTACTGTTACATATCTTGTAATCGCAGCGATTTTCTTTCTTCCTTCTTCTCCTTCTTTCTGCATTTCCTCAAGTTTCGGAATCGCAATTGTCAGGAGCTGCATAATGATGGAAGATGTGATGTACGGTGTGATACTCAGCGCGAATACGGAAAAGTTTGTAAATGAGCCGCCGGTGAACGCCTCAAAAAAGTTGAAGGCGTCACCGGTCTGGCTTGCGAAAAATTCCTGAATAAAGGTTGGATCTACACCTGGAGTCGGGAGCTGTGACCCAAGCCTCACAACGATAAGCATTGCAAATGTATAAAGAATCCGCTTTCTGATGTCTTCTATCTGAAATGCTCTACGTACTGTCTTCAGCATTAGATCACCTCTGCTTTTCCACCAAGGGCTTCAATCTTCTCAGCAGCTTTTGCACTGAATGCATTTGCCTGAACTGTAAGCTTCTTAGTTAACTCTCCATTTCCAAGAATTTTAACCCCGTCTCTCGGGTTTTTAACGATTCCGCTCTCGATCAGAGTCTCAACAGATACTGTTGCACCGTCCTCAAATCTCTCAAGCGCTCCCAGGTTAATTCCAACGATTGTTTTGGAATTTCTGTTAGTGAATCCTCTCTTCGGGATTCTTCTGTATAAAGGCATCTGACCACCTTCGAAACCAGGTCTTGTAGCACCGGAACGTGCTTTCTGTCCCTTGTGGCCTTTGCCGGCTGTCTTACCGTTTCCTGAACCATGTCCACGGCCTCTTCTGAAATTATCACTCTGTTTAGAACCGTCTGCCGGTCTTAAGTTTGATAAGTCCATGACGTTACCTCCTTATCTTTTTATGCCTCTTCTTCAACCTTAACCAGGTGTCTTACCTGCTGTACC
>DXGZ01000105.1 GCA_019113645.1 Candidatus Mediterraneibacter vanvlietii | reverse complement strand
CTTTAGCAGGTTTCCCGCTCATTTAGTTTT
This sequence comes from Candidatus Mediterraneibacter vanvlietii, assembly GCA_019113645.1. Taxonomy (GTDB): domain Bacteria; phylum Bacillota; class Clostridia; order Lachnospirales; family Lachnospiraceae; genus Mediterraneibacter; species Mediterraneibacter vanvlietii. The sequence goes on along the minus strand of DXGZ01000105.1, from coordinate 27,407 downwards.
TCTTAGATCCTGGAGCGGAACCGAATCCGGTATCCCCTTCCCGCAGAATACGTTTTCACTAATTATCTCCTGCGGATTTCGGATTTGTTCTGTCTGAGTTTTCTGCTTGACAAACTCAGTTTTTACAGCCTCTTCGCTATTGCTTTGATGAATCCTTCACTGTTCAGCACCGTCGGATTTTCAATCGTTGTGATCAGAGCCAGGTCTTTTGTCATCTCACCCGCCTCGATCGTGTCAATCGTTGCTTTTTCAAGTCTGTCAGCAAACTCCATCAGCTCTTTGTTTCCATCAAGTTCGCCGCGCTTTCTGAGTGCTCCCGTCCATGCGAAAATTGTTGCCACGGAGTTAGTGGAGGTCTCCTCTCCTTTTAAGTGCTTGTAGTAATGACGCTGTACTGTTCCGTGCGCAGCTTCATACTCATAGTAGCCTTCCGGAGAAACGAGCACGGATGTCATCATTGCAAGAGAACCGAACGCGGAGGATACCATATCACTCATCACGTCTCCATCGTAGTTCTTACATGCCCAGATATAGCCGCCCTCTGATTTCATGACACGTGCTACCGCATCATCGATCAGCGTATAGAAATATTCAATTCCCGCTTCTTTGAATTTCTCATCAAATTCAGCGTCATAAATCTCCTGGAATATGTCTTTGAATGTGTGGTCATATTTTTTGGAGATGGTATCTTTTGTTGCAAACCACAGATCCTGTTTTGTATCCAGCGCATAGGAGAAACAGCTTCTTGCAAAACTTTCGATGGATTTGTTAATGTTGTGCATTCCCTGCACGATTCCCGGGCCGTCAAAGTTATGTACCAGCTCTTTTGTCTGTGTTCCGTCCTCTGCTGTATAGACAAGTTCCACTTTTCCTGCTCCCGGAATCTTCATCTCAGATCCTTTGTACACATCGCCGTAGGCATGTCTTGCGATTGTGATTGGTTTTTTCCAGTTCTTCACGCATGGCTCGATGCCTTTTACGACAATCGGCGCGCGGAATACGGTTCCGTCAAGAATGGCACGAATCGTTCCGTTCGGGCTTTTCCACATCTCTTTTAAATTATATTCATCCATGCGTGCCGCGTTCGGTGTGATGGTAGCACATTTTACCGCCACTTTATATTTCTTTGTGGCCATTGCGGAATCAACCGTCACCTGATCGTTTGTCTCATTTCTGTGCTCCAGTCCGAGATCATAGTATTCTGTTTTCAGGTCAATATAAGGGAGAAGAAGCTCATCTTTGATCATCTTCCAGAGAATCCTTGTCATCTCGTCCCCGTCCATCTCTACCAGCGGTGTCGTCATTTTGATTTTTTCCATTCGTCTTGTCCTCCTGTTTCTTTTATGATTAATTTTCATTAATACCCTGTTTTTTCAGATTCTGCATCACATGGATAATATGTTCATTCGCCAGCTGCTCGGCCATCTCTGCATCCCTGTCATGGATGGCCCGCAGGATCTGCCTGTGTTCCCGAATCGATTTACGCGCCCGCTCTTCGGATACGACAGACGTTTTTCTTGCCATCTGGACATAATTGTGAAAATCTGCAAGCACACGGCTCAGCATCCGGCTGCCTGACGCCTCATAGAGAACAGAGTGAAACTTGCTGTCCAGTGCGGCAACCTGCTCCGGGCTGAATCCACTTTCCTTTTTCATCTGAAATTCCGAGAGCAGAATTGCTTCTTCAAGTTCATCGAGCTGTTCGTCCGTGATATGCTCTGCCGCCCACCTGGCACAGAGACCTTCCAGCATCGACCTCATTACGTAGATATCCCAGATATCTTTATTCGAAATTCCCGTCACATAGGCGCCCCGGTTCGGGATAATCGTGACCAGACCTTCCAGTTCCAGCTGGCGCAGTGCCTCGCGCACAGGTGTACGGCTCACGCCCAGTTCTTTTCCGATTGTATTTTCCCGAAGTTCATCATTTTCCTTATATTTTCCATTCAGTATATCCTCCCGGATCTTCTGAAAAACCCGGCCGCCGAGGGAATGATCCTGATACTCTTCCATATAAGATAAGTCCTCCTGGTTACAAAGTTATATGCAGCTCTTTGCATACACTGTCTATTTTGTCAATTAATTCTTCATCTGTCAAGACCGTAACCCGTCCGTCTTCGTATTCTTTATCCACCCATTCTTTCAGCTTCCGGACAAGTTCGGAATTCTTGTCTACCTGCCGTTCCCCTTCCAGTTTAAAGTACGCGTTGATCCAGTAGGCAATGCCCGCGGCTCCGGACGTGTTGGACACAGATACAAGCGCAGGGCGGTTCAGGAATTTTTCTGTGTCAAATATATTGTAGATCTCTTCGTTTTTCAACATGCCGTCCGCATGGATTCCCGCGCGGGTGACATTGAAGTTTTTCCCCACAAAAGGCGTTCTCGGCGGAATGTGGTAGCCGATTTCCTTTTCATAATATTCCGCCAGCTCGGTAATGACCGTTGTATCCATCCCGTCCAGTGTTCCCCGGAGCTGCGCGTACTCAAACACCATGGCTTCCAGCGGCGTGTTTCCTGTCCTTTCGCCGATTCCGAACAGGGAACAGTTCACCCCGCAGGCACCGTAGAGCCATGCTGTGGTAGAGTTGTTGACCGCTTTGTAGAAATCATTGTGCCCGTGGAATTCGATCAGCTCACTCGGCACGCCTGCGTGAGTCATAAGACCATAGATGATGCCCGGAATGGATCTCGGGATCACTGCCCCCGGGAAATTCACCCCGTATCCCATTGTGTCGCAGACTCTGATCTTCACCGGAATCTGGTACTCTTCCATCAGTTTCATAAGTTCAAGACAGAATGGAATCACAAAACCGTAGATATCAGAACGTGTGATATCTTCCAGATGGCACCTCGGCCGCACTCCTGTCTCCATGCACTCCCGCACTACGGACAGATAATGCTCAAGCGCCTGCCTCCTGGTCATCTTCAGCTTATAGAAAATATGGTAATCCGAGCAGCTTACGAGAATTCCGGTCTCCTTAAGCCCGATATCTTTCACGAGCTGAAAATCCTTCCTGCTCGCACGGATCCAGCTGGTCACTTCCGGGAACTCATACCCTCTCTCAAGACATTTATAAACCGCGTCCCTGTCCTTTTTACTATAGAGGAAGAATTCACTCTGTCTGATTCTCCCGTTTGGTCCTCCCAGACGGTGCAGATAATCGTAAATTGTTACAATCTGATCTGTTGTATAAGGCGCTCTCGACTGCTGCCCGTCGCGGAATGTGGTATCTGTAATCCATATCTCATCCGGCATATTATGAGGCACAATCCTGTCATTGAAGGCAATCTTCGGTATCTCGTCATAGTGGAACAGATTCCGGAACACATTCGGTTTCTCCACATCGACAAGCGGGTAAATATGTTCCTCCAGTTCCAGAAGATTTGTATGCTTATTTAAAAAAACTTTACGGTTTTCCATCTTCATCCCTCCATTTAGATCGCATTTTTGTATTCTTGTATAATTGTATGCATTTATACAGTTTTTGTCAAGTTTAAAAAGCCCGCATGTATAACAGGCCAGTTCACATCTCTGAAAATAAGAAAACGGGAAACAATGCAGACACTCATCTTGTTCTGCACTGCTTCCCGACTTCATTGTCAGATATCTGTATGTATTGTGGTCTGTATCTTTTCAGTCAAATTAAATTCGTCTCCTAGCGGATTACTCTGACGCGAAGCACGCCTGTAATCGCTGAGAGCTGTTCTTCCACTTCTTTTGATACTTCCGCATCCACATCAATCATTGTGTATGCATATTCTTTTCGGCTCTTGTTTGCCATCAGAGAAATGTTCATGTTCTTCTCCGCGAGAAGACCGGTAAACTGACCGAGCATGTTCGGAATATTCCTGTGAAGGATCGTGATTCTCGGTCCGTCCCCCTTCACTCCCATATCGCAGTCCGGATAATTGACAGAGTGTGTGATGTTTCCGTTTTCAAGGAAGTCTCTCACTTCAGCTGCAGCCATCTTTGCGCAGTTATCCTCTGACTCCTCTGTGGAAGCTCCCAGATGAGGAATTACGATTGCTCCCTTCACGCCCACGATCTCCTTTGTCGGGAAATCTGTCACATAACAGCGCACTTTTCCTGAAACAAGCGCGTCCACGATATCCTCCTGATTCACCAGCACATCACGGGCGAGATTCAGAATCACAACGCCATCCTTCATAAGTCCGATCGCGTTCTTATCGATCATTCCCTTTGTATCTTCCAGTGCCGGCACGTGGATCGTAATATAGTCGCACTCTTTGTAAAGTTCATCCACTGTCTTTGCGTGATGAATGTTGCGGGACAGGTTCCAGGCGGAATCGACAGACACATAAGGATCATATCCGTACACTTCCATTCCAAGGTGCACGGCTGCGTTTGCTACAAGAACGCCGATCGCCCCGAGACCGATTACACCGAGTTTCTTTCCTTCCAGCTCGGTTCCGGCAAAAGCTTTTTTCTTCTTCTCCGTGATTTTCGCGATGTCTCCGTCCTCTTCGTATTCCTGCACCCAGTTGATGCCGCCGATAATATCGCGGGCAGCCAGAAGCATACCTGCAATCGCAAGCTCTTTCACGCCGTTTGCGTTTGCTCCAGGCGTATTGAACACAACGATACCCTCGTCAGCGCAGCGGTCAAGCGGAATATTATTCACTCCAGCGCCTGCTCTTGCGATGACCTTCAGATTATCGCCGAATTCCATATCGTGCATCTTCGCGCTTCGGACAAGGATGGCGTCCGCGTCCTCTGCGCTCTCAGTGTTCACATAATTTTCGTCCAGCTGATCCAGTCCCACATGGGAAATCGGATTCAGGCAATGATATTTATACATCTTACAGATTCTCCTCTTCAAATTTCTTCATAAAGTCAACAAGTGCCACTACACCCTCATACGGCATCGCGTTATAGATGCTTGCGCGCATGCCGCCCACGGTTCTGTGTCCTTTCAGGTTCTCCAGCCCTGCTGCTTTCGCTTCTTTGACAAATTTGGCGTCCAGATCAGCATCGCCTGTAACGAACGGAACATTCATAAGAGAGCGGTCCTTCGGGACAACAGTTCCCTTGAACAGCCTGCTCTGATCCAGATAATCATAGAGAACTTTTGCTTTCTTTTCGTTTCTCACCTTCATCGCCTCAAGTCCGCCCTGGGCTTTGATCCATTTGAATACTTTTCCGCAGATATAGATTCCATATGCCGGCGGAGTATTGTAAAGGGATTTTGCGTCCGCATGTGTCTTGTATGTAAGCATGGTCGGCGTTCCTGGAAGGACATCCTCCGTGATCAGATCCTCGCGGATAATCACAATTACAACTCCGGCAGGTCCGATATTCTTCTGAACACCGCCGTAAATAATGCCGTATTTTGTCACATCCACAGGCTCTGAAAGAAAACAGGATGACACATCCGCAACAAGCGTTTTGCCTTTTGTATTCGGGAGTTCTTTGAACTTTGTCCCATAAATCGTATTGTTCTCACAGATATATACATAATCCGCATCCTCGGAAACCGGCAGATCCGAACAGTCCGGAATATAGGAGAATGTCTTATCCTCGGAGGAAGCGATTCTGTTTACTTTTCCGTATTTTTCCGCTTCTTTCGCCGCTTTCTTTGCCCACTGTCCCGTGACAATATAGTCTGCGACCCTGTTTTTCATCAGATTCATCGGAATCATCGCAAACTGCTGAGATGCCCCTCCCTGAAGGAAGAGTACTCTATAGTTATCCGGAATGTTCATCAGATCTCTTAAGTCCTGCTCCGCTTCAGTGATGATCTCCTCGAACGCTTTGGATCGATGGCTCATCTCCATTACAGACATCCCCGTTCCCTTGTAGTCCAGCATTTCCTCTGCTGCTTCCTTCAGCACTTCTTCCGGCAGCACGGCCGGTCCTGCTGAAAAGTTATACACTCTGCTCATTTTCCTTACCTCCTGTTTCTTTCCATCTGCTCATTTACATGTGTCTTCATATTCCCACCCACTCATTTCTGATGCAGGATATGGTCATTTGAAAAGGATTATTTCTTAATATCATCCTCGTCGAACGCTTCTTTAATGTCCGCACCCGGAGCCACCATCGGCCATACTTTGTCATCGCTGTCGATCTGGCAGTCGATCACTACCGGGCGGTTCAGTGTAAGCGCTTTTGCAAACGCCTGGCGGAATTCTTCCTGAGATTCTGCACGGATTCCTTCTGCGCCCATTGCCTCAGCGATTTTCACAAAATCCGCCTGATCTCTCAATACGGTTGCGGAATACCTCTCATCATAGAAGAGATCCTGCCACTGGCGAACCATGCCGAGCACATGATTGTTAATTACAACCTCAATGATCGGAATGTTGTGCCGTACTGCTGTGGCGATTTCATTCATATTCATACGGAAACATCCGTCTCCGGCAATATTTACAACTGTCTTATCCGGACAGCCGACCTTGGCTCCCATTGCAGCTCCAAGACCGTAACCCATTGTTCCCAGACCGCCGGATGTAATCAGAGTTCTCGGCTTTGTAAATTTGTAATACTGCGCCGTCCACATCTGATGCTGTCCTACCTCTGTAACGATCAGCGCGTCGCCTTTTGTCTGCCGGTAGATCTCTTCCACAACAAAAGGTCCTGAAAGAACATCCGGATGATATTTCAGCGGATATTTCTCCTGATAGGAGCGGATCTTCTCCCGCCATTCCGTGTGATCCTGCTGCTTCAGATTCCGGTTCAGAATATGAAGGACTTCTTTGATATCACCGACAATCTCTTCTGTCACAATAATATTTTTATTGATCTCCGCAGGATCGATATCAATCTGCAGGATCTTTGCGTTTTTGGCAAATGTCTGCGTATTTCCGGTCACACGGTCACTGAATCTCGCGCCCAGGACAACGAGAAGGTCGCACTCGCTCACTCCGTAGTTGGAAGCCTTTGTACCGTGCATTCCAAGCATTCCGGTATAATGCGGATCTGTTCCCGGAAACGCGCCCTTTCCCATCAGTGTATCTGTCACAGGGGCGTCCAGCTTCTCAACAAATTCTTTCAGTTCCACGCTGGCGCCTGAAATCACAGCGCCGCCTCCAACGAATACATAGGGACGTTTGGACTCTTCCAGCATGGTCACTGCACGGGCGATCCCCTCTTCATTTATATGAGAACTGTCCGGAATATATTTCCCCAGTTCCTCTCTGTGATACTCCGTCACAGCTGCTGTGACATCCTTTGGAATATCAACAAGCACCGGTCCCGGTCTGCCCGCCTTTGCGATGCGGAACGCTTTCCGGATCGTAGACGCAAGCTTTGTCACGTCTTTAACAATAAAACTGTATTTTGTGATGGGCATTGTAATTCCTGTGATGTCAATCTCCTGGAAACTGTCTTTTCCCAGGAGAGACACTCCCACATTACAGGTAATCGCCACGATCGGAACGGAATCCATATATGCTGTTGCAATTCCGGTCACAAGGTTGGTCGCCCCCGGTCCGCTGGTGGCAAGGCAGACGCCTACTTTTCCCGTGGCGCGCGCATAGCCGTCCGCAGCATGGGATGCTCCCTGCTCGTGGGAAGTCAGGACATGGCGTATCTCATCCCGATGTTTGTACAACTCATCATAGACATTCAGGATCGCGCCGCCCGGATAGCCGAATACGGTATCCACTCCCTGTTCCTTTAAGCATTCTATTACAATCTCAGCTCCGTTTAACTGCATGCTGTCTTCCTCCGATTCTATTTTTCTCCGGGTATTTCAAGGATTGCGCCCCGGTTGCCTGATGTAACCATGGATGCGTATCTTGCGAGATATCCGGTTTTCACTTTTGGTTCTCTCGGCTGCCATTTTTCCTTTCTTGCAGCCATCTCCTCATCCGATATGTCAAGCTCCAGCTTCAGTTCCGGAATATTGATCTTGATAATATCCCCTTCTTCCACCAGGGCGATCGGTCCGCCTACCGCTGCTTCCGGAGACACATGACCGATAGAAGCGCCTCTGGACGCACCGCTGAAGCGTCCGTCTGTGATCAGGGCAACTGTTGATCCCAGACCGTATCCTGCAATGGCAGAGGTCGGATTCAGCATCTCTCTCATGCCCGGTCCGCCCTTCGGTCCTTCATAGCGGATGACGATCACATCACCCGGATTGATCTTTCCGCTCTTAATCGCCGCCGTAGCCTCTTCATCACTCTCAAAAATCCTAGCCGGTCCTTCATGGACAAGCATCTCATCGCATACAGCCGAGCGCTTCACCACACTGCCGTCCGGCGCCAGATTTCCTTTCAGCACCGCAAGTCCGCCTGTCTCACTGTATGGATTGTCAATCGGACGGATCACTTCCGGATTCTTGTTCTCACATCCTGCGATATTCTCTCCGATCGTCTTTCCTGTAACCGTCATACACTCCGTGTTGATCAGGCCTTTCTTGTTCAGCTCATTCATAACCGCGTAGACGCCGCCCGCCTCGTTGAGATCTTCAATATAGGTGTGGCCTGCCGGCGCGAGGTGACAGAGGTTTGGCGTCTTCTCACTGATTGTATTCGCAAAATCAATCTCAAAATCCATTCCGATCTCATGGGCAATCGCCGGGAGATGGAGCATGCTGTTTGTAGAGCATCCGAGCGCCATATCCACGGTCAGGGCATTTAAAATCGCATCTTCTGTCATGATGTCTCTCGGACGGATATTCTTTCTGACAAGTTCCATCACCTGCATTCCCGCATGTTTCGCGAGCTGGATTCTTGCGGAATATACCGCCGGGATCGTTCCGTTTCCGCGGAGTCCCATTCCAAGTGCCTCTGTCAGGCAGTTCATACTGTTTGCCGTGTACATTCCGGAACAGGAACCGCAGGTCGGACATGCCTTGTTTTCGAACTCGCAGAGCTCCTCATCGCTCAGTTTTCCTGCCGCATGGGAGCCGACTGCCTCAAACATGCTGGACAGGCTGGTCTTCTGCCCCTTTACATGCCCTGCCATCATCGGTCCGCCGCTGACAAATATAGTCGGTATATTCACTCTGGCTGCCGCCATCAGAAGTCCCGGAACGTTCTTGTCGCAGTTCGGGATCATGACAAGTCCGTCAAACTGATGCGCCATTGCCAGTGCTTCCGTGGAGTCAGCAATCAGATCTCTTGTCACGAGGGAGTATTTCATACCGATATGTCCCATGGCGATTCCGTCACAGACCGCGATTGCGGGAACCATAATCGGAGTGCCGCCCGCCATGGCAACGCCCATCTTGACCGCTTCTGTAATCTTATCCAGATTCATGTGCCCCGGTACAATTTCATTGTAGGAGCTGACCACGCCGATGAGCGGTCTTTCCAGTTCCTCCTCCGTCATGCCCAGCGCATTGAACAGGGAGCGGTGGGGTGCCTGCTGAACTCCTTTTTTCACTGTATCACTTCTCATAAATAACTACCTCGCTTTCTGTAATGGTAAATCGCTCAACTGATTTTTATCCGATATAGGAGCAGATCCTGTCTCCCATCTCTTTCGTTCCGATCTGAGTCATTCCGTCTGACATAATATCGATCGTACGGTATCCGTCCTGAAGGACATGTTCAACTGCCTGCTCGATTGCGTCCGCCTCTTTGTCCAGGTCAAAGGAATATCTCAGCATCATTGCCGCGGACAGAATCGTTGCGATCGGATTCGCGATTCCCCTGCCCGCAATGTCAGGAGCCGAACCGCCGCTTGGCTCATAGAGACCGAATTTCGTCTCATTGAGGCTGGCGCTTGCCAGCATCCCGATCGAGCCGGTAACCATACTCGCCTCATCGGACAGGATATCGCCGAACATGTTCTCCGTGAGAATCACGTCAAACTGTGCCGGATCTTTTACAAGCTGCATCGCGCAGTTGTCAACGAGCATATGCTCCAGCGTCACTTCCGGATAATCCGCAGCCACTTCCTCCACTACTTTTCTCCAGAGCCTGGAAGAGTCGAGCACATTCGCCTTGTCCACGCTGGTCACTTTCTTCCGTCTTTTCATCGCAATGTCGAATCCGCGTTTCGCAATCCTGCGGATCTCTTCCTCGCTGTAAGTCAGTTCATCTTTCGCCACAAGAACGCCGTCCACTTCTTCCGTGCTCCGTTTTCCGAAATACAGCCCGCCTGTCAGTTCTCTCATAATCATCATGTCGAATCCGCGGTCCGCAATCTCTTCCTTCAGAGGGCATGCGCCTTTCAGCTCCTTGTAAAGTACTGCGGGACGCAGGTTTGCAAACAGATTCAGCCCTTTGCGGAGCTTCAGAAGTCCTGACTCCGGACGTTTGTCCGGCTCAAGCTGATACCACGGAGAAGTCTTCGCATCGCCCCCGATGGATCCCATCAGCACCGCGTCGCTTTCCTTTGCCGCCTGGAGCGTCTCTTCCGTAAGCGGAACCCCGTTCACATCAATAGATGCTCCCCCCATCAGAAGCTGAGTATAAGAAAAGGAATGTCCATACACCTCCGCTGTCCTGTCGAGTACTTTCATCGCCTCGTCCACGATCTCAGGACCGATTCCATCCCCTTTTATCACACCGATCTTCATATCCATAACCGCTCATCCTTTCAATTCCAGTGTCGCTCCCGCGCATCCCGCGGAGCGTATATCAATGATTATCATACCTCATTTCCGGTGGTGTTTCAAGTATTTGGAAGCAAAAAACAGAGGACACTCTGTTATTTGCCTGTAATGTTCCTTCCTTTCCCTGATATATACGAAACGCCGGTGACATGAAAATACAGCTGACTGATCATTCTGTATCTTCATATCACCGGCGTACTGTCTCTGAGACAGATTACTCAGCGCCCGGTTTTTCAATCTGGGCGATCGCCGCTTTCTGCATCGGAATGCGGCAGTTTTTGTTGTTTCCGAATTCTACAATCACGTCGTCATCCGTGATGTCGATGATAACGCCATAAAATCCGCTTGTCGTAAGTGCTGTGTCGCCTACTTCCATGGAAGCGAGCATTGCCTGTACTCTCTTCTGCTCCTTTTTCTGCGGACGCATAAGAAGAACCCACATCAGGCCGAGTACAACTACCCATACTACCAGCATCATGATCATATCCATACCTGTATTTCCTCCTACCTTTCTAACCTGCAATAAGACTACTATACACAAAAATGGCATATTCTTCAAGAGATTTCAGGAAATTTCTATAACAGTTCAGCCATGAAGCGGTTTTCCGAATGGCGCAGCTGAACTGTTGCCGCTTCATCATCCCTTATACTGCCCGCCCGTCACTGCTTCCAGCTTTTTCTTCTTGTAATCCTGATACTCGCCCGCATCAATAGCCGCTCTGATCTCCTCCATCATTGTATTGTAAAAATACAGATTGTGAAGCACGCAGAGACGCATTCCAAGCATCTCTTTTGCCTTGAGCAGATGGCGGATATACGCTCTGCTGTAGCTTCTGCATGCCGGGCATCCGCAGCCTTCCTCAATGGGACGCTCATCCAGTTCGTATTTTGCATTGAACAGGTTCATTTTTCCATGGTTTGTATACACATGACCGTGACGTCCGTTTCTGCTTGGATACACACAGTCAAAGAAATCCACGCCGCGGTCAACTGCTTCCAGTATGTTTGCCGGCGTCCCGACCCCCATCAGATAAGTCGGTTTGTTCTCCGGCAGATACGGTACTACCGCATCCAGAATCCGGTACATCTCCTCATGGCTTTCGCCCACTGCCAGACCGCCGACCGCATATCCGTCAAGATCCAGCTCCGTGATCATCTGGGCATGGGAGATACGGATGTCTTCGTAAACACCGCCCTGATTAATGCCGAACAGCATCTGATGCGGATTGATTGTATCCGGAAGGGAATTCAGCCTTGCCATCTCATCCTTGCACCGTTTCAGCCAGCGCGCCGTCCGTTCTACGGAATTCGCGATATATTTTTTATCCGCCACACTGGACGGGCACTCATCGAATGCCATGGCAATGGTAGATGCCAGATTGGACTGTATCTGCATGCTCTCCTCAGGTCCCATGAAGATCTTCCGCCCGTCAACATGAGAGTGGAAATGCACTCCTTCTTCCTTGATCTTTCGCAGGGAAGCCAGGGAAAAGACCTGGAATCCGCCGGAATCTGTAAGGATCGGCTTGTCCCAGTTCATGAATTTGTGCAGTCCTCCCAGTTTTTTCACGATCTCATCACCGGGTCTTACATGGAGATGATACGTGTTGGAGAGTTCCACCTGGGTCTTGATCTGACGAAGATCGTCTGTGGACACCGCCCCCTTAATCGCAGCGGCGGTTCCCACATTCATGAATACCGGCGTTTCTATAGTGCCGTGCACGGTGTGAAAACGCCCGCGCTTTGCTTTCCCGTCTTTTTTCAGCAGTTCATACATACTTTTCTATTTCCTCTGATTTTCCGTATTATTAGTAATGGATGACAACCGGAGTTCCCGCGCTGATCATGCTGAACAGATTGCCCGCCTGATCAACCGGCATATTCACGCATCCGTGGGATCCGTTTGTCTGATAGCGGGAACCCCCGAAGGAAGACTGCCAGTTTGCGTCATGGAATCCGTGTCCCTGCCAGGTAAACGGCATCCAGTAAGAAACCGGTGTCTCATAGATCGGTTTTCCGGTCTCCGGGTTTGTCTCGCCTTTGAGCGTTGCATTTCTCTCCGTATACAGAATGTAATACACACCTGCAGGCGTCTGCCGGTCTGCGGTGGGAAGTCCTGTCACAACGTCTGTCTCCAGCGCAACGGAACCGTCTACGATATACCACATATGCTGCGCGGAGAGATCCACTTCTATATAGGTAGTTCCCCAGTCCTGAGCGGAATGCGACGCCGCAGTCTGCGCATAGGCAGGCTCCCTTGTCACAACTTCACCGTTTTTAATGCTGTTGATCAGGTTCTGAGTCTCTGTTTCTTCATCGATGGACCAGCCGTAAGTACCTCCGGACACTTCAACAGTCTTGCCGCCCGGCGTGGTGATAGAGCGTGTAGTCCCCACTGTGTCATAGGTAGAGCCGAATTCGCGCATCCACTCTCTCACAGCGTCCTCATTGAATGTCACCTGCATATTCTCATCATAAGAGAGCCATGTGGAGATCACGGTCTTATCCACCACCACATTCTCTGTCATCGTGTAGGTCACACTTGCCTGGCAATACTGGTTCATTGTATCGCACGCCGCCTGCACCTCAGGAGATTCCGAGGTATACTGAGGTATTTTGTAGCACTCCTCTGCTTCCATATCCAGCTCTGACTTGAATTCCGTGATATACTCCTCGATTTTTGAAGTAAGGGTCTCCATATTCACAGCCGTACCGTACACTTCCGGCTCAACAACAAACGAATTCCCGTCAAACTTCGGATATGCGGATACAGGCTCTGTCTGTTCTCTGACCACAGCCTGCAGAGACTGAATCTTCTCATCTAACGCAGTCTGATCATATTCCACATCGATTGTAACGTCTGTCGATGTTCTGGAGAAGAAAGCCTTCACCCAAAGCAGCGGATTCTGAGCCTTCAGCGCATCCTCCACATCTGAGTTCTCCTTGTACTCAAGATGAATATCAGACCCTCTGATGACATCTGTGGCATTGTCAAGCTCCAGTATGGTCAGCTCATATCCGTCAACCTGCTGCCGCAGATACTCTTCCACATCAGCAGCTGTTTTCCCTGAGAAATCTTTTCCGTTGATCGTTGTATTCACATAAAAATGACTGATAAAAAACGCGGAAATCCCCAGATAGATTACCAGAAGACCGGCAACTATGCTTCCCGCAATAATCCACGGCTTCTTTCCGTAATTTTTCTTCTCTTTTCTTCTCGCGCCTCTTCTGCGCCGCCTTCTCTTTTTTTTCATCATACCAGTTTCCGGGTACTCATCATCCGATTCCGGAATTCCTTCATCGTAATCTTCCGATTCTGATGTCCCGTCATCCTCGTCTTCGTATTCCATATCAGACTCTGCATCCTCTTCATCCGGATAAACCATGTCTTCTTCTATGTATTCGATTTCATCATCATGTCCAGATTCATCATCTTCGAAATCCGAAATCTCCTCATCGTAGTTCTCTGACTCTTCCGCTGTTCCCTCTGTCACAGATATCTCATCCGAAGTCTCTGTTTTATCCTGATGCATGCCTGTTTCAAATTCCTCTTTATTGCTCATCAGTTAATCATCTCTCCCCATTTCAATATCTGTGCACCATTATATTACGAAAAATCTGAAATGTACAGACAATAATTATTTCTTAAAACTTTTTTAAAATATGATACAAACCTTTAAAAAATCAGCATTTTGGAACGTATACTTGTCAAAATCGGGTATCTTCCTATATAATGTTTCCAGTGTATTACCTGACAACGAAAGGAGAAACATCTATGAGTGGCTCAACATATGGAAAATTATTCCGCATCACAACCTGGGGCGAATCCCATGGTTCAGGCGTTGGTGCTGTGATCGATGGCTGTCCTGCCGGACTGCCGCTTAATGAAACCGATATTCAGAAATTTCTTGACAGAAGGAAACCCGGTCAGAGCAAATATACTACAAAACGAAACGAATCTGATACTGTGGAAATATTATCCGGCATTTTCGAGGGAATGACGACCGGCACGCCGATCTCTGTACTTGTCCGCAACCAGGATCAACGTTCCCGTGACTACGGCAATATCGCCACGCTCTACCGCCCCGGACATGCGGACTATCCGTTCACGGAAAAATACGGGATAAGAGATTACCGGGGAGGGGGCCGTTCTTCAGGACGTGAGACAATCGGACGGGTGGCCGCAGGCGCGGTCGCATCCAAATTACTTAACGAGCTCGGCGTCCGCGTGTGTGCCTACACCAAATCAGTGGGACCATATACAGTACCCACTGAAGAGTATCGCTATTCCGAGATTCCGGAAAACAGTCTTTACATGCCGAACAACGCCGTTGCAGAGCAGGCAGGTGAATATATCTCCTCCCTGATGGCGGAGAAAGATTCCTGCGGCGGCATCGTGGAATGTATCGCGGACGGACTCCCGGTCGGACTCGGCGAGCCTGTTTTCGACAAGCTGGATGCGCTTCTCGCGCAGGCTGTCATGTCGATCGGCGCGGTAAAAGGTGTTGAGATCGGCGATGGTTTTTCCGCATCCGCATCCCGCGGAAGCATCAATAATGATCCTTTTTACATGGATCATGGCGCTGTCTGCAAACGCAGCAACCATGCCGGCGGAACACTCGGCGGGATGAGCGATGGTTCCCGCCTGATTCTGCGCGCCGCCATCAAACCGACCTCCTCTATCTCACGGACACAGCAGACAGTAAACACCTCCGGAGAGGATACGGATATCACAGTGCTCGGGCGCCACGACCCGGTGATCGTTCCCCGCGCCGTTGTCGTTGTCGAATCCATGACAGCGATCACTCTTGCAGATCTTCTTCTGCAGAATATGGGTGCAAAAATGGAGCATATCAGGAAAATCTACCTGCAGTAAAGCAGGGATTTTCTCATATGCTCCACCAGTTCAGTTACACTCGGGAATACGCTTCGCTTCGCCAGATTCCATCACACTCTGAAGCAGCCGCCGCCTATGAATTCCCTGAGAAGGGAGTTCGTAGGCACATATTCGCTGCCGATTCCCACAAAGTAATCAAAGAATTTCAGAAGTCTTTTTGCCTCCAGATATTCCTCAGAATCTTTGTCAACAGCAAAAAGAAGCGGTTCCACATACTGTTTTAATACCGCAAGCTCATAGAGCAGGGAGGAGTTAAACATCACATCCGCCTGTTCCTGGAACGGGAATATATTTTCTTCCTCGCCCCTTCTGACTGACGGCCACATGGATATCGTGCGCGTGGCGGACGATCCTCTCGTGCGGGCATCCCTGACCAGCCTGCGGATCAGACGTCCGTCCCTGGACGGGATACGGTTATGCTCGTCGATATTCAGCTGGGTCAGCGCGCTGATATAGATTTTGAATTTATTTTCATCCTTCATCGCTTCGGTAAGTTTCGGGTTCAGACAGTGGATTCCTTCGATCACAAGGATATCCTGTTCGCCCATTTTTTTCGGCCGGGTCTCGTATTTTCTTTTTCCTGTCTTAAAATCAAAAATCGGAAGATACACTTCTTTTCCTTTTAAGAGAGCGTCCATATCTTCATTGAACCGGTCGATATCAATAGCTTCCAGACACTCGAAATTATAGTTGCCGTTTTCATCCCGCGGAGTGTGTTCCCGGTCAACAAAATAATTATCTACCGCGATTGGATGAGGCTTAAATCCATTGACACGAAGCTGGATGGAAAGCCGGTGGGAAAATGTTGTTTTTCCCGATGAGGAAGGTCCGGCAATCAGAATAAACCTTGCGTCTCCCCGTTCGGAAATCTGCTTTGCGATCTCTCCGATCTGCCGCTCCTGATGAGCCTCCTGGACAAGGACAACCTCCCGCATGTCATTTTTCGTCACCATGTCATTCAAAGCTCCCACTGTATCAATCTCCTGACAGTCTCCCCATTCAACTGATTTTTTCAGGACCTGGAAAAGCTTCGGACCGGTCTTAAACTCCGGAACTGTCTCTGGCTCTTCTTTTACCGGCATCTGAATCACGAATCCCCTGTCATACAGATGCAGAGAAAAATACTTCAGATACCCGGCATCAGGAACCATGTACCCGTAATAGTAATCCTCAAACTCATTGATACTGTAAATATTGACCTTTGATACCCGCCGGTATTCAAAAAGCCGTTCTTTATCATACATACCAAGCCTGTGGAAGAGTTCAACCGCATCATCCGTGTGGATGGAGCGTTTCCGTATCGGCACACGCGCTTCACAAAGCTCCCTCATGCGGCGATCCACTCTCTCAAGAAAAGCTTCGTCAAGAGCCACCTGACCAGTCAGGGTACAGTAATACCCTTTATCCAGTGAAAAATGGATTCTGACACGCTCGATCCTGTCATGCCCCGCCACATCATGAACCGCTTTCACGAGAAGGAAACACATACTTCTCTTATAAGCTTCGTGCCCGATTGCATCCGCTGTGGTGACAAATGTAAGCGCGCAGTCCTTCTGCACGGTTTTCGCAAGCTCCTGAAGATGAAAACCATCCACAAATACAAGGACGATCTCGTGTTCATACCGGTTCTGTACCTCTTCCGCTATGCTCAGATAAGTAGTTCCGGCCGGGTATTCTTTCGTACTGCCATCAACTGTAACGCTGTAGAATATCTCTGCCAATTCATTCTCCTCCTGCGCTTCGCGCCCCTGTTTTATGCTTATAAAAAGCTCATCAGAATTCCTATACAACCTGGAACGGATGAATCACTGGTTCCGCGGTCACTTCCAGCACCGGAAGTCTGTCCCCCAGGAACTGCTTCATATCGTCAAGGAAAATATACTCCGTCCCGTAATGTCCCGCGTCGATGATGCACAGCCCCTGCTCCACGGCATCCAGACCTTCATGATGCCCGATATCTCCGGTCACAAGCACATCCGCCCCCTTCTCTATGGCAATGCCGATCATACTCTTCCCGGATCCCGGAGAAATGGCGATTCTGGATACCTGCCGTTCCATATCCCCGAACACTTTCAGACTTCCCAGATTCAGTTTATGCTTTACATAGACGCAGCATTCTTCCAGAGTCATCGGTTTCTCAAGATATCCGATCCTTCCGATTCCCTCCGGATTCCCACCGTTTTCAGAGGTCACCTCCAGCACCTGCGCATCCCGGATTCCCAAAATCTTCTCAGAAAGCTCCGCCATGCCAAGCACATCATAATTTGTATGCATTGCATAGTAAGATATGTCATTTTGAATCAGTTTCACAAGCCGTTTCCCGATGAAATCTTCATCTGTCACCCGTTTCAGCGGTGAAAAGACAAGCGGATGATGTGTAATCAGCATATCGGCGCCCCACTCTATGGCACGTTCAATCACTGCGTCCGTGGCGTCCAGCGCCAGATACACTCTTTCCACTTCCTTACCGCTCCGCCCTGCGAGCAGTCCCACATTGTCAAAATCAAGAGCCGCATTTCTTGGAAACGCAGCCTCAATCACCTGTATAACCTCACTGCACAACATAATAATTCATCCCTTTCTTGGCACATGCCAGTTCGCGGTTCAGTTCCTCTGCCCGCTCCCTGGCTCTCTCTGAATCATTGCCGGACAGATTCTTCAGTATCTCCCGGCGAATTTCAATTTCTTTTTCCAGGTACCTGCGAAGCACCGGATGCCGTCCCTCAAGAAGGAGTTTTCCGTATTTCAGCTCCGTCCCGGTCCAGGACTCCGGGCTTCTTCCCGATGTGTCTTTCCCGCTTCCCGGCGGCTTTACCTTCATCATCGGATAGTATTTTCCATCTTCTTCAACCATATTTTCACTGATAAAGAAAAAACCTTCCTCTAAAAGAAAGGCTCTCACTTTTTCTATCTCAGACTGGGGCTGAAGAACACACTCACGCAGGCAGGACACAACATCTCTTCCCTCGCTCAGGATGCGGATCACAAGATTTCCGCCCATTCCCGCAATCACGGCCGAATCTGCTTCCCCGGGTTTCATCGCGGAAAATCCGTCCGACAGCCGGGTCTGTATTCCCTCTGTCAGTCCGTGTTCCCTGATATTCTCCTCCGCCCTCTTAAGAGGTCCCGGGTTCACATCCATGGCGAACGCTTCTGTCACAGTTCCTTTTTCCAACAGATAAATGGGAATATAGGCGTGATCAGTGCCGATATCCGCAAGCCTGCTGCCGGCGGTCACCAGATCAGCGACCGCCTGTAGTCTCATTGAAAGTTCCATCTGTTCTCTCCAAATTTATCCGGATCACCTGATCCCCGCGCTCTAGTCAAGATAATCTCTGAGTTTTCTGCTTCTGCTCGGATGACGCAGTTTTCTCAGCGCCTTCGCCTCGATCTGGCGGATACGCTCTCTTGTTACATCGAATTCCTTGCCGACCTCTTCCAGCGTGCGGGCGCGGCCGTCATTCATACCGAATCTGAGACGGAGCACTTTCTGCTCTCTCTCTGTCAGCGTATCCAGCACCTCGTCAAGCTGCTCCTTCAAAAGTGTCTGGGCAGCCGCCTCAGCCGGTACCGGAACATTGTCATCCTGGATAAAGTCTCCCAGATGGCTGTCCTCCTCCTCGCCAATCGGTGTCTCCAGAGATACCGGCTCCTGGGAAATCTTAAGGATCTCACGCACACGCTCAACAGGCATGTCCAGCTCTTTTGCGATCTCTTCCGGAAGCGGCTCTCGTCCCAGTTCCTGGAGAAGCTGTCTCGACACACGGATCAATTTGTTGATTGTCTCCACCATGTGTACCGGAATACGGATTGTTCTCGCCTGATCAGCGATCGCCCTTGTGATCGCCTGGCGGATCCACCATGTCGCGTAAGTACTGAACTTGTATCCTTTGTGGTAGTCGAACTTCTCAACTGCCTTGATCAGTCCGAGATTCCCTTCCTGAATCAGGTCAAGGAACAGCATTCCTCTTCCCACATAACGCTTCGCAATGCTGACAACAAGACGGAGGTTCGCCTCGGCAAGCTCTTTCTTCGCATCCTCATCGCCTTCTTCCATCCGTTTCGCAAGCTCAATCTCGCGCTCAGCACTCAGAAGGGGGACTTTTCCGATCTCCTTGAGATACATACGGACCGGATCTTCGATACTTACACCTTCCGGAACGGACAGGTCGATATTCTCCATATCCACCTCGTCCTCTTCAGATATGATTCCGTCCAGATCGACATCCGGATCATCATCCGTGTCTCCGCTGATCCGGAGCACGTCGATGTTGTTCGACTCCAGATAGTCGAACACTTTTTCCATCTGATCGGTCGAGAGTTCCATATCTGTAAAGAAATCATTGATCTCCTGAACATCCAGTATGCTCTTTTTCTTCTTGCCCATAGCTACCAGTTCGTTCAATTTTTCCAGAAATTTCTTTGCGTTTTCTTCCATGTGTCCATCCTTCCTTCGCCTGCGCGTAAGCACGGGCTATCTTGTTTTATTTTATCCTTAATCAATAGAAATATGCAGTTTCCTTAAGTCCTCAAGCTTCCGCTTTTCTTCCATCAGCCGCTGCAGCCCAGCCATATCCGCAGGATCGAGATTTTTCGTCCTGTAATCGATACTGTGGGCCTTCACTCTGAGGATCGTATCCTTGAGCGCCTGCTCCTCTTCTTCCTTAGTCCGCAGCTCGCGGATCTTTGTGTGGAACAGTGACGCCGCCTCCCGGTGTTCTTCCTCCTCGGTGAAATGGTTCAGAATCTGCGCCGGATTCAGCTCGCCCCGCTCGTGCTGCTCATAGAGGAGCCGGGCAACCGTCTGGTAGATCTCTCCTGTAAAATCATCCGGACTGATATAGCTGCTGATCTTCCCAAACAGCCTGTCATTTTCAATCATCCAGGTAAGGAGGGCTTTCTGTGATGTAAGGATTCCATCCTCCTTCTTCCTTCCTTCCCCGGATCCCTCCGCACGCTTCGGACGTGACACCGGTTTTGCCATTCCCGCGTTCACCGCAGTCTTTGCCACCAGTTTCTGCAGGCTCTCAGGGCTGACCCTGTATGCCGAAGATACGGCTTCTATGTAGTTGTTCCGCTCCAGTTCATCTTCAAACACAAGGAGCCTTCCCGCCACTTCCCGGAAGAAATCCGTCTTTCCTTCCGGAGACGCCATATCATAGTTCTTCTCCAGCATTTCAAGCGTGAACATGAACCCGTTCCGTGCATTCCCGATCCGCTTCTCATATTCTTCCGCTCCCAGATTCTTGATAAACTCATCCGGATCCTTGTAGGGATCCATGCGGACTACTTTGGCGGAGATGCCCGCTTCTCTCAATATCGGAACCGCACGCAGTGCTGCCCTTGTTCCCGCCTCATCGCTGTCGTAAGTCAGGTAGACTTCCTTGACATAGCGTTTGATCAGGGACGCATGACCAGAGGTGAGGGCCGTCCCCAGAGAAGCCACCGCATTAGTAAATCCGGCCTGATGCAGGGAAATCACATCCATATATCCCTCACACAGGAGAAAATATGGCTTTCTCGAAGTTCTCGCCCGGTTCAGTCCATACAGATTCCGGCTTTTATCAAACACCGGAGTTTCCGGTGAATTCAGATACTTCGGCTTCGCGTCGCCCATCACCCTGCCGCCAAAACCGATCACCCGGTTGTTCACATCCATGATCGGAAAAATGACACGGTTCCAGAACTTGTCATATACGCCCTGCCGTTCATCCGTATTAATCAGCCCCGCCTGTCGGATCAGTTCTTCCGTATAGCCCTTCTCTCTCAGATACTTATAGAGATCATCACTGAATTTGTTGGAATATCCCAGACCGAACGCCTTGATCGTCTCATCGGACAGCCCCCTGTCCTTCAGATATGTATAAGCCTGGGTTCCACGCCCGGATTTGAGCTGTACGTAAAAATACTTTGCCGCCTCTTTGTTTACTTCAAGAATCGCGGTTCTTAAGTCTGCTTTTTCTTTTGCCTCTTTTGAGTATTCCATCTCCGGCAGGTCAATCCCCGCCCGGTCCGCCAGATATTTCACCGCCTCCACAAAAGAGAAGTTCTCATATTCCATCAGGAATGTGAATACATTGCCGCCGGCTCCGCACCCGAAGCAGTAATACATCTGCTTCTGCCTGCTCACGGAAAACGACGGCGATTTTTCATTGTGGAACGGGCACAGCCCGAAGTAGGAGCTGCCCTTTTTCTGCAGTCTTACATAGCCGGAAATCACATCTACTATATCATTTCTCGTCCTTATCTCTTCAATCAGTTCCTCTGGATAGTACATGTTCTGCCTCCATAAAAGAATACCCTATACTATATATTCGACAAAAGTTTTTGGTTTCCTTTATTTTTTTAAATTTTCCATTGTTCGGGCACAAAATAATCCTGAAATTTCTTCACAGCATAGGAATCCGTCATTCCGGCTATGTGGTCACAGACGATCTGCTCCATCGGTGTATCCGTAGTTTCCAGGGCATTCTGGAACCGTTGCGGAAGGGCTTCGGGATGGCTCATATAATAGTCAAAAAGCTGTTCTATCATATGTACCGCCTTGTCCTCTTCCCCTTTTGCCTTTGGATTAAGATAGACATTTTCAAACATGAATTTGCGCAGATCTGTCATCGCGCGCTCCACTTCCGGCGACATGCAGATCTCCGGCCGGTCCATACTGTTGATAATCACGTCATGCACCAGGCTGTTCAGCCGCGCCTTGCAGGAGTTCCCAAGCCTGTTCCTGATATCCGCAGGGATATCCTCTTCCGTGAGTATCCCCGCCCGGATGGCATCGTCCATATCGTGGTTGATATAGGCGAGCTTGTCCGAGAGCCGGAGCACCTGTCCTTCCAGCGTATGGGGATGCCCGGCGGTCTGATGGTTCAAAATTCCGTCCCGCACCTCCCAGGTCAGGTTTAACCCCCGTCCCTCCTTCTCGATGCAGTCCACAACCCGGAGACTCTGCCTGTTATGGGAAAAATGATACACATGATTGAGCGCCCTCTCACCCGCATGGCCGAACGGAGTGTGCCCAAGATCATGGCCCAGGGCGATCGCCTCCACCAGATCCTCGTTGAGCCGGAGCGCTTTTGCAATTGTTCTTGCATTCTGGGATACTTCAAGAGTATGTGTCAGACGTGTTCTGTAATGATCTCCCTTTGGGAGTAAAAAAACCTGTGTTTTCTGTTTCAGACGGCGAAACGCCTTGCAGTGGAGTATCCGGTCCCGGTCTCTCTGAAAGACCGGGCGGATATCACACTGCGCCTCCGGGCGCATTCTGCCTTTTGATTCTCTGCTGAGTGCTGCGTAGGGACTTAAATACTCAACCTCCCTCTCCTCAAGCTGCTCTCTGATCGTCATACTATTCCTTCTCCTTCAATCTCTCCTCGATTGCATCAACAACAGTCTTGAGCACTTTCACCCGCGCATAATATTTATCGTTTCCTTCCACTACAACCCATGGAGCGTAATCTGTGGAGGTCCGCATCAGCATCTCGTTGACCGCCTCCTCATACTGATCCCATTTCTCGCGGTTTCTCCAGTCCTCATCCGTGATCTTCCACTGCTTTTCCGGATTTTCCTGACGTTCTTTGAACCTTCTCTCCTGTTCGTCCTTGTCAATGTGCATCCAGAATTTGATCACAACCGCTCCGGCATCGTATAAATCTTTCTCCATATCATTGATTTCCTTGTAGGCTCTCTTCCACTCCTCAGCAGTACAGAAGCCCTCGATCCTCTCAACCATCACCCTGCCGTACCATGTCCGGTCAAAGATCGCCACATGACCGTCTTTGGGCATGGCGCGCCAGAATCTCCAGAGATAGTGATGCGCTTTTTCGATGTCATTCGGAGACGCGGTCGGATTCACAACATATCCCCGAGGATCCATCTTTGCAGTCAGACGTTTGATCGCTCCGCCTTTTCCACCGGCATCCCATCCCTCGAATCCGAGAATAACCGGGATCCTGCGGCGATAGAGCTCACCGTGCAGTTTCTCCAGTTTTTTCTGAAACTTGTCCAGCTTCTCCCTGTATTCTTCCCTCGTATAGGAAAGGGAGAGATCCGCTCTGGAGAGAATCGACACCTGCAGATCCTTCATGTCATCGCCCGCCTCTCTGGCAATCTCCCCAAACAGATCCGGCTCTTTTCCGTCAGCCGCAGCAGCCTCCTTCTCGGCCTTCGCAGCAGCCTTCTTCTCATTCTGCGCCTTCACAAGCTCAATCTGATCCGCCATTGCCTTGATCACAGTTGTATAGATCTTCACTGTGGCAAATCTTCTGTCCATGGCTTCGATGATTGTCCACGGCGCATAATCCGTATCCGTCTTAAACAGCATGTCCTCCATCATGGCCGCATACTCGTCATACCTGGCATTTCTTTCTCTGTCTCCCTGGCTGACTCTCCATGCCGTCTCCTTGTTTTTCGCAAGTTTGTCAAACCTTTTCTTCTGTTCTTTCTTGTCTATATCGAGAAAAAGTTTAATAATCAGGTTGCCGTCCTCTGCCAGCTGTTCCTCAAAGGAATTGATCGAGTGGAAAGCAGCAGGCAGATCCTTGTTCTTCGTGCGTTTTTCAAACCGGTCGATCAGTACTCGCCGATACCAGCTTCCGTCAAAGATCGCCACTCTTCCTCTCGCCGGAGTCTTCGTCCAGAACCTCCACATAAACGGATGCATCCTTTCTTCCTCTGTCTCATTTTTAATCGGATGCACCTCAAATCCTCTCGGATCCATGCTCTGGATCAGGCGGCCGATCTGCAGTCCTTTTCCCGCTGCGCCAAAACCTTCGAATACAATCAGGACAGGAATCCCCAGCGCTTTGCATTCCCTCTGAAGCCGTCCGAGCCGTGCTTCCAGCTGAGGCATTTTCTCTTTATACTCCTCCTTTGATATTTTCTTCGTCAGATCAACTTTTTCTAACATAAGTTTCCCTCCATCTGCCTTATTCAGATATTATTTGCGAGTTTCCTTAAATTATTGTAATTATAGCACAGAAGGCAATAAAAAAAAGAAAAAATCAACATTTGATTCTTTCTTTTTCTAAATTCATCTTTTTTTCTCCTGTTGTTCTTCCAACTGTGTCATCAGGTGTGTCAGAAGTTCCTGATTCGTCCGGTTCAGCCGGGCATACGCATGAAAAAAATCCGCCTTTTCCGCCATGTTCCGTTCTGCTTCTATCCGGTATTCCTGAGTCATTCTTGAATCAGAAAGTTTTAATATATAATCGACCGATACACGGAAATACTTTGCCAAATCAATGAGAATATCTGCCGGCAATGAATTGTGCCCGTTCTCTATCCTGCTGATCGTCTGCTGCGAGAGATTGAGTGCTCCTGCAAGATCCTGCTGCCTGATGCCTTTTTCGTTGCGAAGTTCTTTGATCCGGTTATCCAATGTATGTCACACCCTTTAGTAATTTACATATATTACCATCTATTTTATCCGATAGATTCAGGCGTGCTATCCGAATGCAATGTATTGTGGCACTCATATTCTGGATATCAAACAACATGGACAGAGAATAATGTTAAAATAGAATCAGGGAAAATCTGCCGGATTCCCCGCACTGTTCTACAGCCGCGCCGAATATCCGGCCGAAATCATTCAAAAGGGAAAAGCTGGTATGCAGAATACAGGAAACAGCCCCTGTATCTTCACCCAAGCAGGACAGCGCCATGGGAAAAAATACAATCGGAGAAAACATCAGAAGGCTGAGAAGACAGCAGGATCTGAAGCAGGACGTACTCGCCGTCAAGCTGAACATCCGGCGGCAGACACTTTCCGCCTACGAAAGAGGAGTCACAGTTCCGGATATCTATGTCCTGATCCGTGTGGCGGATTATTTTGGAATTTCTCTGGATGAGCTCACCGGGCGGCAAAACCTTGTTATACCGGATGAGCGGGATTAACCCGCGTTTATCTCCTTTATCACTTTCGCCGGGACACCTCCCACAACCTTATTGGCCGGGACATCCTTTGTCACCACAGCTCCCGCCGCAACAATGGCTCCGTCGCCGATCGTGACGCCCGGAAGAATGACAGACCGGGAACCGATCCATACATTTTTCCCGATATGAATCGGTGCAGGCAGATTATCGCCCCTCTTCCCGGGATTCTGTTCGTGATTGATCGTTGCGAGCACCACATGAGAACCGATCAGAGAGCCGTCGCCGATCGTGATGCCTCCCTGATCCTGAAAGTGACAGCAGCAGTTGATAAACACATTTTTCCCAATATGCAGATTCTTTCCGCAATCCGTGTAAAAAGGCGGAAACATCGTAAAGCTCGGATCCACCGGCTGACCTGTGAGCCGCTCCATCAGACTTCGGATCTCTTCCGGTTCATGCCAGCTCTGATTAAGGACAGAAGTGATTTTCATCGCCTCATAAGACAGTTTCACCATATACCGGTGAGCGTCTGTTCCTGCGCTTACCCGTTTTCCCGCATTTACATGATCTAAAAATTCATTTAATTCCATAAATCGTATCTCCTTCTCTTTCCAATACAGGCAATACATTCTCATACCGCTCTGAAGCGCCTGTATCCCTTCTTATTCGCCCTTAGTATAAACACGCGAAAATAACATGTCTAAGATTTATAATTCATATCACGTTATTCTTGACAGGAATATCTCTCCCTTTTTATACTTATATTGGTTGTACTTGTGCCCGCGCTTATCCTGGTTAGACTTATACCGGCACTGCCTATATAGATTACAGTTAAGGAGATACGCTCTATGGAACTTCGTGTTTTGCGTTATTTTTTAGAGATCGCAAGAGCCGGGAACATGTCCCGCGCCGCTGAGACGCTTCATGTTTCACAGCCTACTTTATCAAAACAGATCAAAGACCTGGAACTGGAACTCGGAAAAAAACTCTTCCATAGGGGCAGCTCCAGCCTCAGCCTGACAGACGAGGGACTGCTGCTCCGCAAAAGAGCGGAAGACATCCTGGACATGGTAGAGAAGACCGAGCAGGAATTCAAATCTCTCGATGATATCTCGGGCGGCGAAGTACATATCGGCTGCGCGGAATCCTTCCAGATCAAATACCTGGCGCGCGCGATCAAAAAACTCAAGGAAATCTCCCCTCTGTTCCGCTATCACCTCACCAGCGGCAACACAGAGCAGGTAGTAGAAAGGCTGGACAAAGGACTGCTGGACTTTGCGGTTATCGCAGAGCCGCCCAATCTGTCCAAATATAATTATCTCGAAATCCCCGAAGCAGATACCTGGGGGCTCATAATGAAAAAGGAAGATCCTCTTGCCCAAAAGAAATGTATCCGTATCGAAGATCTTCTCGGGCTCGAACTGATCTGTTCCGCACAGGGGATGAAATTCGACCTTCCCCGCTGGTGCGGTGAAAAAGCCGATATGCTCAATCTTACCGGCACACTGAACCTCGCCTACAACGGCTCGGTCTTTGTCAAAGAAGGGCTCGCTTATATGCTTACCTTCGACCAGATCATAGATACCGGCACTGACAGCGAACTCTGTTTCCGCCCGCTGGATCCGCCTCTGAAAACGAAAATGTATGTAATCTGGAAAAAATATCAGGTGTTTACTCCTGTTGCGGAATTGCTGCTGAAAGAATTAAAGGATCAATTTAAAAAGATTGCAGA
This sequence comes from Candidatus Mediterraneibacter vanvlietii, assembly GCA_019113645.1. Lineage (GTDB taxonomy): Bacteria > Bacillota > Clostridia > Lachnospirales > Lachnospiraceae > Mediterraneibacter > Mediterraneibacter vanvlietii. The sequence goes on along the minus strand of DXGZ01000105.1, from coordinate 373 downwards.
GCGTGTGGAGTATAATAAAGTTTCCGAATAAAATAAGCGGGGCTGACTGCCCCGCATCATTGCGCCGCGAAGATATATCACTGATCCAATGGGTGAATCCAATGCCTTAATTTCCACAGCTAATTTTCCTCACACCACTGTTGATACTCACCGAGTCTTTTTATAAAGCCATCAAATTCCGGGACCGTAAAATCCAGTTCTTTGTATCGAACCGGGAATATTATCCCTTTATTAATAAGCTGCGCCCGTGTCGTAGATATTGAAGTTACACTTTTGTGTAAATTATTTGCAACATTTGATATAGTGCACGGTAATTCCCCGCATTTCACCATTGCAAAAATAAATTTTTTATCCATCTCAGAGCATCGCTCAT